>CAZSLN010000022.1:0-32116 GCA_964607645.1 uncultured Anaerolinea sp.
GCAAAGACGGCAAAGAAGGGCGAAGGGGTGTTGGGGAAGGGCAAGGGCGGGTTCATTTCTTTGATGGGGTTCAATCTCCGCCGGATGATTAGGTCCTCACGAGGCGAGGAGTGCGCCAGCCTTGCTGGATGGCGGAGATTCTTTGGTGGTGATTGATTTGATCGGGTGGCTATTGTGGGGGAGAATTTTTGCCTGGCGGGAAGAACCAAGGTTGGCCTTGTGGGCAGTGGGGGTGGTTTTTTGGTGAAAAATATACAAATTTCTTACACACAAACTCGAGCAATTACGTAAAATTAAGGTGTAAATAACATGTGCCGGGGGGACATTGAAATGCGCAATCCCCTTTTGACATCTAAAACGATAACAACACGCAGATAGTGAAAAAATTATTCATTTAATTCTAGAGGGAAATTTTATGAAGCTAGGCGCGTACAAGAAATTGCTGGAGAATAGTTTTCCCCAGGAGCAATTAGAGGAGGGGATCAAGACTCTAGAATATTTTTCGGAATAAAACGTGAGAGAAGAATATTACGACGATGACATTCTTTGCCATTTCGAGGATCTTTTGGACAGGTCGGACCCGGAGAGCGAATTGGATGATGAAGTAGATGAGGAGGACTGGGCGGAAGTTGAGGCAGAGGATTTAGGGGATGAGGAAATTGTTCTGACCCCTGAAATGGTTGAAACAATGAAATCCCTTACCCGTGTGAAAGCGATCGTAGGGGCGATGATGGCAAAGATCGATGGGGTGAATGAGCATTTTCAATGGAGTTTTCCGGCTGATTCTCCGGACAGTGGGGCGATCAATAAGCGGGGGGGATTTATGGAGTGTTCGGTGACTGAAGAAGAGCGTGATTATGCATCGGCTGAGTATCACTTTGAAGTGGAGATCGACCACTACATGCCGATTTCAGACCTTACCGTGTTGTTGAAATACCCTGATGAAGGCGCAGAGGTAAAAATTGAGCAGGATGAATCCTTGATGAAACCCGGGGATATGAGAAATATTTCCTTTGAAGAATGGGAAAAACTCGCGATCGAATTGGATGATGAGATCTCCTCTGTGGTTGTGGTAACAGTGAATGAATTAATGAAGGATATCGACACAGCCGATGAAGTTGATGCCGACTATAAAGCACTTGAGGATGATGGTAATAGCGTGAGTATTGACGAAGATGAAACAGGAAAGGTAATCGCCATGATCGAAGGGCAGGGTTTGATGAAGAATCGAACGACGAACCATTACGAAATGGATACGGCACCCTTGAAGATCGATCCCCCGACTGTTTATGATGAACTGGGACCGGGTAAAAAGAGGTGATTATTCATCGATAGATCTGCTATTCTGCCTGAAGAGGATCATAAAAAAAACGAAAGGTTGTGGCAGACGGGCACCGGTTTGGGATATGTTTTTTTGGTTCTGTAGGGGTCAGGCAATGCCTGATACAAAACCCAGGGTGAGATGGTGATTTTTAGTTTTAGCTATTTTCAAAGGATTCAAGCATCAGCCAGGTGTTTTGGGGGAAAAATATTAGGATCATGGCACTTTTTTTTGCAGGATAAAATTTTGGAGGGGAAAATGGAATCTAATAAATTCAAGTTGATCGATGGCACGTTGTTTGTTGAAAGTATTGACTGTATCCACAACGATTTTGGAGGGAAAGTTGAACGAATTGAATTTTCCCCTGAGCTAAAAGTTTTTCCGTTAGATACAACGATGGAAAAACCATGGAATGGGTGGAGTTGGCATATGCGTCATATGGAACATTCACGTATTACCGCAGATCGTGGTCCGTTTGAGGGATTGCGTGACTTATCTGAGGTGACCATTCCGGACACAGTAGAGGAGGTAGGGTTGAGAGCCTTTAAAGATTGCATAAATTTGAAAAAGGTTACTTTCGGTAAAAACCTACAACGAATCGGTAGAATGGCTTTTCAAGGATGTACCCAACTAGAGGAAATTTCCTTTCCAGCTGGTGTTGATTATGTTAGCGAAAAAGCATTCGATGGTTGTATTAAACTCCATAACATAAAAATTTCTGAACCTTTCAAAATTCTTGATTGGTCAGCTTTCCAAGGTTGCCCATGTTATACATTCTCTAATTTTGGTGAATATTTAGGGCAATTTGAAAAATATTACAAATATACAAATCCAGCGATGAAAAGCCAGATCTTTGATGGAGTGTTCCACCTGATCAATGGGGATGGAAATGACGTTTTCAGAAATTACCTGAAGAGGCACCGGACCTACATGGCAAAAAAATCCATTTCTGACCCTAATTACCATGAATTTTTTATGAATCAGGTAGATCTGCTCGTAACGAGGAATAACATTGATACCTTATTAGAGTATTCTATAAAATTAAACCACGTACCGATCACAGCTGCCTTGTTGAAAAAGAGTTCTGAGCTAAAGGGTACGACACGAAATAATTATAAGCTCGGTTAGAAAACCGTTTTGCGAATTATTGTGACGGCGCTGGTCTCCGGTTTTTATTTGTGGTCTTTTTTTGGCAAGAAAATCGGAGATCTGGTTGGTGACAAAATTTGATCTCACGCTGATGCGTTGGGGATGTAAAAAGGTCGGTGATTTTTATCAGTAAACTTTTGATGCTCGCTAATTTAGTTGATTTACCTTTTTTACAGTAGGGTATGTTCGTGAGTACTTTTGCTACATCTTGGCTGAATGGCAGGCAAAAACTGAATCGTTATTCACCCCTTTCAGGTCGCAGTGGCTCAGGTTTGCCGGCTAAGGGATTATTTGATGATTTGTTTGGAGACCTTTCGTTCGCGGGGGATTTAATCAGGTCAAAACCGGGTGCTCGGTCGGGAGACCGGCACCAGAATTTTTTTGGAGAGTCTCCTATGATTTACAGAACCGATTTCACTTTTTACTTTGCTTTAAATCGAGCAATTGTTCTAAGATGCTTGATAATAACTCGATAATGTCACCAAAGCCCAAAAATATTGTTCCTGTTACAAAGGACGTTAACCAAATATATAATGTGCTTAACCAATTGAATTCATGTGGTCCAGTGACAGCTCCAAAAATGACGCCACCTATGAAACCAACAACATAAGTTCCAAAACCTATCATTGTTAAGAAATTACCTGAAATTGGGGATCCATGTTCGTTTGCGGAAAAGGCTTTTTCAAACTTTTGTCGATTCCCCCTTTTTCGGTATGGTTTTTCATCATCTGATCCATCGAATTGATTATTTCGGTTGTCTTCAAATTCGAGATTTAGTTTTTTTGCAATAGCGTCCATTTCATCTTGATTTAGTTCGGGTTTGGTGTCTTTCATTGTGTAAACTCCTTGAATTGAAGTGTGCGAAGGAATATAAAAGTTAAGCCAAAAAATTTATGTTGGTTGTTAAAGGTTAACTTGAAGGTGCCTCATTATAAAGGTCAATAGATGGAGAAAATGAGCGCCACCATTTCCCCTAAAGATGTTATTGAACTTTTGTATATGCGGTATTTATTCTTATTGGAAGTTGTTATTGTAGTTATTGTGCAACAGTTATGTTGTTAAGGGTTTCATTCGAAGATGACATTGCCGCCACCGCAATTAATTCATATATACCACCTAGGTGGTTGGGAACAAGGTATTCTGGTTTTATGTTCTTTAGTGTGTGTGTAAAGATCGGAGACCTTGCGGTCAAATTCTGGTGCTCGGTCTGGAGGCCGGCACCAGCGGAACCAAGCAACTATGCGAGGCTTTTGCCTCGGGCTGGGGCGGTTTGAGTTGGCGGGGTGGAAGAGCGGGTTGGCTAGCGCCAACTTGCTTGTCAGCGCCAAGCAACTACGCGAGGCTTTTGCCTCGGGTAGTGCTGTTTGGTTTACCGAATAGGTTTGCGGCAGGGTAGGTGTTGCAATATGCGGATGGATTGAGAGCCTTGGGCTGCCGCGAGGGATCGCTAAATCGACAGGGAGTTTTGAGCAAAGGTTGAGGGATGGGGTGGGGGCGTTTCGATATCCATTTCATCCCTTGACCGCTTTGGTATAATTAAGTTTTGCCTAACTATATCAAAGGACTAATTGTATGCAGCATAATGTGATTCGGGTGGTTGGCGCTCGCCAGCATAATTTAAAGAATATTACCGTGGAGATCCCGCGCGATAAGTTTGTGGTGATCACTGGTTTATCGGGGTCGGGGAAGTCGTCGTTGGCGTTTGATACGATCTTTGCTGAAGGGCAGCGGCGGTATGTAGAGAGCCTTTCTTCGTACGCGCGGCAGTTCATTGGGCAGATGGATAAGCCGGATGTGGATTACATCGACGGGTTATCGCCGGCGGTTTCAATCGACCAAAAATCTACTTCGCACAACCCGCGCTCTACGGTGGGTACGGTGACCGAGATCTACGACTATTTGCGCTTGCTTTACGCGCGGGTGGGCATACCGCATTGCCCGGTGTGCGGGCGAGAAGTGGTGAAGCAATCGGCACAGGAGATCGTGGATGGGGTGGAGGCGCTGCCGGATGGAAGCCGCATTATTTTGCTGGCACCGGTGGTGCGAGGCAAGAAGGGAACGTACCAGGCGGTGTTTGAGGAAGTTCGCAAGGCCGGCTTTACCCGCGTGCGGGTGGATGGCAAGATGGAAAGCTTGGACGACGAGATCACCTTGGACCGCTACAAGATCCATACCATTGAGGCGGTGGTGGACCGGTTGGTGATACGGCATGGCCAAACTGAGGAAGACCGCAAGCAAAGCCGCAGCCGACTTACCGATTCGATCGAGACTTCGCTGAAGTTTGGCGAGGGGTTTGTTACTGTTCAGATATTGGAAGACCAGAACAAAGACGGCGTTTTGACCGAAGAGGAAGAAGCCAAGCCGAAGGATCTGTTTTTTTCGGAAAATTTCTCTTGCCCGGAGCATGGGATTTCGCTGCCGGAGATCGAGCCGCGTACTTTCTCGTTTAATACGCCGCACGGTGCCTGCCCGGAATGCCAGGGATTGGGCACTAAGTTGGAGATCGACCCGAAGTTGATGGTGGATAGCGAGAAGAGCCTGATGGATGGGGCGTTGATCGCGATGGAGTGGAACACTGTGCGGGAGGAGAACAACCCAGGCTATTATTGGCAAATGCTGGAGGCGATGGCGAAGCATTACAACATTGATTTGAACAAGCCTTTTAAGGATCTGCCAGAGGAGCACAAGGAGTTGGTTTTGCGCGGTACCAAGGGCGAGAAGATCAACATGCATTACAAAAACCGCGACGGTCGCCAAGCCATTTTTGATACCGCATTTGAGGGCATTATTGGCAACCTGGAGCGGCGCTACCGCGAGACCAACAGCGATTACATCCGCAATAAGATCTCGGAGTTTATGTCGAACAAGCCCTGCCTTACCTGCCACGGAAAACGGCTGCGGCCGGAAGCGCTGGCAGTGACGGTGGCGGATGTGAATATTTTGACGGTGACCGAGTGGCCGGTGTTGGAATCTCTGGAGTGGGCGAAGCGGTTGTTTGGCGCGGAATCGCCGTTGAACAATCGACAGCGGGCCATCTCGGACCGCATTTTGAAGGAAATTACCAGCCGATTGGGCTTTTTATCGAACGTGGGGTTGGATTATTTGACCTTGCAACGCAGCGCCGCTACTTTGAGCGGCGGCGAGGCGCAGCGTATTCGCCTGGCTACTCAGGTGGGCAGCCGACTGGTGGGGGTGCTGTATGTGTTGGATGAACCATCGATCGGGTTGCACCCGCGCGATAACAACCGCCTGTTGGAGACACTGAAGGGGTTGCGCGACATTGGCAATACCGTTTTGGTGGTGGAACACGATGACGAGACCATCCGCAGCGCTGATTGGGTGATAGACCTTGGCCCGGCGGCGGGGGCGCACGGCGGGCAGGTGATGGCGGAGGGGACGCCGGAGCAGATCTTGGCGAATCCTAACTCGATCACCGGGCAGTACCTCTCGGGCGCGAAGAAAATTCCGATGCCGGCGGAGCGGCGCAAGGGCAATGGCAAAAAGCTGACCATTGTGAACGCGACTGCCAACAACCTGAAGGGTATCACTGTTGAGATCCCGTTGGGCGAGCTGGTGTGCATCACGGGCGTTTCGGGCAGCGGCAAAAGCACTTTGATGAACGATATTTTGTACAGCTCGTTGGCCGCCAAACTGAACGGGGCTTATACCTCGCCGGCGGAGCATGAGCGTATTGACGGCATTGAGCATTTGGATAAGATCATCGATATTGATCAATCGCCCATTGGCCGCACCCCTCGCAGCAACCCGGGCACCTATACTGGGCTGTTTGACGAGGTGCGCAAATTGTATGCCGAGATGCCCGAGAGCAAAGTGCGCGGCTATAAGCCGGGGCGCTTTTCCTTTAATGTGCATGGCGGCCGCTGCGAGGCGTGCCAAGGGCAAGGTATGCTGCGCATCGAAATGCAATTTTTACCTGATATTTATGTTCCGTGCGATGTTTGTCATGGCACGCGCTTTAACCGAGAGACCCTGCAAGTGCATTTTAAGGGCAAGAGTATTGCTGATGTTTTGGATAGCACGGTGGAGGAGGGGCTGGAGCTGTTTGCCGCCTTCCCGAATATGCAGAACAAGCTGAAGCTGCTGGATGAGGTTGGCCTTGGGTATGTGAAGATTGGGCAATCTGGCACCACCCTCTCGGGGGGGGAAGCACAGCGGGTGAAGCTCTCGAAGGAGCTTTCGCGACGGGCTACCGGGCGAACGCTGTATGTGTTAGATGAGCCATCTGTTGGGCTGCACGCCGCCGATGTTCATAAATTGGTGGAAGTGCTGCAACGGCTGGTGGATGCTGGCAACTCCGTGTTGATCATTGAGCATAATTTGGATATTATCAAGATCGCCGATACCGTGATAGACCTTGGCCCTGAGGGCGGGGATCGAGGCGGGCAGGTGATGGGCATTGGGACGCCGGAGGAGATCATGGAGATCAGCGATAGCTATACCGGGCAGTTCTTAAAGAGCCATTTAAGGCTATAATAGGTATTTCATGTTCAAATTCAGGTAGAATTAGAGCATGGAACGATTGTAAATTGAAAGGAAACTTATGACTGACGAAATCGATGACCCAACTGCGGACGCGCCCAAGAAAAAAGCCCCGCGAGTTAAGCTGCAAACCTCTGCCGGCAAAGCAGTGAAAAACGCTGTTTCCGCTGATGACGGCGAACCGAACCGAACCAAGGTGGTGCTCAACCGCTCTTACTCCAAGTTGGATGATAAGACCTTGAACTCGATGCACCCCTACAAGGAAAAGAAACAGACCGGTCCGATCATTCTGTGGAGCGTGGTGATCCTGCTGCTGATCTCGGGGATCGTGCTGATGGTGGTTTGGATGGCGAGCCGCAACCGGCCAAGCATTAATTTCTTTGCCACGCGCACACCTACCCCTACAATTACCCCTACTCCCACCAACACCTTGGAGCCAAGCCTCACACCAACTGAGACCGCTACCCCAACCCAAACCTTTACGCCCACCCCCAGCGCGCCGTTTGAATATATTATTCAGGAAAACGACACGCTGTACTCCATCGCCGAGAAGTTTAGTTTAGGCGCGGATGGACTTTTGATGTTGTTCGAGCTGAACCCTGAAACCGCTACCGGTTACATTACCTTGGGCCAGAAGATCTTGGTGCCGAACCCGGATTTCAAACTGGCTACCGCTACCCCCTTCCCGACTGGAATGGCGTATGGTTCGAAAATTAAGTACACCGTGCGTCCAGGTGATACTATGCAAGGCATCGCTTCTCTGTTCAATAGCACAATGGAAGACATTATGAAAGAGAACGAAATAACCGATGCCAACGCACTGTTCGTAGGTCAGGTTTTGGTTGTGAGGGTGAACTTGGTGACCCCAACCCCCAAGCCAAACCCAACGATTACAGCCGGGCCAAGCCCCACAGCGCCCAGCCCCTTTACCGCTACCCCAACGCCATAAACTTGGCTGTTAGGGCGCTAAAAGGCTTTACAAACACAAGAAGATAGGGTAGAATTTGACCCCGTTGGAATTGGAATTATTTTCGGAGGAATTACCTTGGCAAACATTAAGTCACAGATCAAACGCAATCGACAGAACGAAAAGCGACGCCTGCGCAACCGTACTTTCCGTGGTGCTGCACGCAACGCCGTACGTGATGCTCGTGTAACCATTGAAGAAGGCAAACTCGACCAGGCTAGCTTGGTCGCCGCCATCAGCAAGCTCGATAAAGCCGCGGAGAAGGGTGTTATTCATAAGAACAACGCCGCCCGCCGCAAGAGCCGCCTGATGAAGGCCTTCAACGCCGCACAAGCATAAGAGTACCATCGTCTTAGCGAAACTTTAGAGACTGCCCAATTTGGGCAGTCTCTTTTGCGTTTTTTGGGTTTGGATGGGGGTTGTTGTGTGGATGCATCTTGGGTGTGTGTGTTTTGGTGACTTGATGGATGATGGGGTGGGTAGGGCTTGTTGGTTGGCGCAAACCCTGCTTGTCAGCGCCAAGCAGCTACGCGAGGCTGCGCCTCGGACTGGGGGTGTTTGCCTTGTTGATGGATGGTGGGGGTGGGTAGGGCTTGTTGGCTGGCGCCAACACTGCTTGTCAGCGCCAAGCAGCTACGCGAGGCTGCGCCTCGGGTGAGGGGTGACGCGTCGATATTCGACGCTCCGCCTTGGGTGTGGCGGTTCAGGTGGTGCCTGAACAATACGGGGGTGCTGGGGATGATGTGATATTCGTCATTAGTTATTTATTACCGTTTTTGCCCATTTGGGATGGCTTTTGTGTTTTAATGTTTATAACAGTTACAAATTAGTGAAACCTATAGGAGATCAAAATGTCCAAAACCCTCGATAATCTGGCTGCCGCCTTTGCTGGCGAATCACAAGCCAATCGCAAATACCTTGCCTTCGCAAAAAAGGCCGAAGAAGATGGTTATTTAGCCATTGCCAAGCTGTTTAAAGCCGCCGCTGCCGCTGAGACCATCCACGCCCACAACCATTTTAAGACAATGGGTGGCGTACAAAGCACTAAAGAAAACCTTGAAGCCGCCATCGCCGGTGAGAACTACGAAGTGGTGACCATGTACCCCACCATGATCGAAGTTGCTGAAGCCGAACAAGAGAAGAAAGCCTTGGCTACCTTCAAGTGGGCGTTTGAAGTGGAAAAAGTTCACGAAGCCCTTTACCGCTATGCGCTGGAGCATATGGACCCCAACACCCCTGTGGTGGATTACTATGTTTGTCCCTTCTGCGGTTACACCCACGCCGGCAAGTTTGAAGGCCGCTGCCCAGTTTGTAATGCTCCTGCGGAGAAGTTCTTTAAGGTAGAGTAAGAGTTGCGGTAGATAGAATCACATCAGCCCCTGTTTCCACAAGAAGCAGGGGTTTTTCTTTGGGAATGTTATAATTCTTGCCTAACAATAACAGGAAGTAAAAGGTGAGTGACGATGTTTGAGGTAGAGCAAAAAGCCATTCAAGCGCGCATTAGCGCGTTTTGCCAGCAAAATGATATCCCCGAAACCGAGTTGAAATGGTCGCCCATTCCGTTTAGCGGGGAGTGGGGTATTTCTGTTTCGTTCTTTCAGATGGCTTCGAACGAGGCCAAAGCTGGCAAGAGCAAAGGGCTGCCGGTGCCGCAGCGCGCCACCCAAATGGCGGAGCAGGTAAAGGACCACATCGGCGCCATTCCGACCATCAGCCATATTGAGGCGGTGAAGGGCTACCTTAACTTATATTTCTCTACCCCTGAATATGCCGCGCGGGTGGTTGGTACTGTGCTGAGCGGTGGCAGCCAATTTGGCGCTGGCGCGAGCAAGGGCGAGCGGGTGATGGTGGAGTATGCCCAACCGAATACCCATCACTCCTTCCACATTGGGCATGCCCGTAATACTATTTTGGGCGAGAGCTTGGCACGTATTGTGGAGTTTTCTGGCTACGAGACTGTGCGCGCGAGTTACCCGGGCGATATCGGCTTGGGGGTCATTACGGTGGTGTGGGCATATAACAAATTTTACAAAGGGCAGGAACCTGCCGGGGTGCACGAGCGCGGGCAGTGGTTGGCGAACATCTATGTAGAGGCCACCCGCCTGTTAGAGAAGAAAGAAAATGAGACCGCTACTGAAACCGCCCTTCGTGAAGGGTACGAGGCGGAACGGCGTGAGATGTATCAGCGCTGGGATGCCGGCGACCCCACGGTGCGCGAGTTGTGGCTGACCACACGGGAGTGGAGTTTGGAAGAGCTGCGCGACATTTTGGATATGCTGGGCGCTAAGATCAATGTTTGGTTTTTTGAGAGTGACGTGGATGAACCCAGTAAGGCCATTGTGCAGGAATTGATCGATAAGGATATCGCCACTGACGAGCGAGCGAGCGGCGGGGCGGTGATCGTGAAGATCGATGAGAAGCTGGGGCTGACCAAAGAGAAATACCGCACCAATGTGATCTTGCGCAGCGATGGCACGACTTTGTACCTGACCAAGGATCTGGCTTTGGCGCGGGTGAAATTTGAGGAGTACCATGTTGACCGATCTATTTACGTGGTGGATGTGCGGCAGAGTTTGCATATGCAGCAAACCTTTGCCATTCTTAAATTGTGGGGTTTTAAACAATCGGAAAAATGCTATCACCTGGCGTATGGATATGTGAGCCTGCCGGAAGGCGCGATGAGCGCTCGGCGCGGTCGGGTGGTGTTGTTTAAGGAAGTTTACGACGAGGCCAAGAACCGCGTTTTGGCGGTGATCCGGGAGAAGAACCCGGGCATGCCCGCCGAGGAACGCGCCGGCGTTGCCCACAAGGTGGGGATGGGGGCTTTGACGTATTCGATGTTGTGCGTGGATAATAACAAGGATATCGTATTTGATATTGATGAGGCGTTGAGTTTTGATGGTCGAACCGGGCCATATATTCAGAACGCTTATGTGCGCGCTAACTCTATTTTGAAAAAGTATCGCAATGAGGGTGGAAGCGATGCCGAGTTAGCCAGCCCGGTGTTCGCGCACGCGCTGAGCACGCACGAGATCGAGCTGATCGAGCAGATCACACGCTTCCCGGCGTTGGTGCTACAAGCCGCTAATGAGTATCGCCCTATGGTGATCGCGATGTATGCTTATGATCTTGCTAACGCGTTTCATAGTTTTTACCATGCGGTGCCTGTGTTGCAGGCCGAAACGGACGCGATTAAGAAGGCGCGCTTGAGTTTGGTGCTGGCCGCTAAGCAGGTGGTTTTTAACTCGCTTGCTTTGTTGGGCATTACCCCGCCTGAGGTGATGTAAGGGGCGCTTTTTCCTCTTTTTTTGGGAAGAGCTTTAAGGGCAAGGGCGGGTTCACGCAAAGACGCTAAGGGGCAAAGAAGGGCAAAAGCTTTTTTTTGGGGGGAAGAGATTTAAGGGCAAGGGCGGCTCACGCTAAGGACGCTAAGAGCGCTAAGAAGGTCAAAAGCTTTTTTGGGGAGGAGCTTTAAGGGCAAGGGCGGGTTCACGCAAAGACGCTAAGGGGCAAAGAAGGGCAAAAGCTTTTTTTTGGGGGGAAGAGATTTAAGGGCAAGGGCGGCTCACGCTAAGGACGCTAAGAGCGCTAAGAAGGTCAAAAGCTTTTTTGGGGGGAAGGGCTTTAGGGTCAAGGGTGGGTTGATTGGCTGGTCTTGGTGGAGCCTATCTGGGGGTGGGGTGTCACAAAAAATATAGGATAAATATCTTTTTGCATATTGTGGCGATTTGTTGTTTAATTAGGATAAGTTGTCGCATTGGGTAAAAACGGACGAGATCAAATCCAAAGCCGATCTCGACTGGACTTTGTCCTCACTGCGGCACGCACAGGAGATTCCTATGCCAGTTAAAACCCTAATTATGGGCGCAGCAGGCCGCGACTTTCACAATTTTAATACCTTTTTTCGCGGCAACAAAGATTATGAAGTGGTAGCCTTTACCGCCACGCAGATCCCTGATATTGAAGGCCGTTTATACCCCAAAGAACTTGCTGGCGAGCTTTACCCGGCCGGCATACCAATTCATCCTGAAAGCGACCTAGAAATGCTGGTCCGCAAGCACAATGTGGAGCAGGTTGTTTTTGCTTATTCTGACTTGCCCCATGCGTATGTGATGCACAAGGCTAGCCAGGTAAACGCTCTCGGCGCCGATTTTAGGCTGATGGGCACCAAATACACGCAGGTAAAGAGCATCAAGCCGGTAGTATCGGTGTGCGCTGTTCGAACCGGCAGCGGCAAAAGCCAAACTACCCGCCGTGTTGCCGCTGTTCTGCAGCAGATGGGCTACAAAGTTGCCGCCATCCGTCACCCAATGCCTTACGGCAACTTGGTAAAGCAGGAAGTTCAGCGCTTTGCTGATTATGGCGACCTTGATAAGCACGAATGTACCATTGAAGAGCGCGAAGAATATGAACCTCATATCGATAGCGGCGTGATCATTTATGCCGGCGTAGATTATGAAAAGATCTTGCGACAGGCCGAGAAGGAAGCCGATATCATTTTATGGGATGGCGGCAATAACGACTTCTCGTTCTATGTATCGGATTACCAGATTGTGGTGGCAGACCCGCACCGCCCTGGACACGAAGTGAGCTATTACCCTGGTGAAACCAACACTCGCATGGCCGATGTGTTCGTGATCAACAAGGTAGATACCGCTGACGAAGCCAATGTGGTGAAGGTGCGCGAGAACATCCGCAGCGTGAACCCCACCGCTCAGATCATTGAAGCCGCCTCCCCGCTATTTGTGGATGATCCCGCCGCAATTTTGGGCAAACGCGTTTTGGTGGTGGAAGACGGCCCTACCCTTACCCACGGCGAAATGGCCTATGGGGCGGGTTATGTGGCGGCGGTTCGGTATGGCGCTAAAGAGATCGTGGATCCACGACCTTACGCTGTGCGATCCATCGCGGCTACTTACAAAAAATACCCCAAAACGGGCACTATTTTGCCAGCGATGGGCTATGGCGCGGCACAGATCAAAGATCTTGAAGCGACCATCAACGCCGCCGATGTGGACTTGGTGGTGATAGGTACCCCGATCGATCTGACTCGGGTGCTGAAGATTAACAAACCCTATCAGCGGGTGCGCTATGAACTGCAAGAGATCGGGAAGCCGACTTTGAAGGACTTGCTGATGAAGAAGTTCGGCGAGAAGAAGTAAGTACGAAGAAATGTTGAAAGTGGAAGAAAGAGGGCAGTAATCCCCTCTTTCTTTTTTTGTTTTCAGCCACCCTTCGCCAAAAATAATATAGCCGTGGGGGTGGAATCATGAAAAACCATCTACACAGGCGATATTTACCTGTGCTATACTGATTTTGATACAGCATCGCACTTCATCGCGGTATGCCTAACCCCTCTTTCGATAAGTATCACCTGTTTGGTGGAGGCGCTGAATTGGGAGAGAACTTGGTCGCATCTTGCGGACTAACGTAAGAACTCCTGAGGAGCCAATTGCGAAACCGGCCACATGGTCGGTTTTTTAATTTAATGGTTTTACGGAGAAAGGATGTGGGATGGCGAAAAATTATAGGAATGCGATGGTTAGGGTTGGGGACATGAGTGGGAAATGGACGGCAGCGAGTGAAATGTAGCCAACCCACCCTGATGGAATATTTGGTTCTCTTGACAATCAACTGGAGGCTTAAATGAAGTATTTTATTTTGATTTTTGCGTTTGTTTTGTTGGTATCGCTGGCAATGCCGCAGGGTGTTTTGGCAACAGATTACTTACCGGACGATTTAGGATACGTTACCAACGCGGTAATCGTGCTGGATGGGCAGACCACCCCCCGGCCAGGATTGGAAGTGCAGTTGGTGACAACGGATCTTGGTCCTTACGCCGTAACTTTCAACTTGGCTGAGGATTCCCCCATTGTACGGGCTGAGCTTTGGTATGGCATAAATGGGATGGGGTTTTCGGTCGTGGAGGCTGTGATCGAAGGGACCACCATAAGCGCTTGGTTGCCGGCGATCGATACGTCGATCTTTACGCTGTGCCGACCTAGAGAAGACTTGATGTTCTTTCTCACCGCTTATGACATGGATGGCAATATTGTTGAGCATGATGAGCGTGTTCGAGTGGATGGCGATGGTGGGGATCCGTATCAGGTTGGGTTATTGAACCCTAACCCGAATGGCACACCAATAGCGGACACTGGGGGCGAATACAATTTTGAAGAACAAGTCAATGTTCTTTTGGATGGAAGCCAATCATTTGACCCAGAAGGGGGAGAATTGCAGTATGCCTGGGATATTTACAGCGAGTGGAGTGATTATTACGGGGATAACTATCCATGGGATGATGAGTTTGATGATGGAAATGGCGCAACACCCACCTTTTCGTTTTCATTTGCAGGCCAATACCACGTGAGGCTGCAAGTTACTGATGTCTGCGGTCAAAGCAATGTGGCTGAATCCATGATCTATGTAGAGGGATCGCATGTTGTAGTGACACCGCAGGATGACGGAATCCATGCTTTGAATTGGAAAGAGGGCGTGACCCTGACATTGAGCGTGGATGGTGTGGAGTATGGTTCTCAATTGGTTGAGTATTTAGATGAGCATAACGGGTATGGTTTTAATTGGAATATGCGGGACTTTGGTTTGGATGTTGTGCCGGGACAACGCGTTCAGTTGGAAGGGGATGATGGTACCGTGCGTTGGCACTTTGTGCGAGATATCAGCATCACCGAGGTGGATCGTGAGAATGATGTTGTAAGAGGAACCGCGCCTGCCGGCACTTATGTGAGGGTGAGGGTGCAAGAACCATATTGGGTTGAGATCGTGGCCTGGGCGGATGAGAGTAACCAA
This sequence comes from uncultured Anaerolinea sp., assembly GCA_964607645.1. Taxonomy (GTDB): domain Bacteria; phylum Chloroflexota; class Anaerolineae; order Anaerolineales; family Villigracilaceae; genus UBA5195. Next base: position 14,748 of record CAZSLN010000022.1, read on the forward strand.
TGGTCGGCGCAATTTGAGGTTGATATTACAGATATGGTGCTCTTGAATGTGTTACAACAAAATGATTGGGACGCGTCGCATACTTTGATCTTCCCGGATGAACATAGTGGTGAAGACGGCACACCCATGTTTTTAGTAGAACCTAAACATGGGTGGGCGCAGGCGCGAAATTGGCCGATTGGAGTGGAGATCACCTTGAGCGTTGATGATGATCTTGACCTCACCAATGGAGTTCTGTATCAAGATGCTCTGACAACTGTGCCTTTGGATGGAGACCCATCCAAAGGAATGGCTTGGTTTGACTTGGGTGAGATACGGGAACTGCTGCGCGATGGGTTGACGCTTACCATGAGTGACGGCACGAACTTGAAACAGACCGTGATACAAGATTGTGGTTTGAACCCGATCGACAGTGCCTCGGATATTTTAACAGGGTATGGCCCTGCACTTGCCTATGGTGAAGCCTTTGTGAACACTGTAGACGGCGGTTTGGGAATGCCCATTGAAACAGATGAAGATGGGTTGTTCAGCGCTGATTTTGGCGATGCTGGTTTGCAATTGGATGAATTCTTGGACGCGGGTGTTGTGATCAGCGATGAGGATGGCGATGGCACCATGCGGCACTTTGGAAGCCCACGGTTTGTTAGTGGCAGTATTTTGCCAAACCCAATCGCTGTGAACACCACAGTAACTATCACCGCCGCTTTCCAAGGGTTCCAATTCAGCGACAAACACTCGATCCGAGCTATGACGGTATCGATCTATGGGCTTGCAGAAGACATACCTATGGAACTGAACGCAGCTTGGCCGGTGACGACTGGGATGTATACCCAAAGCGTAGCTAAACCAGGCGTTTACCCGGTAGTGGCCAGCGCGTTTGATGTGAACGATTATCGGTCCGATGAATTTTTGGGTTACCTAGTTGTATACGACCCAAGCGGCGGATTTGTAACCGGCGGCGGACGGATTTATTCACCGGCGGGGGCATACGCTACAAGTCCGGCTTTAGAGGGGATGGCAACCTTTGGGTTCGTATCCAAATACTTGAAGGGCGCCACTGTACCGAGTGGTCAAACAGAATTCCAATTTAAGGCGGGCGGGTTAAATTTTCATTCGGAGAAGTACGACTGGATGGTGATTGCTGGCAAGAAGGTAATGTTCAAGGGAATTGGAACAATCAATGGCGCTGGCAGTTATTCTTTCATGATCTCAGCCATTGATGGCAATTTGAAAGGCGGGGATGGGGTCGATCGGTTCCGCATTCGAATTTGGAGTGTGGTGGAAGGCGAGGAAATAATCGTTTATGACAATCAGATGGGAAATGCTATAGAGGCAGACCCGCAAACCGCCATAAGTTCCGGCTCGATCGTAATCCATAAATAGTGGAGGAAAAAAACCTTAGATGAAACGATGAATAAAGGCTGAACTACAATAATGGGGTTCTGGGAATTTTACAGGACCCCATTTGAATTGGTTTGAAAACGTTACGGCACGCCACCGAGGGAGATGGGAACGGGGCCGAAGGTGTTGTTGGTTTCTATGGTTTCGCTGACTTGGCATTTGCTATCGGCCATGGCGTAGAGGTTGTGGTTGGCGCCGCTATCGAAGCGGGCGGTGAAGGTGAATTCAGCGGCGGTGCCGGCGGCGAGGGAGGGGATATCGTAGAAGCCGGCGCCGGTGGCGGGGCAGGCGGTGGGGGCGGCATCCATGGTGAAGATGAGGCGGAAGGCGGGGCTGGAGGCGGTGCCTTGGTTCTTGATCTTGACGACCACGTTGAAGAGCTGGCCGAGGGAGGGGTTGAGCGGGCTGGTGGTGATGGACTTGACGATCAAGTCGGAGCTTGATGATGTTTTCGTATAGCCAGTATTGGCGGTGCTGGGGCTGCCGCAGCCTATGTTGTTGCAGGCCTTTAGCCAATAGGTGTAGGTTTTGCCGGCCGCCGCGGTGGTATCGCTGTAGCTGGTGGCTATGATGTTGGTGGCAAGGTAGGCGCTGGGCAGGGTAGTGCTGGTGCTGCGATAGAGGCGGTAACTGGTAGCGCCGGCGGTGGCATCCCAGGTGAGGAGCACTTTATCGCTATAGGCGCCATCGCTGGCGTTGAAGTTAGCGGGTTTGGCGGGCTTGGTGAGGGCGGTGGTGAAGACCCAAGCGGTGGAGGCGTTGGCGTAGATGATACCGGCGGGGGTGGTTGCCCGTACCTGCCAGGCGTATTGTGTTTGGGGGACGAGCCCGCTGATGGCTTTGCTGGTGGAGGTGCCGGCGCTGATCCAGGAGGCGCATGGGGCTTGGGTGCTGGGGGCGTAGCAAAGTTCGTATTTCGTGGCGCTGGCTATCGCTGCCCATTTTAGGGTGGGGGTGAGGGAGCTGCCGCTGGAATTGTTGGCGGGGCTGGTTTTGCTAAAATCGGCGGCGAGCGGCGCGGTGGTGAAGGACCAAAAGGCGCTGGGGGAGGAATCGGCATAGGTGCTGCCGCTGCTGTTGGTAGCGCGCACTTGCCAGTAGTAGGTTTGGTTGGGGAGCAAGCCGCTTAGGGTCTTGCTGGGGGTGGTGCCTTTGCTGATCCAAGGGGCGCAGGCGTTATCGTTGGTGGTATCGATGCAGTAGTCGTAGCCGGCGGCATTGCTTGCGGCTGTCCAGGTGAGGGTGGGGCTGGCGGTTTGGCCGTTGGCGCCATTGGCGGGGGCGGATTTGCTGAAATTGCCTGGGGCGGCTGGAGTAGTGGTTGATGAACAGTTGGCATTGCTATATACGCGCACCCAGGTAGCGGAATTGCCGGCGTTGCTGCCGCTTTGGTAGGTGTTGTCGTTGAGGTTCTTATCGCTGGCGGTGACGCACAGGCTATCGGCGAGGGTTTCGCTGTTGTTCTTGAAGAGGCGGATGGACCAGCCGCTGGGCAAGGCGAGTGACTCGGCGATATCGTTGAAGTTGTTCACTTCGAGCTTGGTTAGGCCAGCGGCGGCATTGATGGAGGACGAAGTGCAGGCGGGGCTATCGAACAGGCGGGCGGTGGTGGTAACCGTTGGGCAGCTGGGTGCCGCCGCGGTGATGACGACGTAGCATTGTTTTGCGCTGCCGGGGGCTGGGTTGCCAAACATGGTGGAAGTACATTCCGTGCTCATCTTCACGTTAGAGATGGAGTTGTAGCTTTGATCGGCGCCGTAGTAGACCGTGCCGATGCCATCGAAATTGCACAGGGCGTTTTCGGTGGAGCAGAACACGGCGTTGGCGGGGAGGGGGTTGGTTGGGTTGGTAACGCCCACGTTTTGCGAGGTGAGGGTGGAGCCAACCACGATGTTGGCCCAGCTGGTTTCAGAGAAATTGACGTTGGTGATGGACTCAGCGAGCGGCCAAGCGGCGGCATCTATGATGGAGGGATCGGGGAAGGTGGTGGGCGCCCAGGTGCTGGCCATAAAATGCAGGTGGATGCCGGTGAGACCGCAGGTGAAGCCGGTGCGGCCTTCGGTGCCTATACGGGTGCCAAAACCGACCGTATCCCCTACTTGTACGGGGACGCTGTTGTAGGCGAGGTGGACGTACCAGGTGTATTCCGAGGCAGAGTGTTTGATGACCACATAATTGCCCTTGCGCCAAGTCACGCCATCGTTGTTACACTCTGGGGCTGGCGGGTTGGGGCTGGATTCTTTGATGTAGAGGACCGTGCCGGGCTTGCTGGCGTATACGCCATCGTTTTGGATGGTGAAATCGATCTGGTTCATATGGCCGCTGCCATCTTTTTGGGAGACGCCGGCGGTGGTTAGGTTTTGCCAAGGCAGCTTGTGGCCGGCAACGGATTGGATAGATACCTCTTTTTTGGTGACCAGGGAGAGGTAGCTTTTGGTCGATTCATCCATTAGCTGAGGTGGGAAACTTGCCAGAATTTGATTGTATTGCTCGTTAGTTGCCAAGCCAGGCGCGAAGGCTGCCCAGCCTTGTGTTGGGGAGTAGGTCGCTAAAATTGCCTTGATTTCGGGGTATTGTGCGGGTTCTACCGCCAAGCGCAGGTAGGCGATGGCGAAGGTATCGGAGCGTTGGATGGTGGAGACGACCAAGGGGTTGGCGGTGGGGTTGGCGGTGTTGATCTTGGTGAGAGCATCCGTGATGGCGGCGCCAGGAGTATCGAAAACAGCAGCCCCCACCGCGGAACCAGGGGCAGCCGAGGTGAGGACGAGGAAAAGTGCAAGGAAGAACGAGATCGTTTGTTTCAGAATAGGACTCCATCTTTGTGTGATTCGTGTTTCAGGTTAATAGTAGATGGTTTGTCCGAATTATTCAACGGTACGGAGGTACTTGTAATTGAATTGAAATGGTTGGGGTGGGGGGACAGGGAATACCATTTGAGGACGGCGGTTTAGGCATTGTTGGATAGATCAAGCACATTGGCAATACATTCATTGGATCTTTTGGGCTGGACAGAGAAGTTTTTATCTTTCGGTGTAAATAGAGCGGGTTGGCTGGCGCCAACCTGTTCGTCAGCGCCGAACAGCTACGCGAGGCTGTCGCCTCGGGGGTTTTTGCCTGGAAGGCGCCGGTTCGGATTTTTGGGCAGATATACAAGAGTTTTTTTGGGGGGATGGACAGTATGGGTTGGCTGGGGCCAATGGGTTTGTCTGCGCCTGGGCATACCCACGCATCGTTAAGCTTTCGCCTCGAGGGTTTCAATCGGAATGAGTATTTCGTGTAAGGCTAAACCTGTTTCCCATGTGGTTGCGGTCGAAGGTCCATAAATTTCGAACCCCCCAGCGGAAACCTGGCTCACTTGTTGGCTTGGTCAATGGTAAAATAAAATGTTCAGGGTATAATCCCCTTTTCATTTAAAAGGAATTGATAATGTTTATTGACCAAGCAGAGATCTATGTGCGTTCGGGGAATGGTGGCAATGGTATGGTTCACTTTCACCGCGAAAAATTTGTACCGCGTGGCGGCCCTGATGGCGGCGATGGTGGTAAGGGCGGTGATGTGTTTCTGGAAGTTCGCGAAACTCTTAATACGCTTTCGGAGTATCGCCACAAAATGCGCTATGTTGCCAAAGATGGCAAAGGCGGCGGCCCTAATAATATGAGCGGTCGGGCGGCGGAAGACTTGATCATCCCTGTTCCCCCTGGAACGGTGATTTTTGACGCGGATAGCGGCGATTTGATCGGTGATCTGGTGGAGAAGGGCCAGCGCCTGATGATCTGTAAGGGCGGACGTGGCGGCCGAGGCAACCAGCATTATGCTACGGCTCGAAACCAGGTTCCGCATATTGGCGAAAAGGGTGAACCTTGCGAAGAGAAGACGCTGCGTTTTGAGCTGAAGCTGATCGCGGACATTGGCATTATTGGTGTTCCGAATGCCGGCAAGAGCACGCTGCTTACCGCGCTTACTAACGCTAAGCCTCGCATCGCTGATTACCCCTTTACTACTCTTGAGCCTAACTTGGGCGTAGCGCGAATTGATATGGATACTGATATTGTGATGGCGGATATTCCTGGGTTGATCGAGGGCGCCAGTATGGGTGTGGGTTTAGGACATGATTTTTTGAAACATGTTCAGCGCACCCGTGTGTTGATCCACCTGTTGAATGGTCTCTCGGATGATGTGATGGCGGATTTCTCGCAGATCAATGGCGAGCTGGCTTTGTTCGACCCTAACTTGGCGAAAAAACCACAGATCGTGGCTTTGAATAAGATGGATCAGCCTGAGGTGGAAGAGAAGTATAAGACCCTTAAAAAAGAATTCAAAAAACGCGGGTACGACTTGCTGAGCGTTAGCGCTATGGCCAGAACCGAAACCCGTGAACTTTTAATGAAGGCGTTCAGCCGTTTGGCCGAAACCCCTGATCTGGCGGATGCTGATTTGCCGATGCCGGTTTACCGACCGAAGGATGATATTAAGGACTTTGAGGTGACTCGCGAGAATGGTGATGTTTGGCGTGTTTCCGGCGCGGCCATTGAGCGTACCGCTAAGATGACTTATTTCGAGCATTCCGGTTCTTTACGGCGCTTCCAGAAGTTGATGGAGATCTTGGGTATTGAGGACGCTCTGCGCAAGGCCGGTATTCACGAAGGTGATACCGTTGTTATTGGCGATCACGAATTGGAATGGCAGGAATAAGCTCCGTTGCCTAACGCGATCAGCTTTGCGTTTTTGTGCGTTGCCGCGTTTTTCGCGGGTTTTATTGATTCTATTGCCGGCGGTGGAGGACTTATCCAACTGCCGGCATTGCTTTTAATTCTTCCTACCTTTCCCATCCCGTTGTTGTTTGGCACCAATAAACTCGCTTCCATTATGGGCACCTCGACCGCGGTGGTGCAGTACTCACGCAAGCTGGTGATCCCGTGGAAGGTGATCTTGCCATCGGCCGCGATGGCGTTTGTTGGCTCGGGGATAGGGGCGAAGGTTGTGACGATGGTGCCGACGCAGTATTTGCGGCCGATCATCATTGTGCTGCTGATCGCCGCTTCGGCTTATTTGTTTTTGAAGCGCGATATGGGCAATGAAGAAAAGCCGGCGCCGCCATTGAAGGATCAGCTGATCATCAGCATGTTTTCGTGCGGGCTGATCGGTTTTTACGATGGGGTGTTTGGCCCGGGTACGGGTAGTTTTTTGATCTTTGTTTTTGTTAGTTTTTTGGGAATGGGCTTTCTGAAAGCGAGCGCATCCGCCAAGGTGATCAATCTTGCCACTAATTTGGCGGCGGTAATCTACTTCGCGTTTTCAGGGAATATTTTGTATGAGGTAGCGCTGCCTATGGCGGTGTTTAATATTTTAGGCGGGTTTACCGGAAGCCGTATGGCAATGCTGCGCGGCAACAAATTTGTGAGCCGGTTTTTTCTGCTGGCGGTGGTTTTGGTCATCATCAAATTGGTGATGGATCTGTTAGGATAAGCGCGCCTGACACCTATTTATGCTGGGTGAAGAGACAGCCCAGGATGAAGGGGATCATCGATAAAGTATTGGTTTTTCCCATTTTCCTTGGCATGGTACATGGCGTCGTCTGCCGACTTGATCAGGTCATCCCCGGTGATGGTGTGGCTTGATTGGATGGCAATACCGATGCTACCGGTGACATTCATTGAAACCCCGGCGTAAATTAAAGGCAAGGATATGGCATCGAGCATGCGCTTGCCAAGCACTTCCACATCCTCTGGCTGATTAAAACCAATACAAACAGCACAAAACTCATCGCCGCCCAAACGCGCGAGGGTATCCGCTTCGCGCATGTTGACGGTTAGGTTTGCGCTGACGTGTTTTAGCATGGCGTCGCCGGCATCGTGGCCGTAGGTATCGTTGATCTCTTTAAACCCATCGAGATCGATGAAGTACATGGCAACCATACATTGGGTTCTTTTGGCGATCACCATGGCTTGAAACAGACGATCTTTGAATAAATTGCGGTTGGGGAGACCTGTTAGGGCATCATGAAGTGCGCTGTATTCTAAGGCCTTCTTTTGACGATCTAATTCGAGACTGCCCCAGGTGAACGCTAGGGAGAATAACGTCGCGATAGCGCCAAAGAGGACCATATAAATGTTGTAGTTAAAAGTTATGTGTTGGCTGCGTTGGTCAAATTTGGTAGATGGGTAGAAAAAGACCAATTTAAAAACTGGTTGGTTGTGAAGCAACGGTGTGCTGGCTTTTGAGAAGGTGGTGAACTCGGCTTCGGTTGGCCAGAATGTAGTATAGGTGAATAACCCGAGGTCCGAAAAGAATTGGCCTTCGTCGGCGTTATTTACTTGTTTCCACTCGCTGGGGAAATTTAGATCAAAACGAGCGTCCTTGGAGCCGGGGAGGATAAAGCCCCAATCGTTATTTGGTTGTTGCTGGTTGAACAAATAATAACTATCCCCATTTAGCAGTAGCGCCGCACCCCCATCGGGGTAGACCTTTTGGTAGGCCAATAGTTTATCTAGGATAATCTGCCCACGATAATTTATCACCATTACTCCGCGAAGTTTGGAGAGAGAATCGAAAACCGGTGTGGCGATGCGAATTGTGGGCTGGTAGGGGATTACAACCTCCCCATTTTCTGTTTCAAGGGTGAAGGAAGAAATATATACTTCATTCTTGTGTAATTTTAATGTTTCCGTGAAAAATTCCTGATCTATACCCATTTGAAGTTCTGATCTTGGCCGAACTTTAGAAAAGCCATCCGCGCTATCGACGCGAACAATTTCCTGTCCATTTTCATCTATGAAGCTGACCTGATTGTATAAAGAACGATGGTTACTTAGGGATTGGATCACGGCCTCCATATCTGAGGTGTTGTTTTGTTGCGGGTGATCGAGGTAGTTTTTTACGGCGGGAACTTCTTTGATAAACCGGATATCCGACAAGGCAATTTGCAGTTCGTTGGTTAAAATATCGTGGTGAAGCTCGACTTGGGCTTTATCCTGAAATTTAATATCCTCCCAAAGGCTTAATAGTTCTTGCCGATACAGCAGGTAGGTGGCACCCGCCATGACGCCAAAGATGAGGAGGAAATGGAAGAAAAAACGTAAAATAAACAACCGCCCTAAATTGCGTTTGAGAATATTCAAAACATTTGAGATATTTAAGAATTTCATTAGGGGCACTCCTGTATAAGGCAGTTTTTAATATGGTACAACATTTATGGAAAAAAATTCCTTTTTTCACAAACGAATCTTCATCTATTTTTAACCTTCCCCTGTTACAATCTCAGACTAAAATTATCCGTGATCCAATTTCCTCTTTGAAGGGGCGCTTTTCTATGAATTTTAAAAAATTTCAACTCGGTTTGGTGCATGTGGCGGTAGCGATGACCTTGGTACCGATCAACAGCACCTTGAACCGCGTAATGATCCGGGAATTATCGCTTTCGGCGACACTAGTTGCCATATTGGCTTCCCTTCCGTATTTCTTTTCACCGATGCAGGTGGCTATTGGGTCTTTTTCTGATCGGCACCCCGTTTTTGGTTTACGGCGAACCCCTTATATATATGCTGGGTTGGTGTTATGTTCGTTGGGGGTGGCTATTTCGCCATGGGCAGCTTTTATGTTAGCGGAAGGGGGCGCGATCGGCGTTTTGGCTGGCATCACTCCGTTTTTGGCGTGGGGAATGGGGTACAACCTTTCTAGCGTGTGCTATTTGGCGTTAGCCTCTGAACTGAGCGGCGAGAAGGAGCGGGGGTATACCATTGCGGTGATGTGGTTCATGATGATCTTAGGTATTATTTTGACAGCGGTGGGTTTGGGTAGGATGGTGGAATCTTATTCGCCGGCGGTGCTGCAGAACGCCTTTGTGGTGGTTGGCGCGGTGGCGTTGGTGATTGGTAGTATCGGCTTAGTGTGGCTTGAGCCACGTTCCTCCGGGAATGTGATCCCCTCCGAAACGACTAGCTATCGCAAGATGATCGACGCTGTTCTGAGCAACCCTGTGGGACGGACGTTTTTTGTGTATCTGTTGCTTCTGTTGGCGGCGATCCTGGGTCAGGATGTTTTGTTGGAGCCGTTCGCGGCGGAGGCTTTTAATTGGAGCGTGAGCCAAACCACGCGGTTGACCTCGATCTGGGGCGGGGCTGTGCTGTTGACCATTTTGCTGGCGAGCCCGTTGGAGAAAATTCTCTCACGCAAGATGGTTGCCCAAATTGGCAACTTAGGAGCGTTGGGCGGCTTTTTGCTGATCTTGGTCAGCGGTGGGTTGCGGTCTTCGGCTGGCTTTTATGGCGGCGTGCTGCTGCTGGGGGCAGGTACGGGGCTCTCGACGGTGGCGAATTTGGCGTTGATGTTTGACCTGACGCTGCCCGGACAGGTTGGTTTGTTTGTGGGGGCGTGGGGGTTATCGAACTCGCTTTCGCGGTTGGTTGGGTCGATCTTAGGTGGGGTGGTGCGCGATGTTGCCACCAACCTTAGCGGCGTGCCGCTGACCGGGTATGTGGTGGTATTTGGCATTGAATCGCTGATGCTGCTGGCTGCCATATTAATGCTGGGACGGATCGATGTGGGGTTGTTTCGGGCATCGTCCGCAATTCCAACGCCTTTGGAGCGGGCAGCGATCTCGGAATAAGAGCTGTGGTTATTGTTTGTTAAATGAAGAGGGAGCGGCGGTTGCCACTCCCTCTTTTTTTGTTGATTTTTAGTGCCGTTTTCGTAAGAAGGCGGGAATCTCTAGGTCTTCTGAGTTGTTGGTTTTGATGCTGGGTGGAGTAATGGTGTTACTGGATTGCGATTGAACTGTGGCTGGGGTTACCGTTGTTGGGGTAACGCTGGGCAGCTCGGGCTGATGGTTGTTGGAATCGACGGTTCGGTCCTCGCGGCCGGGAATGATCGTATCGTTAGAGGTAACGATAGTGCCGGAGCGGTATCCACTTTGGCCGATGGTGCTCTTGGAACCGGCGGCGAGGCCGCGTTGGTCGCCAAAGCGGCGGGGGGTGGTGGCTCGTTCGAAGCCGGTAGCGATGACCGTGATGCGGATCTGATCGCCCATGTTGGGGTCGATGACCGCGCCGAAGATGATCTGAACATCGGGGTGAGCGGTTTCGCGAATAATAGCAGCGGCTTGGTTGACCTCGTACAGGGAGAGGTTTGGGCCACCAGTGATGTTGAAGAGGACACCGCGGGCGCCATCGATGGAGATATCCAGCAATTGGCTGGTGATGGCCGCTTCCGCCGCGAGGCGGGCTCGGTCGTCGCCTTCGGCTTTGCCAACCGCCATAAGGGCGGCGCCGCCTTCGGACATAATGGCTTTGACATCGGCAAAATCGAGGTTGATGAGACCGGGGACGGTGATGAGCTCTGAGATACCTTGAATACCCTGCCTGAGGACGTCATCGGCAAGTTTGAAGGAATCGGAGAGGGATGCTTTTTTATCAACGATTTGCAAGAGGCGGTCGTTGGGGATGACGATGAGGGTATCGGCGTGTTCCTTGAGGCTCTCGTAGCCGTTCTCGGCGGAGTTCATACGATGACCGCCTTCGAAGGTGAAGGGCTTGGTGACAACACCAATGGTGAGCGCGCCGCATTCTTTGGCGATCTGCGCTACGATAGGGGCGGCTCCGGTGCCGGTTCCACCACCCAAGCCAGCGGTGACGAAAACCATATCGGCGCCCTTGAGCACGGCGTAGAGCTCTTCGGCAGTTTCTTCAGCGCTTTTTCGGCCGATTTCGGGGTTGCCGCCAGCGCCAAGGCCGCGGGTGAGTTTATCGCCAATGCGAACTTTTACAGGTGCTTTTGAAAGCAGGAGTGCTTGAGCATCGGTGTTGATAGCGACAAATTCGACTCCCTGAATTCCTTCAGCGATCATTCGGTTGACGGCATTACAACCACCACCGCCCACGCCAACAACCTTTATGCGTGCAAATGTTTCAGCGTCTTTTATATTCATAGCTCCTCCTGGAGTGTGTATCTTAACAATTGATTAATCATAATTTACAGTTGCCGAAAGTACAATACCCATTAGTCTTAACATTTTTACGGCATCAACCTTTTGAGAAATTCTTTGAAGGTTCTCAGTTGGTCACCGGATGCGGATTCGCTGGGCTTTTGGCGGGTTGTCTTGGACACCGTCTCGGCGGATGGGAAGGAAAGCCCTTGCAGAGCCGCTGCCCAGTTGATGAGGCCAATGGAGGTGGCGAAGGCGGGGGAGCGCAGGCGGCTCATATCACCGGCTAGGTCATCGGGTTGGGCGAGGCGAATGGGCATACGCAGCACCTTTTGGGCTTGCGGCTTGATGCCGGGCAGTAGGCTGGTTCCGCCAGTGAGGATCATTCCGGCGGGCAAGAGGCCGTCGTAACCGGAGCGTTTGATCTCGAGCAGCGCCATATCGAAGATTTCTTCCACGCGCGCCTCAATGATCATCGCCAAGTCGCGGCGATTCATTTTTTCGGGTTTATCAGAGCCGAAGGCTTGAACCGTGAAGGCTTCATCGTAACCAATTTCTGATTCTACGGCATAACCGAACTGCTTTTTGGCATCTTCGGCTAGGTTGAAGGGCAGGCGCAAGCCGGTGGCAATATCTTGGGTGATGTTGTTACCGCCAAGGGGAAGAACCATGGTGTGCCAGACATCGCCGTTGATGTAGATGGCGAGATCGGTGGTGCCGGCGCCGATATCACAGACGACGGCGCCCATATTACGCTCGGAATCGCTGAGGACGACCTCGGCGGAGGCGAGCGGGTTTAGCACAAATTGCGCCACATCTACGCCGGCGGCGCCAATGGCGGTACGCAGGTTTTTGGCGGTGGCGGCAGCGGCGGTGATGACGTGGGCTTCCACTTCGAGGCGGTTGCCGTGCATGCCAACCGGCTGCTGAATGCCATCTTGGCCATCCAGGCTAAAGCCACGTTGGATGACGTGGATGACCTCGCGGCTGTTGGGGACCGCCACGTTGCGGGCGGCATCTAAGGCTCGATCAACATCCTGATCGGTTACGCGCTGACCGGAAACGCCGGTGGCACCGCGGCTATTTACGCTGGAAACCTGACCGCCAGCCAAGCTCAGCAAGGCCGTGTGGCTGTTTACTCCGCTTTGGTCTTCGGCGGCGGTGACGGAGCGGGTGATAGCACGGGAGGCGCCATCGAGGTCGACGATCTGACCTTTGCGAATGCCTTCGGATGGCTCGATGCCAATGCCAAGCACGCGCAAGGTATCATCATTTTCGATGCGAGCGACCAGCGTACATATTTTTGAAGTTCCAACATCAATTCCTACGACTATATCATCCATTATTCTTCTTCCGTTTTATAGAAAGGGGCATTGGGAAATTCTACATTGATCAAGGTGGGGCGAATATTACGGGCGGTTAGATCCGCGACCAGGGCTTTATAAACAGCCATTTTTTCTTGGTTGTTTCCGCTGGTACTGCCGTAAAAAACTTCCCATCCCTGTTGTGGATCGGTCCAACCCAGGCCATATTCTGGGCGATACATTAGAACGGTGCCTTGCGGTAAGGTGGCCGCGACGGTTTTGATGGCGTCGGCAAGCTCGGGAAAGATGAATGGTTTTGCGCCAACCGTTGCGGTTTGTTCTTCTGTGAGCAGTGGGGCTGGAGCGGGCGAGCTCGCCTGAACAACGGTGAGGCCGAGAGCGGTGTTGCGTACCGGGAAGGCATAGCCTTGGGCATCAACCCAGACCACCGCGCCCTCCTGATGCCATTCGGCGACCGGTACCCGCTCGCTGATGGTTACGTTGAGCACATTGGGAAAGCCCCATTGTAGTTTTACCGCTGAAATATCAGGGTAGGTAGCCAGGATATTGAGCTTTACTTGTTCCCAATCCAGGGTGATCAGTTGTTTTTCCATTACGCCCAGGCTGCCAATGAGTTCGCCGGGGTTGATGTTTTGGGAGCCGATGACATTTACCTGTTGAACCGCGAACAGGGGAGTGTACAAAATAAGGTAGCTGGCGGCAATGGCCACTAAAGCAATGGTGAGCGCTACCCAGCGCGAGCTGAAATCGATGCGGGGGAGGGCGACCTTGGGCAGCGCCGGCATTTTGAAGGACTGCGCCTTTTTTGCCTGAGGGGTTTGGCTGACCCTGCCGATGCGCGAGGAACTATTGAACGAATTCTTGCGGATGCGATCTCCGCGGTTTTCGTTGGGTTGGGTGTAATTGTTCTGCGGAAGGTCATTTTGGGGCTGGACTCTTTCGGCAGGAGGAGTAACGGATTTTTTGGCGCGCTGATTTGGGCGAGATATGGATTCGCTGATCTGCTGCACCAAACTTTTATCTGATCTCTTGGTGGCTTCTTCAATGCGCTTGGTTTCTTCTTCTTTTCGGCGGCGAAGCGCTTCGGCGCGGGTGATCATTCTGGGATCTGGGCTCATGCTTCCCTCCTAAAGAGGTGTTCTGAGAGGTCTCTATCGTGCTTTCTTTCCATGGCATAGCGGATCAACTCGTCGATCAGGTCTTTGTAGGGCAGGCCTGAGGCTTCCCATAACTTAGGGTACATACTGATCTTGGTGAAACCCGGGATGGTGTTTACTTCGTTGAGGTAAATTTTGTCATCGGAGGTATCGAGTAAGAAATCGACACGCGCCATACCGCAGCCATCGATGGCGATGTAGGCGCGGGCGGCGGTATCGCGGATGAAGGCGGTTTGTGCGGAGGTGAGCTGCGCCGGAATGGCGTTGCTGGAATTGTTGGAGAAATACTTGGCATCGTAGGAGTAGAAATCCGCGCCGGGGAAGATCTCGCCGGGGACGGAAACACGGGGGTCTTCGTTGCCCAAGACGGAGACCTCGATCTCGCGGGGGTTGCTTACGCCTTTTTCCACCAAAATACGGCGGTCGTAGCGGGCGGCTTCTAAGAGGCCTTCGGATAAGTCGCCGCGGTGGTGGCACTTGGTGATGCCAACGGAGGAGCCGAGATTGGCGGGTTTGATGAAGATGGGGTAATTGCTGAAGGCATCGATGCGCTTGACCAAGCCTTCGAGATCTTGGCTTACTTGGGCGCGGGTTACTAAGAGGGAATCGATGACGGGGATGTTGTTGGCGATCATGACGCTTTTGAAGACGCCTTTATCCATGCCTACCGAGGAGCCAACCACGTTAGCGCCTACATAGGCAACATCCGCCAGCTCGAACAAACCTTGCAGGGTGCCATCTTCTCCGAAGGTGCCATGTAACACTGGGAAGAAGACATCTACTGTTAGGTGGGTTTCGAACTCGCCGGGGATGTGGAGCAAGAGGCCGGGGCGGGTGGGGTCGGGCAGAAGGCTGATTTGGGTGAGGGCGGTGAGATCGTTGTTGTTGAAGGCAGCGAGCACGTTTTTGCCGGTTAGCCATGCACCTTGTTGGGTGATACCAATTTCGATGACGTCGTAGCGGTCGCGGTCGATAACATTTAACACAGAAGCAGCCGACATCAAGGAGACTTCGTGCTCGCCTGATCGTCCGCCAAATAAAACCGCAACCTTCAATTTACCCAACATTTCTGTCATTTCCAATCACCTATTAATTCCACTTCGAGATGAAGCTCGATACCAAATTTATCGTAAACAGTTGTCTTAACAAGTTCAATTAAAGATTTTACATCCAAAGCGGAGGTGTTTCCGTTATTTACAATGAAATTGCCATGAACTGTACTGATTTCGGCGTTGCCAATTTTGGTGCCTTTTAGCCCGCATGCCTCGATAAGCCTGCCGGCGTAATCACCGGCGGGGTTTTTGAACATCGAACCCATGCTGGCGCCGGGGGGCTGGCTGTTCTTGCGCTTGGTGGTTAACATTTCAATTTTATTCTTAATTTGGTCTGAATCACCATTTTTTAAGAAAAATTCGGCCTCGAGAATGACGCCATAAAGCTCGCCCCGTTTTAGGATGGAGCTGCGATAATCGTAGCCCATTTGGTTGGCGGTGAGGGTTTGCGCGCCGCTGGGAGTGAGGATGGCGGCGGTGTGCAGCGAATCGTTGATATCGCCGCCGTACGCGCCGGCGTTGCCATAGACCGCGCCGCCAATGGTGCCGGGGATGGTGGCAGCCCACTCGAAACCGGTGAGGCCGGCCGCGCCAAGTTTGTGGGCAAAGTTGCTGATCATCACGCCGCTATCAGCGCGGGCGATGGCGCCATTGGGGGTGGGCAGAATCTGGAAGGATTTGGCTTTGTTGAGGATGACCAATTCGCGGATACCGTTATCGCTGACCAGCACATTGGACCCACCGCCGAGCAGACGGAAGGGGATGTTATTATGCCAACAAGTGGTGAGAACGGTAGATAATTCTTCTTTTGCGCGGACGATGAGCAGGGCATCGGCGGTGCCGCCAATGCGCGCGGTTGTATAGGGCGCAATGGGTACATTTGCCTGCAGAGAGTCACCGAAAAGAAGGGTTAGGTCCTTGGTCATCATCCTGTTTTCTCCTACGGGTTCCCTTGAAGGCGGTAGTAGGACTGTAGGTCGGTAAGGATGGTATCGGCATCGCCGGCGGACATAATGAGCAGAATATCGCCGGGTTTGAGATGGGTGGCGAGGTAGAGGGAAATATCACTGAGCTCTTTGATGTAAAGGGCGGAGATGTGCTGCATCGCTTCGACAAGGCGGGCGCTGCTGAAATCTTCTATCGGCTCGCGGGAGCGGTAGATCTCGCTGACGATGACGTGGTCGGCATCGGCAAAGGATTGGCTAAAGGCATTGAAGAGGGTTTTTGTGCGGCTGTAGGTGTGGGGCTGCCACACCGCCCAAAGGGTTTTGCCGGGGAAGGCGGAACGAGCTGCCTGTAAGGTGGCGCGAATCTCGGTGGGGTGGTGGGCGTAATCGTTGATGCCGAGGATGCCGTTGCCGAGAGGGGTTCTTTCGAAGCGGCGATTGGTGCCGGTGAAACTGAGGAAAGCCGGCTTGGCATCTTCTGCGGAAAAGCCCATTAGCTCTACAAGGGCGATGACCGCCATGGCGTTTTTGATATTGTGCAAGCCGGGAAGGGATAGCGAAAGTGAGTAGGCGCGCTCTATGCCGTTGACACGGCTGCGGATGGCATAGTGAAAGGCATCGTCTTTAGAGGAGATGGGGGAGGTGATGACCTGTTGGGGGAAACGTGGGTCGAAATCGTCGGCGATGCCGTAGTAGACCTTGCGCGTAGCCATAAGGGCGGGGGTGGCGAAAAGGGATACTACTTCTTCTTCGTTGAAACAGCCGATGAGAGCGCCATCTTGGGGTACAAGGGCACAAAATTGGCTAAATGCCACGGTGTATTCTTGGTAGGTTGGATAAATATCGGGATGATCGTGTTCTAAGTTGGTGATGACAGCGAAGCGCGGTTTTAAGCCGAGGAACATGCGGTCGTATTCATCCGCTTCGATGACAAAGGGAGCGCCTTTGCCGAAGTGGGCATTGGTGCTGCCGATGATATTGCTGCCTACGATGTAGGAAGGGTCGGTGCCTAAGGCGGTTAGCACATGGGCTGCCAAACCGGTGGTGGTGGTTTTGCCGTGGGTGCCGGCGATAGCAATGCCGACCGTAGGTGGTTCCATTAGTTTGCCGAGGAAATCGGAGCGTTTGTAAACAGGAATGCCTTGGGCGCGGGCTGCCACTACCTCGGGGTTGTCATCGGGGATGGCAGAGGAACGGACCACCCAGCTTGCGCCGGTGATGTTGGCGGCGGCGTGGCCGATGGTGACGGGAATGCCGAGACGGGCTAATTCATCGCCGAAGGGGCTGGCGGCGCGGTCTGAACCGGTTACGATGGTGCCTTGCTCAAACAATAACCGCGCGATGGCCGAAAGGCCGCTGCCACCAATGCCGATAAAGTGGACGTGATCTGTCAAATGAACACCGCCAACAAGATAATGAAACAAATAATTTCAATGAAATAAATGACCGGTTCTTGAAACGGCCAAACGGTAGGAGGCAGAACGCTGACGATTTTGAGGGCGGCATCGCCTAAGGGGGTGCCGGCGATAGGTGCCATAATAAAATCAGGGAAGGGATATTGGGCATCT
>CAZSLN010000023.1:0-17991 GCA_964607645.1 uncultured Anaerolinea sp.
ATCTCATCCGCTTGAATTTTTGAAGCAAGGATTGATTCGATTGCTTCATGGATATTGCCACGATCTATTTGAAGTAAGCCAATGTTGCAATTCAATTCGATAATGGCTTCAGTATCGAATAATTTCTTTTGAATCTCAGCGCTATTTATGAAGCTAGTATAGGCTTTGGTCCACTTTCCTTGTTTCCATTCAAGCAGAGCAATATTGTTATGGGATCTGGCTAATCCTCTAATGTCACCGATTTCTTCTCGTATCTTAAGGCTTTTGATGGAATATTCTTCAGCTTTATCGAGCATATTTTTTTCGAAGTAAACCCCACCCATACGATTGTAAATAGCAGAGCTGATTTCAAGATTGTTGATCTTTGTTGCAAGTTCTTCGGCTTCTAGTAAACTTTTTTCAGCCTCGTCCATTCGACCGCGCCGGAAATCGATCCAACCTTCATCATTTAGAATTTGGGCCATTTCAGTGAGATCGTTGGTTCCATCAAGAGACTTTTTAGCTTCAGCTAAATATGAAATGGCTCTATCAATATCCCCTAATCGATCGTAGATGGATCCTATCTTTCTTTGCAGACAGGCTGATGTAGAAGCAAATTCTATTCCTTCTTTTTGGCATAAATCTAGCCCATTTTCGTAAAAATTACGAGCATCTTCATAGTTACCAATAAATACCCCGGTATCGCCTAATCCTTCGTAAATACTCAATGCTTGTTTGGTTTCATGATTGGTATTTTCTAACAGGGATAAGCCGTTCGTGAAATATTCATTCGCCTGGGATGTGTTAAACCGGCGATAAGCCTTTTGCCCTGCTAGGATCTGGTAATACAAGGCTTTTTCATTGAAATCGCTCCAAAAGAAATGCCTTGCAAGAATATCGATCTGATTGCTTAGATTGGAAGAAAACAGAGTTTCGATCGCTAAGGCTACGACTCCGTGCAAGTCTTTCCTATCTCGTTTTAACTGCGTACTATAAATCGTATCGGAGATCAATAAATTTTTAAATTGAAATTCTCCGCCGGGAGAGGGATCTGGATGGATGAAACCTTTTTGAATAAGGTTTTCTAAAGAATGTTTGATCTCATCTGGCAGCAACTTCGGTAGGCACAACGTTAGTAATGGTGAAGTAAATGTACTTCCAATCACGCTTGAGGTTTTTAAAATATGCCGGGTGATCGGGTCTAGATTATCAAAACGGGTAAGAATCAGCCCTTCGAGGGTATCTGAATTGCCTAAAGATTTGATGTCAACCTTATCTTTTAGCGCCCAATGGCCGTCTACTTTAAAGATCATGTTTTGATCTTTTAGCATGCGAATCATTTCTTCAACGTATAGCGGTATACCGGTAGAACGCTGCACGATCTCATTTCGCAGGTCCTCTGGGAAATTGGAAATGTTAGATAATTTACCTAATAATTGATCTACCTGATCATTCGATAAATTGGTAAGGTGAATCTCAGAAAACCGAACCTTCAACAGCTCAGAAGCTTTTGTGTTGATTCCCGCCAATTCAGGTTGGCTAAATGTTCTTGAAAGAGCAATGATGATGATCTGTTCTTTGTTGATATGGCCGAGAAAATATTTTAGAAATTCGAGGGAACCATTATCAGACCAATGAAGGTCTTCCAAGATGATTACAACCGGGGTTTTCTTTGATTCTTCAATAAAAATATCTTTGAGCCACCTAAAAATTTGACTTCGAAGTTGGTCGGCTGGTAAAAATTCAATAAATTTTGATTTGATCGGATCACTATATGGAATCGCAAGCATGTATTCGAGGTAAGGTAAACCCTCTTTTGCTCTACCTGGTAATATACGCTCGATTTTTTCAGCTAATCGGGCTGATATGAGGTTTGGTGCGGTGTTTGGGTCAACATCAATGTGCCTTAATAACATATTTTGGAGAAGCCAATAGGATATAGCCTTCCGATATATGAACGAGTTTCCCTCGACGATCGTCAACGGGAGATTGTTTAGTTGGTCTTTTAATTCTGAGACCAACCTACTCTTACCAATTCCGGCTTCCCCCATGATGGCTATAAACCTGCCATTTTTCTCGATCATCATCTGTGTGATGTTTTGTTGGATGCGGTCCAATTCGCCATCACGACCGATCATCGGTGAGTACAATCCGTCTAAAACATGATGAGCACCCGCCATGTTTCTAATCGATAAGATCTTGAAGGTTTGGACTGGATGGCTAACCCCTTTGAGGGTGAGGGGTTCCATTTCCTCGCATTCGAACAAGCCCCTAGCCTGTTGATAAATCCGCTCGCTTACCAAAATAACATTTGATGTAGCCGCGTTCATTATTCGGCTAGCTTGGTTTACCACATCACCAATGGCAGTGTAGTTCATCATCATGTTGGAGCCAATGCCGCCAACAATGACGGAACCTGAATTGAGCCCGATGTGGGCGGTCAATTCCTGACCGATCTTGGATGAGACCGAATTGCTAAATTCCTTCAGATCCTCTTGCATATCCAACGCAGCGCGAATTGCTAATTCAGCGTTATTCTCGTGGGCGATCGGTGCGCCGAACAAGGCCATCAAACCATCTCCGGTGAACTTGTCGACCATGCCGTCGTATCGATATACCGCATTGGCAAATATTTTCGAACAATTTTGTACAATCTCGTACAATTCCTCGGTGTCAATTCCCTCTGATAAATTCGTAAAGCCTGATAAATCCACAAATAAGATTGTGACTAACCTTTTTTGTCCGGTAGCTTGAAGACCAGCGGCTTTAAATCGATCTAAAAGATCCGAGCCGATCAGGGCGCCGAATTTATTGGAAATTTCTGGTTCAAAAGGAAGATTATTTGTAGTATCTGTTGAGGCATTCAGTAGCCTTAAACCACAACCACCGCAATATCGCATGATATCGGGGTTGATAAATTCGCAATTAATACATTTGATCGACATTGTTTGTTCTCAATACGGCAGGTGGTTATAACTCATATTATAAAGGGTATTTTTTAGATATCAGACATTTATTGGTTTTTTGTAAGTTGATGAACGTTGTATAATATCGACCTATGGCAAATATTTGTTTGTTGAGGCATGGTCAAACTGCCTGGAATGTTGAAGGAAAATGGCAAGGCCATACTGATATTGGTTTGAATGAAACAGGAGTATTCCAAGCAACCCATATTTCAGAGGCGTTAAAAGACCAAAAATTCGAGGCTATTTATTCTAGCGATCTGGGGCGGGCTTATACAACAGCTGAAATTATTAATCGACATCACAACTTGACCATCATAAAGGACGAGCGGTTGAGGGAACAAAATCTTGGAAATTGGGAGGGCTTGTACGTCAACCAAATCCCCGATCTTTTCCCAGGTGAATGGGAAATTTTTAGTAAAGATCCTATCAATACTCGGATAAATGGTGGGGAATCTGTGAGGGATTTAGCAGACCGGATGGTAGAAATCTACCAACAGATAAATCGCGATTATCCAAATAACGTTCAAGTATTAGTTGTTGCTCATGGGCTTAGCTTGGCGGTGCTTTATTGTGAAGTAAACGGATTGCACCTTGCTGAGGCCTTTAACCTAAAACTTGAAAACGCAAAACCGTTTTTTCTTGAAACGCCATTGAAATTAAAACCTACCGCTCGTTAGAAACACACCTAAAACCCCGATTTATGCCTGGCGATGTTGGCTCGTGTGCAAAACGGAAAAAGGTCGTTAATCTATCCACGGTATCTAAAAATGAACCACCTCGCAAAGAACGCAAAGACCCTTGTTGAGAACCGTTAGGGTTAATAAGTGGTGTGCGTTGATAATAGGTTGGATTGTACTTATCTTTTACCCACTCGCGGACATTGCTTACCATATTTAATGCTCCATAAGGGCTAGCCCCTGCGGTATAAGTACTCGCTGAAATGATTGTGCCTACTTTGTTGCCGTAATTGCCAAAAGCATTGGTTGGTACGTCGCTTCCCCAAGGATAGATTTCACCGGTGGTTCCTCGAGCGGCTTTCTCCCATTGAGCTTCGGTTGGCAGGTCTCTGTCAGCCCAATCACAATATTGCTGAGCTTGGTCCCATGTGATGTAAACGATTGGGTATGAACTGAACAATGGATTAATAAATAACCGGTTTTCAGGTGCAGGGGGCGTGCAACTTTTTTCTTGAACGCATAGCCAAAACATATGATTGGTTACTTCAATTTGGTCGATCCAAAAGGCATCTAGTTCTACCAAATGCTGAGGACTATTGGGGGATCCTTTGCCGTCGTTTGCTCCCATTGTGAAAATTCCCGCCGGCACACTTACTTGAACCATATTATCGGGCGCAACTACGCGATGAGGATAGTTTGATAGAACACCATCAGAGGCATAGTATTTTAGAGATGTAAAAATGGATCTAATCATACTGATCTGGGTAGCTAAGTTCCTTTTTAGGGATCTATCAGGTTCGATAAACATAGCACTGTTGATCAATACTCCGAGTGTTCCCAAAAAGATCGTTGATAGGAATAACTTTCGGAGTATTTTGATCCAATTTTGTCGGAGATAAATCATCGATTTCTTGAACCTTCCTGTAAAGTCAACGGAAAGATAACTTACTACCTTCCTTTGGGTCAATTTTAATCCTAAAACAATCAAAAAATAGCTTGGTTGAATAATCGATTGGTTCTTGTCAAACCAACCGATTTGAGTTTAGGCTGTTTGATTTTTGAATAATTGAAAAACTATCGGGGTTCTAATTGTGATTCAATGGCGGAAAAGCCTTCCGCTTTAGAGGATGCGATCACTGTTTGAGAGAATTTGACCAAAGATCCCTGATAGGGTCGGTTCCCATTGCGTACCACCCACCCTTCGAGATTAAATGGAACTGGACTGTCAGCTAAGACCCATTCCCCATTAAATTTTCGAGAAATATGGACGTGTGTGCCGGTTGACGTGCCGCCTTCGCAAGAAGGATAACCGATCGGTTCGCCAGCTTTTACTTCTTTTCCTTTAGCTATCCGGTCGGTAGAGCTAATATGAAGATAAAAAATGACCCAGCCAGTTTGTTCGAAGCCATCCTTATCGAGGTCTAAAACAACTTCGCCGCTAACTGAGCGCAATATTTTTCCATCTGCCAAGGCGGTGACCCAATCCCTTGATTCGGCGCACCCTTTTACGCCGCTTGGGGCAAAATCGATTGCTGAATATGGCTGACCATCACCCCATCCTGTATGCGGCCCGCCGGTATAGTTCCAAACTCTCCCTGGATTAAAGGGGAGGTTTAGGTATGGCTGAACAAGGCTTCCCGGAATTGGCGGGGAATCTTTTTGCCAGGGATCACCAAAAGAGGTAATAAAAGTTTGGCTGAAACCGCCTTGGTTTACATAAGTTTGGTATTCGTCATACCCATAAATTTTTGATAATGCGTACTGGACGCCAACAGTACCTGCATTTTGCCAAGGGTCTGGTCTTTCGATACTACCATCTGGGAATTCAAATTCTTTCAAAGTGCCACTTCTCCAGCCATAATAGCCGTTATTGAGTTCATTCGCTAACCATACCATTTGCATATAAACACCTTTGTGGGTGTTTACCTCATAATCAAATACATAATCAGTATCGGGAGGTGTTGGGTTGGTCAATCCACCAGCTGTAACTTCTAAGAATATAAGAAAAACCTTTGGGTTCACACTAAAGTGTTGACTGACCATTGTGATCAATCCACCAATATCTAGGTTGCCCTCAGGTCGGGGTTCACGGTAATTTTTTAGCCACCCAGGTTGTGATCGAACAAATTCCATAATAATAAACTCGGTTGAAGTTGGGCCATAAACATATTGGCTATCAGGGATGATCTGATGTGAAGTTCCCCATAAAGGTAGATAGTAAATGGGAATTTTCATGGGCATCCCTGGCGGCATTGTGCTGGCATCTTTGGGGATAATCGGATTAGCCAGTCGAATTTCTTCTATGGTGGAGTTAAAGTGTGCGGCCAGGCTAGGTAATGTATCTCCGCTTTGGGCTATGTAATCGACCAGTTGGCCTGGCTCAAAAGGAGCTCTTGTTGGTGATATCACAGGAACATTTGTTGGCAGCTGTTCTGATTGATCTTGATTTATGGCAATGCTAAATGGTCCTTCTGGATTGCTGCAGGCGGAAAGGATGAATACAGCAAGAAAACCATATGAAAAGAGCTTGTTGAAAAAAGAAAACTTCATTCTCTGATTATGTTGGTTTTATAGTCTGAACAACTGCATGAAATGATGACTTTATCACCACGTGTTAGGGTGCCTTTGTACGCGATCGGCCCGTTGTGGGCGATCCATCCATCCATATTGAATGGAATTGGACCGTCGGCCAGCATCCATTCACCATTATATTTTCGGGCAAAGTGAAGGTGTGTGCCTGTTGATACTCCGCCTTCACAGGAAGGGTGACCGATCTTGTCATCCTTTTTTAGAGTTGTTCCTTCTTTTACCATCCCCTCTGCGCTAATATGCAAGAAAAGAAGAACCCACCCTGTTTGTTCCAGACCATCTTTATCTAAGTCCAGCATCACTACGCCTTTCCCTGTACGAACGACCTTGCCATCCGCTGGAGCTAAAACCCAGGCGTCTGTTTTTACACAACCTGGTTCGTTTGCTCCTGGGGCAAGATCCAAGGCTGCTAGAGCCCCTTCTTTTTCCCAAGCGGAGTGTGGCCCACTGATATATGCCCAAGTTTTATTCTTCTCGAAGGGAAAGGTCAAATCAGGTTGTACTAATCCGGATGGAATGGTTGGTTCATATTTTGCCGCCCGAATGGATGGATCACCGAACATACTTATGTATAATGCGTAAAAACCTTCACTTGAAACGGCAACCTCCCACTCTTCACGAGTATGGGTTTGCGCAAAGTAATATTGGATTGCTGCTGTTCCGGCGTTTAGCAGGGGGTTAAGCTTAATTTTTGATCCATCTTGGAATGTTAGCTCGTGCAGGTTTCCCGATCGCCATAAATAATATCCCTTAGATAATTCACCCGACGCCCACATTAGCTGGCGAAACAATCGCTGGTACAAATAATCCCGATGACCTAAAGGGTATTCGTCTTCTGTTATTTTTTGAGGAACTCCCAGAACCCAATGGCTTTCGTATTCAATGATGGCGAGAATGATCCTTGGACTGAGAGAATTTTCGAAGGCAATTCGATCTACAGCCTCAGCACCAGTCAACCACCCGCCGCTGATGACATACTCTCGGTAGTCTTTGAGATAACCATTTTTTGACGTGATGTAGGAAACGGTGTTGAAATCGAGCGTGGATGGACCAAGCACCACTTCTGTATCAGGGATGATGCTATCGTTGGGGCTTCTCGCGAGAATCGATTCTGGTCTTGGAATTAATAGTAAAGTACCTGTTGGCAGTAGGTTGCTAGGTTCTGGTAACACTACGGTTGATTGGAAGTAGGAATACGGAATTCCAAACCGACGGGAAAGAATTTCTAAAGTATCCCCAGATTGAGAAAAATAGGTATCCATAGGGCCATCCCGGTTGATGGGAGGTAGGGTGGCTAGTGGAGCAGTTGTTGTTCCATCGGACCATATTTCACCAGGTAAGGATGAATATGGTGTGCCAGTAAACAAAGGAGTTGGAGAGAAAGAGGGTGTAAACGTACTAACAGCTGTCTGTGTGTTCTCGGGTTTCGTAGTCGGCGTTAGGGCCGGAGTGGCTGTAATAGGTTCACCCCAAAGATCGCCCGCCGCAACGCCTGAGCAGCTGGTAACGAAGCTTATTATTAAAAAGATAAAGATCGCTCTCGGTATAGATTTCATTTTCTGATATTGATTATAACCACCAATAAACAATAAAAAGGGTTCATACCCATATAGAGTATGAACCCTTCACATCTATGTGTAAATTACCGGGTAATTATGTTTGAATCATTGTATCCATCCAATGCTTCAATCGATGTTCCCCCTGATTTCAGCCAACCGTCATATTCTGTATCAGATGCTATTACGTTGTAATTTCCCAAGATAAATGGATATTTGGGGTCTGCCGCGGCAATCCAAACACCATTATAGCGGCGGGCAAGGTGTAGGTGGTCAGCGACGGCAACCCCGCCATCACAGGAAGGGTGACCTATGTGATCGCCTTCTTTCACAGTCGTTCCTGGAGAAACCACATCACGGGCTTCCATATGCATATATAGAATGGTCCAACCGGTTTGTTCATACCCATCTCCGTCCAGGTCGACCACAACCGCACCATTATCTGAGCGAATAACTAATCCTGGGGCGATCGCCGTAGACCAGGCATCGCTTGGCCCGCAACCAATCGGGTCGCCGGGCGGGGCGAAATCAACCGCTGCCCAAGCCGAACCGTGATCCCAACCGCCATGAGGCCCGCCTGCGAAGTGCCATTTTTCACCCGCTTGAAAGGGTAAGGAGTAAAGTGGTTGTACCAATCCATCAGGAACGATAGGATCGACCGTCATTTCAAAAGGGTTACCAAAAAGCGTTTGATAGGTGGTGTAGATACCATTGGAACCAGTATCAATACTCCAATCATTAGCGCTATCAAAAAAAGCGAAGAGATTATGGAAAGCGACTGTACCAGCGTTTAAACCAAGCGCGGGAGAAATACTTGTCCCATCGGTTCGGTTCAAGCTGGTTAGTTTTTTCTCACGCCAGCCGTAAAAACCTTCATTCATTAGATCCGCTGAAAAAAGCAACTGTCGGTATAAACCAACGTGATAATCATCAATATAACCGATAGGAGTATCTGGTGCTCCGCTGGCCGGATCTTTTTGGGTAACCCAGCCAGAACGATATTCAAGAAGGGCTAGAAGGACCTTTGGATTGACAGAATAGCTTTTCGAAATTTCTTCAACGATCTGAACACCGGTCAATTGCCGGCAGGTTACCTCTTGCGTGTAAGTGGAAAGATACCCACCTTTACTGTTGATAAAATCAGCTACATTGAATCGGGCAGTGAGGGGTCCGTAAACCAATTCGGAATCAGGTATGATCTTGAAGTAATCGGAATAATTAGCAGACGAAGTACTCCCGGTACCTGCGGCGGTTTGATTAGATGGCGAAGAAGACGGGATAACCAAAGAATCGCCAGGATAGATAACGTCAAATTCCGTCATATTATTTGCGTTTAGGAGATCTTCAACAGAAACATCTAGTTTTTCAGCGATGATACCCCAAAAGTCGCCGTCTCCTACCGTATAGGTTTGGCTACCGGGGGTAGGGGTAACAAATACGGTGTCAGCCGCCATTTGGGGTAATGGTGTGTAGGTTGGGAAAAACAAGCTAACTCCATCAGGCGTTGGGGTTCCTAAAGTTGTTCCTGGCGGCAGTGATGTGGGTACAAATTTTTGAATGGGATCCGTATTGGCGATCGCGGCGTTTGCTTGGTCGGCATCTACGGCAACTTCTTCGGTTGACGATGAACAGGATGAAATAATTAAGGCAATAAAGATAAGAAGGGAAATTGATTTGCGCATAAGTTTATTCTACCTTAATTAGGATGGTGGTTTTATTGCGAACTGATTTCAATTAGAGGTAAAGATAAATGTGCCTTGGTTTTCGGTGATAGAATTCTTGCTCAAGGAAAACCTTAACACCAATTATAAAGAGAATCGATGCTGAAAAAAATTAAAATTACAAAATGGACGATCATGAGTTTCATTGTCCTCAACAACGCCTTCAATATCGCTTTGCCATTTATGGCGCTTTCGGTAATGTCAAAAGAAATTGCCAAAGACCTTGACCTATCCATTGTGCAAATAGGGATATTGTGGGGGAGCGCTTCATTGCTATCGATCATCTCAAGTTTACTTGGTGGAGCTGTGGTCGATAAACTTGGTGCGCGGAAAATTCTTATCTTTAGCAGCCTTTTTGTGGGTTTTTTTGGGGTGATCAGAGGTTTTTCTTGGGATTTTTATAGCATCGTAATTGTAACAACCATACTCGGGTTGGTTTCTCCCTTGATTATGCTCAGTAATTTTAAGGTGTTTCAAGATTGGTTTACTTCAAATGAATTGGTTTTGGCGAATGGGATCATGTCTACCGGAATGGCGTTGGGATTTTTGCTTGGCTCTCAATTTAGCGCAACGGTTTTATCACCTTTATTCGGTGGGTGGCGTGGTGTTTTGATCGCTTATTCGGTTGTTGGCTTTTTGCTTGCCTTCCCTTGGATTTTCATCCTTAAAGAAAAATTACCGCTATTGAATAGGGGAGAAAAAACAATCACCGTAAAGTTCTCGATGCTAAAGGTTATTCGAATAAGAAATGTTTGGCTGCTTGGTTTTGCGTTGTTTGGTGTGAATGGCGCAATCAATGGTTTGTTAGGGTACCTTCCGCTGTATTTACGAACCATTGGTTGGGACGTTCTAAAAGCAAGCACGACGATGACGCTGTTTCATACCGTAAGCATGTTTTTCACAATACCTATCGTTCATTATTCGTCCAAGTGGTTTTCGAGGAAGTGTTCTACAATCATTGCCGGAAGTACTATCTTGGTTGGGATCGGACTTCTGTCTGTATTGAGCGGTCCGTGGATATGGCTGGCAGTGGTCTTGGCGGGTTTCTCGCGCGATGGATTTATGGCGCTCTTTTTTACACAGGTCAGCGAAACAGATGGGGTTGACGCAAGCATGGTTGGCACGGCATCTGGTTTGACGATGATGCTAAACGGTATCGGTAGTATATTAGCTCCCCCAATAGGCAATTATTTTTCGGCGATTTCCTTCTCCGCCCCATTTGGATTTTGGGCAGCATTAACTTTTTTTGGAGTTCTATGTTTGTTAGCGGTGGGGCATCCTACGATACAAGGTAATAAGGTAAGGCAGAGTGGTTAACATCATTCTCTCAATGTTGTATGCTTATAGCAGAAGGCAATAGCAGGCGAAAACAACCTGTAGAAAGGATGTTAACATGAAAACAACTCGTTTAGTGGTTGTAGGTTTGGGGGTATTTTTGATATTTTTCCCTTTGGCAATCCCGATCATTTTAGGCGGAATCTATTTTGTCCAAAATGGCCGTTTTATGGTGGATTATTTGATGCCGGCAGAATTATTTCCAGCTGGGTTGGTAGGCGCTCTGCTCCTGTTGCTGGTTGCATGGGGAACTAAAACTAAATTCAGATTAATTCTTTGGATTTTTTTGCTAGGAATCTTATTATTAGTGGGGTCGCAAGCTTATGCGGTAGTTTCTGGTTTGGCAAGTGGAGAAGCACCCTTTAGCGGTCTAAACCAAGCGATCGTTTTAGTAATGCTGTCGTTTTTTGTGGTATGCCAATTTTCTTTGGGAGTTCTGGGAATTCAATTGTTTGATGAGCTTCGGAAGCAGGGTAAATCAGAAGATTAGGCTAGAGGGCAAGACATGCCTCTACCGCTAACCAAAAGAGGTTTTTGCGAATATCCGACCGCGTCGCCCAGTGGCGTGAATCCCATTCGGAGCCACTAAGATCATCGCCACCATACAAGATCTGCCCAAATTCGACACCGCGGAATTTGGCGACAGATATGAACGCTGAAGATTCCATTTCCACCACCAAAGCGCCCTCGTCCCTGCGGGAGGCAATTTTAGCTGGTGTTTCACGGTAAGGCGCGTCTGTGGTCCAAGTTTTTCCTATTACAAACGGAATTGATTTGGATTCGAGTACGGTCGAGATAATCTTTATTTCTCTCTGGCCAGCTTCCACTTCACGGGATGGAGGTAAATAATGGTAAGAACATCCTTCATCTCGGATAGCGGAACGAACAATGACCAAATGCCCAACCATTATTTCTTTATTGAGGGAACCGCACCCGCCACAGGCAACAAATTTGGTTGCTCCAAGAGCGATGGCGGTTTCGAACAAACCTGCCGCGAGGGGAGCCCCAACGCCGGGATGGAAAAAGGCAACGCGTTTTCCGTTGGTTTCGATTTCGTAGAATTTGTGATTCCCGCTTTCCCAACCTTCGCTGTGGATCTCTTTGGCATTGAATTTTTCAATTACTTCATCAAGCACATCCTGAAAGAAACAAATAACACAATGTTGTGGAATATTTATTTTGTTGATCTGACGGGATGGTTCGATCAGCGCGAGGGGTGTTGGGTCAAATTCTAAAATTGGGAAGGTCAAATAATTAGCCGGACGAGTCATTTTTAAAATCGCCTGCTAGTTCTTGAGCAGGCGATTATTTTTGTTTTTTTCGAAATGCTTTCGGAATTATTGGGCGAAGCCGGTTCCCAAAATGTAATTCTCTAATTCCGCGATCGTCTCTTTATGATCTGCCAGAAGCGTATCGGCAAGTTTCCGTAAGGAAACAACCCCTACCACTTTTTCATTCTCGATGACTGGTAAATGGCGTATGTGATAACGAGCCATTAAATTGATGCACTGTTGAACCGATGTTTCAGGTTTAACCATGACCATCTCTTTTGTCATAAGGTCTTTCACTGGGGTGTTTTTCGCTTCACGGCCGTTTACCTCAACGTTACGGGTGTAATCACGTTCAGTAAAAATACCCACTATTTTGTGGCCATCACTGACCAAAACTGCGCCAGTATCAGCACTTTTCATGACCTGAAGTGCATCGAGTACTGTACCACTCACATCTACAGTAAACAATTTTGATTCAGGGTTTTCGAGTAATACTTTGCGAACGATTGCCATTTTTTACACCTTTCAAATCATATTTATTAATATTAATATTACCCTAAAAAAAGTATTCTTCAATAATCTCGAAGATTACTAAGCGATTTCGGATATCAAAATTTCAAAAGAGCCTAATTTCAATCCTTCCAAGGTAAATTCCTTGTTATTTCTTCCAGCACTCGAGAAAAGCAATTTTGGTTGTTTGGCGCTTAATGAAGGAAAAGAGAGATGATGTTGAATGGGGGAGTAATTCATGACAATAATTAGGCTTTGGGCTAAATTCGTTCTGGAAAAGCAAAGTACATCCTTATTCGCAAGGTCGATCACCTGAAAGTCGCCATCTACCAAAGCCCGATGATTTCGGCGAAACCGGATCATCTTTTTGTAGAAGGATAAAAGGGAGTTAGGATCGTCGGATTGGTCATGGACATTGATGCCGTCTTTGTAATTTGGATTGATTGGAAGCCAGGTTTTTATCCCAGGAGGGCTGAACCCAGCATTGGGCTCCGAAGTCCATTGCATAGGTGTGCGGTTTTTATCGCGGCTACGGATCCCAGCACGCTTGGCCGCATCTTCTTTTGAAACGCCTTGAGTATTTACCAATTGGTTGTAATACCAGGTTGCCATCGTGTCTGTTAGGAGAGTTGGGTCGGTAATGATGTAATCTGACATTCCTATTTCTTCGCCATTATATAGAAAAGGAGTTCCTCGAAGTGTCATCATTAGAGCAATTGAAAGCCGGGCTTTTTCCGCATCGTGAATGCCATCGCCAAACTGATTGTAGACCCGAGCACAATCGTGATTGCCAAGGGTGTTACACGGCCAGGCTTCGGGTGAAATATTCGCTAACGCGAATAACCTAGTTTTTTGGTTATTAATGATGTGTTCGGGGGTTAGACCGCCTTCTTTCTGCATTAGTGGAAAATTGAAAACGAGATGTAATTCATCCTGACCATTTCCCAAATAAGCGGGGTTATCGTCTTCGCCAACCAGCATTCGATCGCCTTCATATTTATCCAAAACCGAGCGCAACTCTTTCATCCTTTGATGAACTCCATCCTGCCCATGTTGATACTTGAACATTTCAGCCCAGAATTTATTTACCTTTTCCTTTTCTTCGGGGGTATTTGCCTCGCCTTCATAAATTCGCAAAGATGAGAGAGTGTGGGGTACATTATGCGGTGTTAGGTCTGGATCTTCATAGATCGTCCCGATCGCGTCCAGGCGGTAGCCATCGACGCCGAGATCGAGCCAGAAACGAACCGCGTCCCACATTGCTTCGATCACTGCTGGATTATGCCAGTTGAGGTCTGGCTGTTGCTTCATAAAGTAGTGGTAATAGTATTGGCCACGTTCGGGGCAATAGGTCCAGGCATCGCCGTCGAAGCAGGATTGCCAGTTGTTTGGCGGGGTATCTTGCCAGACATACCAATCAGCCTTGGGGTTGGTGCGGCTGGATTTTGATTCGAGAAACCAAGTGTGCTCATCGGAGGTGTGGTTTGCGACCAAGTCGAGAATTACCTTTATTCCACGGTTGTGAGCCTCGGTTAGGAACTTTTTGAAATCGTCCATGGTGCCATATTCTGCGCCGACACCGCAATAGTCTTTGATGTCATAACCGATATCCCAATTTGATGAGGGAAAATGTGGTGACAACCAAATGGCGTCAATGCCAAGGTCATTCAGATAATCCAATTTACTTGTCATTCCAATAAAATCGCCAATCCCATCACCGTTGCCATCAGCAAAGGACCTGGGATAGATCTGGTAAAAGACTGCTTCTTGCCACCATTTTAATGCCTTAGATATTTCTCCCATTATTTTTCCAACCTTCCTACGATCTTGATACAAGGATGAAGGAATACGGATATTGAGTGCGGGGCATCTGCCAATTCTATGGTCAAATCTTGCCCCGGAAAATGTAAGTTTTCGTGCATTTCCTTGCGCCATTTCGGGCATTCGCTTACGTCATATACGATACTATCATGCGCGATCCATTTTGGAGCCCCTTTATCGCCGTTGTTTCTTCGTAATTTCATATCTGTGATCACAATATCTGGAATGTCCATTTTTTCCTTAGGATAATCAAAATTTGGTGATACAAAATTGCTCTTGGGAAAGCGTTTTTTGTGTTACATTCAAGCGAGGCTAAGAAGAGTGCTTGGAATTATTAAATTATTATAAAATCAAAATAGAAATTTATTTTATGAAAAGGACGTGTTATGAAACAGATCGTTGAATGTATCCCGAATTTTTCAGAGGGTCGTCGGCCAGAGATCATTGCCCAGATCGTGGAGGCGGCAAAGAGCGCGGGTGTGTTGATACTAGATTCTTCCTCCGATGCTGATCATAATCGTACTGTTCTCAGTTTTGCGGGTACACCATCGCAAGTTGAAGAGGCAGCATTTCTAGCCATTAAAAAGGCTGCAAAGTTAATTAATCTCGACCAACACCAAGGTGAGCATCCCCGAATGGGGGCAACCGATGTTGTGCCGTTTGTTCCGATTAGCGGAGTAACACTCGCAGATTGTGTAGAAATCGCGAACCGGCTTGGACAGCGCGTGGGAAGCGAGTTATCTATCCCAGTTTATTTGTACGAGGCAGCGGCGACTCGCCCAGAACGCACAAATTTGGAGAATGTTCGAAGAGGGCAATACGAAGGGATCAAGGTTGAGATCGAAACCAAACCGGAGCGTTTTCCTGATTTTGGTCCCGCAAAAATAGGCAGCGCTGGAGCTACTGTCATTGGCGCGCGTACCGCTTTAGTTGCCTTCAATGTGTACCTCACAACTGCTGATGTTTCGATAGCCAAACAGATCGCCAAGGCTATGCGTCATTCATCAGGTGGTTTCAGGTATTTAAAAGCAGCGGGTTTTTTGGTGGATGGGGTTGCTCAGGTCTCGATGAACCTAACCGATTTTTCACAAACTCCGATCGCGCGCGTAGTTGAAACAATACGCAGGGAAGCGCAGCGTTATGGGATAGGTATTCACCACTCCGAATTAGTTGGGTTAATTCCACAAGACGCCTTGGTAGATGCGGCTGTTTGGTATACCCAACTGGATCAGTTTTCGAATGATCAGCTTTTGGAGCACCGTTTGGGTAACACGGACGATGCGCCGACCGAGACGAAGATCGCTTTTGACTCCAATGGAGATGATTTTATCCAGAAGTTAGCGGCGACCACACCAACACCAGGGGGTGGCTCGGCGGGTGCTTATGCCGGCGCGATGGCAGCTGGCTTGGTGAGCATGGTTGCTGGTTCGACACTTGGAAAAAAGAAATATATCGAAGTTGAAGCTGAAATGAATCTAACCTTAGGCGAATCCGAATCGTTGCGGAAAGAACTCTTCGCTGGGGTATCCGAGGATTCCTCCGCGTTTGATGTAGTGATGAAGGCCTATAAATTACCGAAAGACTCACCTGAAGCTGAAGCGGTCAGGGAATTTGAGATCGAAAATGGTACCCTGAACGCTGCCATTATCCCACTTGGTGCTGCTAAAAAAGCGATACGGGTCATGGAGCTGGCGATCAATATGATGCTTCACGGAAATGTGAACGCGATTAGCGATGCTGCTTCCGCCGTAGCTTTGGGAAACGCGGCGGTAACATCCTCCGCGCTAAACGTGCGGATCAACGTTAATGCCTTGAAAGATAAAACAGCGGGGCAGGCTTTGTTAATTGAGGTTTCAGGGATCGAACAGAAGGCAAGAATACTTAGTGACGCTGTACAGCCAATATTAAAAGATCGAGCGGGTTTTTAGGCTGTGTCTTTTCGATTTTCTTGGGCGATCTTCATTATTGCGCTACTGGTGTCTTGTCAAATAAATGATCCTTTGCCAATCGGACCAATAACCGATAGCGCGGTGGTCGTGACGACCGTAGTGAGCGCCACGCCATCACCAAAATTTGCGGCTGAACCTGGTCTATTAGAGACCCAAGTAGCCATTCCTCCGATTCCTGCGGTTCAGCTTTG
Organism: uncultured Anaerolinea sp.; assembly: GCA_964607645.1. GTDB lineage: Bacteria > Chloroflexota > Anaerolineae > Anaerolineales > Villigracilaceae > UBA5195. The sequence goes on from CAZSLN010000023.1 coordinate 16,566, forward strand.
TTTGGATGAGAATAATTGTATTTCTGGAGGACATTTTTTCTTGGGAAATCCGATCTCGGGGCATGGGAATCAATTTGTAGACCAAACCTACCGGTACGGAAACACCCAGAATAAAACCAGAGAAACTCATCACGGAGTTGAATTTCCTAATAAGGAAGGCATCCCTGTATTAGCTGTTTACGCCGGGGAAGTAATTTTTGCCGGCAGCGACGAAGAGCATAAGATTGCGTGGGTGCCTAATTTTTACGGTAATGTGGTTGTGATCAGGCACAATATCGAAGGGGTTCGATTGCCGATTTATAGCTTGTACGGCCACCTTAAAGAAGTAACGGTTACAAAGGGTCAGCAATTACACTTAGGAAAAATGATAGGCACGGTTGGGGCCACTGGCAGCGCGGTTGGCAGCCATTTGCATTTTGAAGTTAGGATCGGATATAACAATTATTCAGCAAATCAAAACCCAGTGTTATGGATGCGACCCGGAGATGGAATGGGGGTTGTAGCTGGGATTGTAAAAAGCGAGGATGGCGATCCCAAAGAAGCCTTACTCAACATACAACGGGTGAATAATGGGATCTTAGAAAAAAATCCGTATACAAGCGTTGAACCCTATGAAAAGACCCTTTTACCAGCCATGCCCGATATTATATTGCATGAAAATTTCGCGGTAGGCGATATGCCGGCCGGGGATTATCGTATTAGCATGGTGTATGATGGCAATGTATACGAACAGTACTTTCGGGTCGTTGATGGAAAATTGACTTATATTGTTTTCGATGTACATTAAGGGTTAATAACATTATATGAATGAGGAGAAAAGACCATGGGATTGAAACCTGATCATTGGATCAAAAAAATGGCGGAAGAACATAAGATGATCGAACCATTTATAGAGAAACAGGAACGTACTGGTGTTATCTCCTATGGCGTTTCTTCTTACGGATATGATTTGCGGGTTGGGAATGAATTTAAGATCTTCACGAATGTTTATGGGGCGACCGTTGATCCCAAGAATTTTGACACAAAAAGCATGGTCGATATTGTAGGGGATGTATGTATTGTCCCGCCAAATTCATTTGCCCTAGCCAGATCAGTGGAATATTTCAGAATTCCAAGAGGAGTTCTCACGATCTGCCTTGGAAAATCAACTTATGCTCGCTGCGGTATTATCGTTAATGTCACTCCCTTTGAACCAGAATGGGAGGGTTATGTTACTCTCGAGATCTCTAATACAACACAGCTTCCCGCTAAGATCTACGCCAATGAGGGCCTAGCACAAGTTCTTTTTTTTGAGGCAGATGAGGAATGCTCTATCTCTTACGCGGATAAAAAAGGAAAATATCAAGGTCAACAGTCGATCGTTTTACCCAAATTATAAAAACTAAATTGGTTTGATTTTTATAGCCTGGCAATTTGCCAGGCTTTT
>CAZSLN010000023.1:18001-31989 GCA_964607645.1 uncultured Anaerolinea sp.
TTATTTGACACGCCGGGGTCATTAGTCTAAAATAACGTACTTTCATGCAGCATAATGGACTATAAAATATTGAATAACCTAAATTTTACCCCAACTGTTCAGCGAACTCTGCAATTAATAGAAGCGATCATTTTCAATCCGAATGGTGTTAGCCTGAAGGAATTGATGGAAAAGATCGAGATTTCACGAAGTAGCTTGTTTATGATCTTGAAAACTTTAAAGAACATAGGGTACATCGATCAATCAGAAAAACGCGGCCGGTATATTGCCGGCCCGCGAATGATTTCTTGGGGTTTAGGGAGTCAATCTCAAAATGCGGCAATGGACTTGTTAGCTTCATTCTACAATGAGGCGGAATCTATTACTTTAGCTGAAACATTTGCCATTGTTGTGAAGGGTGATGCGGGGGATTGTGTTGTTTTGGGACAAACTGAGAGTGAAAAGGATGTTCGTTGTGTGTTTACCGCTGGGCAAAAAATATCAGGACAATCAGGGGCAGGAATTATTCTTGGTAAACAAGCGCCTTTAGAAACCAAGAAAAACGGATTCGTCAAAGCTTCACGCGGCGAGTCGGTTGATGTGGCAGTGCCAATTTGTACCAATGGGGGTTCACCTGATGCGGTACTTCTTTATTCTTGCCCAAGTTACCGTGAAGCTGAACAAATTACCGAAGAAGCTATTAGTTCCTTGCGAGAAATGGCTGCCAGGATTTCTTACAGGTGCGGCGCTCAGTTCTACTCTCCTTGGAAGGATGAGATTTCCCATGGTGTAGGGGAAACTCTTAGTATGACAGCAAATCAGGTTGATGCTTTGCTTCGTTCCCCTTGGATGGCTAGACTCGCGTGTGTTAAACCGGATGGTTCGCCGCACGTAGTACCTGTATGGTTTGAATGGAACAATGGAAAAATCAATGTACTGGCATGGAAGGGTTCAAAATGGGCCGACTATATTATTGATAACCCGCAGATCTCATTGACGATCGATGAACCTTGGAAGCCCTTTCGACGCATATCTATTAATGGTACTGCTTCTGCTTTTGTTGGGGCTGCTCCAAGCGTTTTTACCGACCTCGTCAATCGTATGGGGGAACGTTATTTGGGCAACGAGCAAAACCAAACCCTAGTGGCGCAGGTTGAAACTGCTTTTTCAATCAGTATTAGCTACATAAAAGGTTGGAAGGGGATTTAATGAAGACAAGCGATCAGAAGCCGATGAACTTCCTTTTTTCATTTGTTTTATCAGCCTTTTTTTTGGCGAGCTGGGAAAGTATGGTTCGTATAAATCACATCCCGGTATATCTTCTGCCAGCACCCAGCCGGGCTTTTCAGGTTTTGGCGCAGCAACCCGGGTATTTCACTGAGGCGTTATTGATCACCCTGATGGAGGCATTCATTGGTTTGGCGTTGGGATTTCTTGCTGGTTTTTCCATTGCCAGTTTGATCAACACCTTTCCGCAATTTGAGGATGGGGTAATGACCCTGGCTATTTTGATCAAGTCAACACCATTGGTGGCGATTGCCCCGTTATTAACAATCTGGCTTGGTTTTGGTGTTTTTCCAAAGATCATTATTACTGGTCTCCTTACCTTCTTTCCCATTCTGATCAACGTTCTAGTAGGGTTCCAAAGCGGCAACAGGGATCTGATGGATCTAATGACGGGGCTTAATTCTAGCAAATGGCAAATCTATTCTAAATTGAAAATATTTCTATCCCTCCCATTTATCTTTGCCGCTTTACGAGTTTCGGCACCATTGGCATTGGTCGGCGCGGTAGTGGCTGAGTGGACTGGCGCATCGGGTGGGTTGGGAAGGGTTATGTGGCTCTCTTATGCCAACCTAAATCTCCCCCCTCTTTTTGCCTCAATATTCATCCTTTCCCTTTCGGGAATGGCGATCTATTCATTGATAGTCCATATTGAACAGAAGGTCATTCGTTGGAATCAATTCCAGGTTACTTAATATTTTTTATGAAGGAAATAATTTAATGAGATCCGCGTTTTTTGTTTTGTGTATACTTAGCAGCGTAATGCTGGCGGCTTGTACCTCGCTAGCACCCATTGAACAACCTACCGCTATAGAAGTTAAGGCAACCACCGCCCTAATAGTGGAACCTACCCAAGAACCACCATTTGCGATGATATTCATGGCTGGTTACAAACCCCAGGCAAATTTACCATTTGTTGGTGCATATGTAGCGAAAGAAAAGGGATTCTTTGCCGATCGTAATCTTGATGTGACCATTGAACATTCACCTGGAAAAGGTGAACATTTGCAGTTGTTAGTAGCTGGGAAAGTGCAAGTAACTACAATGGATGCCGCTAATGTGATCCAACGGCGGGCTGATTCGCAGGTTCCGGCTGTATCCATAGCTTTGATCGGGCAAAAAGGCCAGCAGGCGTTCGCGTCACTAAAAATGGCCGGGTTCAACACCCCCGCTGATTGGAAAGGCAAAAATATTGGCTTTAAGGGAGTACCGACTACAGACCTATATGCGATACTCGAATCCAACGGATTGAAACAGGAAGATGTAAATTTGGTAAATGTTGGATTTGATCCTCGTGTATTAACCGAGGGTCAAGTGGATGTATATCCTGTTTATAAATCTAACGAGCCATTTATGATGAAGGGCTGGGGCGTGGAAGTACAACTTTGGGATGCGGTGGACCATGGAGTCCCTACCCTTGGTTTGGTTTACGCTTCTAGCGAGCAAATGATCTCGGACCACCCCGCTGAATTGGCTAGGTTTCTGGCCGCAGTGTTGGATGGAATTGCCTATGCAGAGGAAAATCCAGATGAGGCTACGGATATTGTCATGAAATATGCCGGCCCCGAAACCGACCGGGATCTGATGAAATTTATGTTGGAGACGGAATTGTTGGACGCAAAATCAGCCAATGGATTTGGTTGGCAGTCTATCGACCAATGGCAAGCCCTGGCTGATAGTTTGAAAAAGTATTCCGCCTATGAAAACCAAATTGATGTATCGAAAGCATTCAATACATCAATTTGGGAAGAAGCTATGAAAATCAAATAATTTTGTACAAAAGCTGTGATGCCGGTGTTATCGAGAATTCACCTTGTCAAAATTTTTCACATCACTAATTGCTTTTTTAACGTTGACCCATGGTAATAACAACAAACCGGCAACAAAGAAGAATATTAAGGATAGGATAGCAAGGCGAAGGTTGCCAAACATTTGGTTCATCAAACCGAAGATCAATGGACCTATCCAAGAAGTGCCGCGTTCGGAAACTTCGTAGAATGAGTAGAATTCAGCCTCTTTTCCCATTGGTATCATCTGCGAGAAGAGGCTTCTGCTTATGGCTTGCGAGCCACCCATAACCAAAGCAATAAAACCGCCGAGGACAAAGAACTGGGCAACACGAGTTTCGCCATACAATCCGCCGTACGCATATATGACAACCCCAGCCCAGATCACCAAGCTGATCAGGATCGCGTTCTTAGCTCCAACCCAACTTGATAGCTTGCCCCAAAACAAAGCTCCAAAAAACGCGACAAATTGGATCATTAGGATGACCATGGTGAGCGTGCCGGTATCCATTTCAAGACCACCCCGAAGCAGTGGCGCGGCAGCGAAAGTGGCGGATACGGCGATGACGGTTTGGATACCATCGTTGTACAAGAAGTAAGCTAATAGGTACTTAAGCGTTTCGGGGAAATTCTTTAATTCTTTTAGGGTATGAGAAAGTTGACTAAACCCAACAGCTAGGTACGTTTTACCTTCAGGTAAGGAGCGGTGGGCGTGCCTTGGTTTTAGCCTTGCCCAGGTAAAGAAGGAAAAACCTAACCACCAAACACCGGCGGAAGCCAAATTGATGCGGACGGCTAATCCGGTGGCAACTCCCAAGGTTTCACGGAATTGGTAAAACATGAGATTTAGCAGCAATAGTAAACCACCACCTAGATAGCCCATTGCCCAACCGTAAGAGGATACACTATCTCTTTTATCTTCGGAGGCAATATCAGGCAAGTAAGCGTTGTAAAAAACCATCGCTGCCCCAAAACTTAGGTTAGCAATAATATATAACAAACCACCCATAGCCCAAAGATTTCCAGTGATAAAAAAAAGAAGGACTGAGGCAAGCGCGCCAATGGTGGCGAACACTTGCATCAATTGCTTTCGCATGTGAGAGTAGTCGGCGATGGCTCCCAAAATTGGAAGAAAGAGCACTTGTAAGCCTACTGATAGAGATACACAATAGGGGAGAAAGGAATCGGGTGCAATCGGAATGGAGCCGATGTATGCCATCCCATCGGGGGAACTTTTTGCGACTTCGCTTGCGAGGGAAGCAAGGTACGGGCCAAGAAAAACTGTGCCGATGGTTGTGCTGAAAGCGCTATTCGCCCAGTCATACATTCCCCATCCGAAGATCTCTTTCTTATCATTTACTTGCGCAGTAGCTGTCATAGATGAATCCTTACCTCCGATTTTTGAATAGTTATATTCTACAACTATAGAAGAGTTAAACAAACTAATTGAAGGTTGGTTACGGTAAATAAATTGTTATGACCCTGTAATGAGTTTGTACTGACATAAAAAAAGCACTATGATATTATCTACTTGAATGAAAATCATGACCTCGCCAAAACTTTTTACCTTCGTTGAACAGGAAAATCTCGAGCCTGGCTCCCTTGATGAACAACTCAAGGCTATGCAAGATGACCTTTTTACTGGAATTGCTAGGTTTGCTTCATCATCAGGGAAAACCGATCTTGCGTTATTTACCAGAGGACAATTGGTGACCTTGTACGATGCTTCACTTGATGGTGTTCAAAGAATTTATCCTAAAACTTGGTTAGATTCCGCCGCTGATGCAAAGGAAGCCCTCACTTTCCAAAGTATGAATTTGAATGTGCAAGATCTTCGAATTTTGAAGATCATTCTTGAATCTACGGTAGATCTTTCAGCGCCAATTCAAGATGTGACTTCAACAATTGCTACTGTTCGAGCGCGGGCTTTTCCAACGGTATTGGTTGTCGATTCTGAAGAAGCTCAATCTTACCAATTTTTTCCAGGGGGGGGTGGGGAATGTCAATACAACTTGTTCCTTTCACGCGAGAGGTTTGTTCGTTCGGCTGGGGATCTTTTATTTTTGGGTGACGAAGAGATTCGTTGGAGTAACGTTCAACGGATTCAGTGTGAAAACAGCACCCTCGCTTGGACGGAAATGCTGCAGCATCATATCTTCACTGAGTGGCTGCTTAAATTATTTTCTGTATACGAGAGCCTAAAGGGAAGGTTGTACTTGAACCAGATCATCAAATCGATCAATTTTAAGGCTACCGCAAACGATTGGATGCTCTCAGTTAACTCCAAAAATGTGAATGACCAAGTTTTATTCAATTCGCCGGAAGAAGCCACTAAGGTTTATAGCGAATTATTAGCGGTGATCGCTGGACAGTTTGTTAGTGATATTGGCGAAACGATCTACAACAGCTTGTACCTTGATTTTTCATCAAGGCTGATCGCTGTTCAAAATGAGCTACTAACTAAGATTACTTCCAAAACTCACTAACCTAATTGACAATAACGAAATATCGGGTTTATAATCTCAAGTCCCCGTCATGCTGTGTCGCATGATGGTTTTTGTGTTTATGTACTCTAATCCTTTAAAGGAGTGTTAAATGGCGTCTGTAAAAACTGAAAAGAATTACGCGCGAATGGACGTAAGCTTGGGCTTACCAAACTTGATCGAAGTTCAGCTTGATTCATTTGAACGTTTGAAAAAGGATGGGATGGGCGAACTCTTTCATGAGGTTTCCCCGATCGAATCCTATAACAAAGGTATGAAGTTATATTTCCCAAGCCGAAGCCCAGAATCAGAACAGTGGGGTTTGAAGTATTGGTTTGTGGATCCTAAAGACGGTATTGACAAGTGTATTGAAAATGATTCAACCTATGCCAGCGCGTTATGGGTAAAAGTCCTGCTTGCTGGGCCTGATGTTCCTGAGCCCATCACCCAAGATATTTTCCTCGCTGACTTCCCTGAAATGACCGACAAGGGTACTTTCATTATTAACGGTACTGAGCGTGTGGTTGTTAGCCAATTGATTCGTAGCCCAGGCGTTTATTTTGAAGCAACTACCGATCGCGCGACCGGCCGAAATCAGGCAATGGCGAAATTGATTCCTGATCGTGGCGCTTGGATGGAATTTGAAACCAGGAAAAACGATTACATCATCCTAAAGTTCAATCGCAAACGAACCGTGCCGATCACAGTTTTCTTGCGCGCACTTGCCGCGATCGATGATGGCAACGGTGATACTGTATTGAAAGACGGATCGGATGCTGAGATACTTTCGCTCTTCAAGGATCAAGACACGAATACCGAGCGTATGTACATTACCAATACCTTGAAATACGAACCCGATTGGGATCTTTCAAATGGTATGAGCATTGCCGAAGCTGCCTTGATCGAATTCTTCAAGAAAATGCGCCCAGGCGACCCGGCTACTATTGAAAATGCCAGAATGTTCATGATCGAACAACTGTTTGATCAGAGGCACTATGATCTCGAGCGTGTTGGCCGTTACAAGCTAAACCAAAAATTGGATCTGGATGTACCTATTCCTCACCGGACGATCACCAAATCAGACGTAGTTCGTTTGGTTCGTCGAATGATCTTGATCAACAATAATGTTGAACACGCCGATGATATAGACCACCTTGGAAATCGTAGGGTAAAGACTGTTGGCGAATTGATCCAGAACAAACTTCGCATCGGTCTCCGCCGTATGGAAAGAGTTATCAAGGAAAGAATGTCAATCCGAGAGCAGGACAATCTGTCTCCGCAATCCTTGGTGAATATCCGTCCAGTTGTAGCCGCGCTAAGAGAGTTCTATGGTTCCAGCCAACTCTCCCAATTCATGGATCAAACCAATCCATTAGCTGAGCTAAGGCACAAGAGAACGTTATCGGCCTTAGGCCCAGGCGGCCTCCGCCGTGAGCGCGCTGGCTTCGATGTTCGAGACGTTCACCACTCCCACTACGGTAGAATCTGCCCAATCGAAACACCTGAAGGTCCTAACATTGGTTTGATCGGCCGTTTGGCTACCTTCGCACGCGTGAACGAATATGGTTTCATCGAAACCCCATACCGAAAAGTTTACAAATCCTTTAAAGCCGGGGATGAGAAACTGATTGGCCGCTTGCTTCGCGATGATGTTGTTGATGGTAGCAAGGTAATCGCAAAAGCGGGCGAGCGTGTTACAACCGCGGTTGCCGCGAAGCTTGCTAAGCTTGATCAAGAGATCCTGATCAAGCCGTTTGTATCCCAGGAAGATTATTACCTCTCCGCCGACGCTGAAGATAAATATCATATTGCTCAGGCAAACGCTACTTTGGATGATTTCGGTGAATTTGTAGATTCTCGTATTTCCTGCCGTTTTCACTCCAGCTTTATTTACAGTACCCAAGAACAACTTGATTTTATGGATGTCGCTCCTCACCAAGTTGTTGGTATTAGCGCCTCGCTGATCCCCTTCCTTGAACATGATGACGCAAACCGAGCTTTGATGGGTTCGAACATGATGGCTCAGGCGGTTCCATTGCTTCGCCCAGAAGTTCCAACCGTTTCAACAGGTATGGAGCAGTTTGCAGCCATTGACTCAGGCCAGGTTGTTGTAGCTGATTCTGAAGGCGAAGTTATTTCTGTTACCGGCCGAGCGATCATTGTTAAAGAGACCGCCACAGGTGACGAGAGGACCTATAACCTTCGTAAATACCAACGTTCAAACCAATCTACTTGTATCGATCAACGTCCTTCTGTCGAAAAAGGTCAGATCGTTCATAAAGGCACCATTATTGCCGATTCATCTTCAACGGATGATGGCAAATTAGCGCTTGGGCAGAATGTAGTTGTAGCCTTCCTTTCATGGGAGGGTGGTAACTTCGAAGACGCTATCCTGATCTCGGAAAAATTGGTTCAGGAAGATCGCTTTACATCTGTTCATATTGAAAAATACGAAGTTGAAGTTCGTGATACAAAATTAGGACCAGAAGAGATCACTCGCGACATCCCCAACGTTGGCGATGAATCGGTGAAAGATCTGGATGAAGACGGCATTATCCGACTTGGCGCCGAAGTTGGCCCTGGCGATATATTGGTCGGTAAGATTACGCCCAAGGGTGAAAAAGAACTTACCCCAGAAGAAAGATTGCTCCGCGCCATCTTTGGTGAAAAATCACGTGATGTGAAAGATACCTCGCTGCGAATGCCTCATGGCGAACGCGGTAAGGTGGTGTATGCCAAGGCTACTGATCGCAGCGAAAACCCTGATCTTCAACCTGGTGTTGAAAAATTGGTCAAGGTTTCGGTTGCGCAAAGGCGTAAGATCACCGCGGGCGATAAGATGGCCGGTCGTCATGGTAATAAGGGTGTTATCTCCAAGGTTGTGCCTGTGGAAGATATGCCCTATCTCGAAGACGGCACCCCTGTGGACCTGATCCTCAACCCGCTTGGTGTTCCTGGCCGTATGAACATTGGTCAGGTATTGGAAGTTCATCTTGGTTGGGCAGCCAAACGGCTTGGTTATCGAGCTGTTACTCCGGTGTTTGATGGCGCTAAAGAAGAAGAGATCGAAGCTGAACTTGCAAGGGCTTGGCTGTTTGATGTCGCTTGGAGCGAAATCGCTGAGAAAGCTTGGGATTGGTTGCATGCCCAGGAATATGATCCTGAATCCATTAAGGATGACGAAGAAGTTCGTAATCTTTATTTGGAAGAATGGCTTGGCAAACGTGGTTATGATATTTCAAAACTTGCCATTGATGTTCCTTATGCCCGCAAAGCTACGGTAACCGAATGGTTAAAGGAAAAGGGTTTTGATCCCGATTCCATTCTCGCATTCGAAATTCCCGCTCTTTCTGAGAGAATCGCCCGTGACTATAATGCAATGAATGCCTGCTATAAGTTATGGCTGGAGAAGAATGGTGAAGATACAACTGGTTTGAGCGGGGAAGAAATTAAACAAAAAGCCCACGATTACATGACCAACACTCACAATCCTATCCCAACCCTTGGCAAGCAATCCCTAAGAGATGGTAAGACCGGTGATTTCTTTGATCAACCCGTTACCGTCGGTGTGATGAGCGTTCTTAAACTTCACCACTTAGTTGAAGATAAGGTTCATGCTCGTTCTACAGGCCCATACAGTTTAGTGACACAACAACCACTCGGCGGTAAAGCTCAATTCGGTGGTCAGCGCTTCGGTGAAATGGAAGTTTGGGCGCTTGAAGCTTACGGAGCGGCTCATATCCTTCAAGAAATGCTCACGGTCAAATCGGATGATACCCAGGGCCGCGTAAATACCTATGAAGCGATCGTTAAATCAGAACCAATCGAAGAACCTTCAGTCCCAGCATCCTTCAGAGTCTTAGTGAAGGAATTACAAAGCCTTGGTTTATCTGTTGAGGCGATGAATGAAAACGGAGAAGTGATCAGTTTTGGCAAGGATGAAGAAAAAATTCACCCTCCGAAATTGGCTACAGGTTTGTTAGGGCTTGGTGAAGATTTGATGAGATAACCGTAACTTACCTTGACGCTGTTTTATGGCTATGATAGAATAATCAGCCGCAGAGTATAGGCCGTAGGCTTGTATTGAAATTATGCTTTGTGTGGTTAATGAGGTCAATCGCATTGGCCACACAAAGTTTAAATTGTAAGTAAAAAAATTAAAAGCATATTTATTTTTTATCGGAGGCGCAAGTGCCCACAATCAATCAATTGATCCGTAAGGGTCGCCAATCAAAAAAGGTTAAGAGTAAAGCTCTTCAATACACTCTCAATACTTTTAAACAACGCCGTATCCGCCAGGACGGTGGTAGCCCTCAAAAACGTGGTGTTTGTACAGTTGTTCGTACAATGACCCCCAAGAAGCCGAACTCAGCTCTTCGTAAGATCGCTCGTGTTCGTTTGACAAATGGTATTGAGGTCACTGCGTATATCCCCGGTGAAGGTCATCAATTGCAGGAACACTCAGTAGTTCTTGTTCGCGGTGGTCGTGTTAACGATCTCCCACACGATCGTGACCACATTTTCCGCGGTGCTCTCGACACCAATGTTGTTCAGAAGAGAAAACAAGGCCGATCGAAGTCTGGCACCAAACGGGCTAAGAAATAATCAGTCTTTAAGCATCGTCTTAAGACCATTCATAACACGGAGTTTTTGTAATGCGTAGAGGAAAACCGCAAGAAAGACCTATCCTGCCAGATCTTAGGCACAATAATGTTGTTCTTTCCACCTTTGTTCAGCATATGATGATGAAGGGAAAGAAATCTTTAGCGTTAAGGTTGATGTACGAAGCCCTGGATATTATTCAGGAAAAAACCGGCAAACCCGGTATTGAAACCTTTGACGCCGCGATCAAGAATGTTGCTCCTGTAATGGAAGTTCGCCCACGTCGTGTGGGTGGCGCTACTTATCAGGTTCCGATTGAAGTTGCTGCTGATCGTCGAATTACCCTAGCTATTCGTTGGCTCTTAACCTCATCCCGAGGCCGCTCTGGCAAATCATTTGCAGAGAAGCTTGCCGCTGAGTTTATGGATGCCGCGACGAATCAGGGTTCTGCAATTCGCAAACGTGAAGAAACTCACAAGATGGCCGAAGCTAACCGTGCCTTTTCTCACTATCGCGCCTAGTATTTAAGAATTGAGGTTTTAATAAATGCCACGTAAGTACCCGCTCGAAAAATATCGAAATATCGGTATTATCGCTCACATTGATGCTGGTAAGACCACAACAACGGAGCGTATTCTATTTTATACAGGTAAAACTCATCGTATTGGTAACGTTGATGACGGTAATACATCAACCGACTGGATGGAACAGGAACGCGAGCGCGGTATTACCATCGTTTCTGCTGCTGTGTCAGCCGAATGGAAGGGTTATCAGTTCAATATTATTGATACTCCAGGTCATATCGACTTCACCGCCGAAGTTCAACGTTCCCTTCGTGTTCTTGATGGTGGCGTTGTTATCTTTGACGCTGTTCAAGGTGTGGAACCACAGTCAGAAACTGTATGGCGTCAGGCTGATCGTTATGGCGTACCGAGAATTTGTTTTATTAACAAAATGGATCGCGTAGGCGCTTCTTATCAGCGCTCTATCGATTCCATTAAAAGCAGACTCGGCGCTAACCCTATTGCTATGCAAATGCCGATTGGAAGCGAACACGATTTCTTAGGTGCTATTGATCTTTTAGAAATGAATATGGTCACTTACGAAGATCAGCTCGGTAAAGCTCCCATTGTAGGTGAGATTCCCGCTGATATGTTGGAAGCCGCTAAAGAAGCTCGGCACATCATGGTTGAAAAGATCGCCGAAACCGATGATGAATTAACGATGAAATTCCTCGATGGTGAAGAAATAAGTGTCGCTGAACTCAAAGTAGCCCTTCGAAAATCAGTCATTGCAGGGAAGACCAATCCTTGCTATTGTGGTTCATCCCTCAAGAATAAGGGTGTTCAACCAGTTCTCGACGCCGTTATCGACCTTCTCCCATCTCCATTAGATGTAGCCAAAATTACAGCAACCGATGTTGATGATCCCGAAAAGATCGTAGAAGTAAAACCTGATGACAATGAGCCTCTACGCGCGATCGTATTCAAGATCGTAACCGATCCATTTGTAGGCCGCTTGGCGTATTTCCGTGTATATTCCGGCAAACTTACAACTGGTACAACTGTTCTCAACTCTTCCAAGGGTAAAAAAGAACGTATCGGCCGCTTGATTCGTATGTTCGCGAATGATCGTATCGATGTTGATGAGGTGATGGCCGGTGATATTGCCGCATCCCTTGGTTTCAAAGAATCCTCAACTGGCGACACACTCTCTGACGATAGCTTCGTTCTCGAAAGCATAAGCTTTCCTGAACCTGTTATCCATATTGCTGTTGAACCAAAATCCACAATGGATCAAGAAAAAATGGGTGAAGCTCTTCGTAAGTTATCTGAAGAAGATCCCACCTTCCGAGTGCGTTCCGATGAAGCTACCGGCCAAACTGTTATTGCGGGTATGGGCGAGTTGCATCTCGAAATTCTCGTGGACCGTATGAAGCGCGAGTTTAAGGTTCAGGCAAATGTAGGTAACCCAAGGGTAGCCTATCGTGAATCAATGACTCGTGTAGTTGAAAAAGTTAACCTCAAGTATGCAAAGCAATCTGGTGGCCACGGCCAGTACGGTCATGTTGTTTTTCACATGGCTCCTGGCGAACGCGGCTCTGGTATTGTTTTTGAAAACAAAACAGTTGGTGGTACGGTTCCAAAAGAATATGTTCCCGCTGTGGAAAAAGGTGTGAGAGAAGCATCTGAATCAGGTGTATTGGCTGGTTACCCGGTCGTAGACTTGAAAGTGACTTTGATCGATGGCTCCTTCCACGAAGTTGACTCGAATGAAATGGCCTTCAAGATGGCCGCCTCCATGGCTTTTAAAGAAGGCGTCCAAAAGGGTGGTCCGGTTTTACTTGAGCCAATTATGAAGGTAGAAGCTGTTGTTCCTGAAGAATACCTTGGTGATGTCATTGGGCAGCTAAATGGCCGTCGTGGCATGATCCTTGGCATGGAAATGCGGCTTGGTAATGCGCAAGCCGTAAACGCCATGGTACCAATGGGCGAGATGTTCGGTTACGCGACCCAGTTGCGTTCCGCCTCCCAAGGCCGCGGTGTATTCTCGATGGAATTTGATCACTACGCACCAGTGAGTGACGCTGTTGCGCAAACAATCATTAAAGGTTAATTAGTTTTTTCTCAAGAAAAAATCAGGAGCGATAATTCATGGCAAAGCAGAAATACACCCGTAACAAACCCCATTTGAATGTAGGAACAATGGGACACATCGACCACGGCAAGACCACCCTGACCGCGGCAATCACAAAATATTCTGGTTTGAGTGGCAAGGCTGATTTTAAAGCCTACGACCAGATCGATAATGCCCCGGAAGAAAAAGCCCGTGGTATCACGATCAACATCGCGCATGTTGAATACGAAACCGAAGCCAGGCACTATGCCCATGTGGATATGCCGGGTCACCGTGACTATATCAAAAACATGATCACCGGCGCTGCGCAGGTAGATGGCGCCATCTTGGTTGTGGCGGCTCCTGATGGACCCATGCCCCAAACCCACGAGCATGTACTATTAGCTCGCCAGGTGAACGTACCAAGCATCGTGATCTTCCTGAACAAAGTGGACTTGATGGATGATCCCGAATTGTTGGAATTGGTTGAGTTAGAACTTCGCGAACTTCTGGTAAAACAGGGCTTCCCCGGAGACGAGACTCCCATCGTACGAGGATCAGCCCGTCTTGCTCTCGAAAGCACCTCCACCGATGTGAACGCGCCTGAATACGCTTGTATCAAGGAATTACTCAAAGTAGTAGATGATTACATTCCCCAGCCCAAGCGAGAAACCGACAAACCCTTCATGATGGCGGTAGAAGATGTCTTCTCCATCAAGGGACGCGGAACCGTCGTAACCGGTCGTATCGACCGAGGTGTCATCAAAGTTGGTGATCCCGTTGAATTAGTAGGCTTACGCCCCACCCGAGATTCTGTTTGTACTGGAGTAGAAATGTTCCACAAACAAATGGAAGAAGGACAGGCTGGCGATAATGTAGGTTTATTGCTGCGCGGTATTGAGCGCATCGATGTGGAACGCGGCCAGGTAATTGCCAAGCCAAAATCCATCACCCCTCATAAGAAGTTCTTGGCTGAAGTGTACGTGTTGAAGAAAGAAGAAGGCGGACGCCACAAAGCATTCTTCAACGGCTATAGGCCCCAGTTCTACATCCGAACGATGGATGTAACCGGTAACATCAGCTTGCCCGAAGGCGTAGAAATGGTTATGCCTGGTGACAACGTGAACCTTACCGTCGAGTTGATCGTACCAGTAGCCTTGGAGCAGGGCGCCAAATTCGCTATTCGCGAAGGTGGCCTTACCGTTGGCGCTGGCGTTATCACCAAGATCATTGAATA
>CAZSLN010000024.1:0-31499 GCA_964607645.1 uncultured Anaerolinea sp.
TTACGGAGACCAAAATCATTGGATAAAGCCGTTTCAAATTCTTTAACTCTCTTTCCCTCACTGATCCACCCTGATTCAAGAGTTTCTGTTACTAATTCTATCGAACGACGAGAAATATGTGTGCTAAAAAAATCCATATCCACTTTTCCTATAAATCACTGTATAACAGTGAAAAACCAATTCCTGTTAAGGGACATTAACCGGGGCTGTTCCCTCGGCAAACCCCTGGAACCACTTCCTCATTTCTTCTTCGTGGGGGACGATGAGCTCGTGGCCGAATTCATCGATCTGTTGGTCGTAGAGGGTTGGGCTTAGCTGCAGGATCTGCAGGGAGCTGATTTGGTTGGCGAGGCACAGCAGCTGGTTGATCTGCACTGGGCCAAGATCTGTAACCACCAACGAATAGAGATCGCTGAGGATGGCGGGCAGGTGCAGCAGGGTGGCCGGCTGAAGGGCTTTATTGCGGATGGCCAGCAGTACTTGTGTTTGGCGGTCCACGCGGCTGGCATCGCTACTATCAACACCGGCTTGCTCGCGCAGTTGGGCGTAGGCCAGGGCTTGGGTGCCGGTAAAGTGATGAATGCCCACCCCATAGCCGCCCACGGGCTGATCGATGGTTAGATCGATGCCGCCGATGGTATCTATAAATTGGGTGAAGGCGATGAAGTTGACGGTAACGCTGTAATCGGTTTGGATGCCAAAGCTTTGCAGCAGGCTTTCCTTTACCAGCCCTGGGCCGAAACCGGGTGTTTGGTATTGGTAGCCGTAGGCATATGCGATGTTGAGCCGATCTTGGCCGATGCCGTATTGCCGCAGCCCCGGGATGGTTACAGAAGTATCTCGAGGGATGGAGACCATGCGAACGCTGCCATCCATAAAATCCACCCGCACCAGGCGGATGGCATCGGCAAAGCCTACTTTGTAATCGGTTGGGGCGATCTGTTCTTTATTATGCTCTTCGAGGTCTTTGCCGATGAGCAGGATGTGCCAAACGGGTTTGGTTACACCGCATTTAGGAACGGGGGTGGCGGTTGGCGCCGGGGTGTTGGTGGCGGCCACCTGCGTGGGTTGGGTTTTTTGGGGACCTTCTACGGCGGTGGTTTGCTTGGGAGTACAACTGGTTTGCGCCAGAAGCAGCATTATGATGAGAGATACAAGGGAAAGTGTTAACTTTCCCTTGTTATTAAATAAAGTAGGGGTGGAGCTTGGTGAAGGTTTCAGAGAACCCCTTTAGGGCGCGCAATCGGCCGAGCAGGAGAGAACATCTTCACCCTTGTAGGGTTCGCACACGCCATTGCCACAGTGGGAAACCACATCAGTAGGCTTGGGGGTGGCGGTGGGAGGGTTGTAGGTGGCGAAGGGTTGGGCGGTGGGGCCGGCGGTGGGGCTGGCGCCGTTGCTGATCTGGTTCAACACTTCTTGGCTCGGCTCGATGCCGGCGATGATATCATCGAACACCTGTTTGAGGGTGACAAATACGGCTGGATCAGTGATGGGAGGGGCAACAAAACTAACGGTTTGGCCGGCTTCCATCGGCACGGTAATAATGCCTTCAGGCGTGATGTAGCTGAGTTCGGCGCTGCCACTGGTAACTTCGGAGGCTACATTGATGGCCGGGAAATTTGTCAGCAAGGCGGGATCGAAGGCGGCCACGGAGGTGCTGCCATCGGCATTCTCGTACAACGTTTTTTCCATGAAAATGGGTTGGCTGGCGATGAAGGCCTGTAATTGTTCAGGGGTCATTCCTTCAGTACCCGGGAAGACCACCTCGGATGTGGTGGAAAAGCCGGCGCCATCAGCAACGATGACGGATACTGGAGTGTGCAAGGCAACGGACATCATGCCGGGCGCTTCATTCATATTCAATTCAAAGGTGCCAATGGCCGCTTCGAGTTGCAGCTGCATTATTCCGGTGGCTGGGTCGATACTGAATTCGGTGAGACAGAACTCGGAATTGGGGCCGACGTTGGCCGAAGAGTTGGGGGTGAAGGCCAGGGTGGTTTGCGTTTCGGGGCCGGTGAAGAAACAATCGCCGGCCTTAAAAGTGGTGCCGGTGAAAGGAACAAAGGCTCCCGTGGCGATATCATACACTTGCAGACCGCCAGTGGCGGTGAGGTTGCCGGTCATTGGGTCGGCGGCTGGCGCGTTATTAAAGCTGGGCAAGGCGCTGGAAAATACTTTGTAGATCTCCCTAAAGACCGGGGCATCTTTGGCTTGGACTGTGGTGATCCCAACAGCCGCGACACAAAGGGTGAGGACAAGCAGTGAAATGGTCAGTTTATTCTTCATTTTTGTATCTCCTAGTAAGGAAAGGGGGAAATCCCTTTCAGTCTTGCTGAGCGCCTGCTACTTTCATTATAAGTTTTCCTGAGATATTCTCAAGGTGGTTAGTAAAAAATTCGTTCGTTTGGACGGATCATAACCGTACTACTTTTTTATTATCTTTCCCCAAATCACCCAGGGCGTTGCGGGTATCGACGATCAATTTGGCGTTTTCTAAAATGACGGTGTAATCGTAGTTCTTGTGGTTGGTGATGATGATGACGGCATCAGCGCGTTTGATCTCGCCCATTAGATCTATGACGGAATCCATATGCCAGCCTTCGTGATTGAAATTCGACACGTAGGGGTCGTGGTATTTCACATCGGCGCCCATTTCTTTAAGCAGGTGGATGACATCAAGAGCGGGGCTTTAGCGCAGGTCATCGATATCGGGTTTATACGCCACGCCTAACACCAGCAGTTTGCTGTTTTTTACCGCTTTGCCATGATCATTCAAGGCGTCCTGCACCTTGCGAACGGCGAAGCGCGGCATGTTGGTGTTGATCTCGGAAGCCAGTTCGATAAAACGGGCGTTGTAATTGAAGGATTTCATCTTCCACGACAAATAAAGTGGGTCGATGGGGATGCAGTGCCCGCCCAAGCCAGGGCCTGGGTAGAATTTCATAAAGCCGAAGGGTTTGGTGGCAGCGGCATCAATCACTTCCCACACATCCACGCCCATTCGGTCGCACATGATGGCTAATTCGTTGACCATACCGATGTTGATCATTCTGAAGGTGTTCTCCAGCAGTTTTGCCATTTCAGCCACTTCGGTGGTGGAGACGCTCACAACCGTATCGAGCGCTTCGCGGTACCAAGCCGAGGCTACATCGCTGCAATTTTGGGTGATGCCGCCCACCACTTTGGGGGTGTTTTTGGTGGTCCAGTCTTCGCGGCCCGGGTCGACCCGCTCGGGGCTGAAGGCGATAAAAATTTCTTCGCCTACGGTCAGGTTTTTATCGGCCAGGCGGGGAAGCACCATTTCGCGGGTGGTGCCGGGGTAGGTGGAAGATTCTAAAATTACTACTAAACCGGGGTGCACATAAGGCGCGATCGATTCGGTGGCGGAGACAATGAAGGAAAGATCGGGGTCGCCGGTCTTGCGCAACGGGGTGGGGACGCAGATGGAAATGGCATCCAGGTCTTTACATACGGAAAAATCGGTGGTGGCAGAGAGTTTGCCGGCCTTTACCAAAGCTTGTACATTGGCGTTGGGCACATCCATGATATAACTTTCGCCGCGATTAATAATGTCCACTTTTTCCTGGATGGGGTCAACCCCCACCACTTCAAAGCCAGCTTCGGCAAAGATGACGGCCAAAGGCAGGCCAACATAGCCTAGCCCCAGTACACCAATGCGGGCGGTTTTGTTTTGGAATTTGTGAATCAATTGTTCTTTAATGGTCATATAAGGATCCTAATTAGAGGTTGGCTTTAACAGCGTCAGATACTATTTTTACCATAGTTGAAGTCATCCCGGGGTAGAGTGGCAGAGTAATCTCCCGTTCGGCATACGTTTCAGTCAGCGGCAAGTGTTGAATACCCATCTTGGCCCGGAAGGCGCTGAAGGTGTGAATGGGGGGGTAATGGATGCTGGTTTGGATGCCAACATATTTTAATGCTTCCATAAAAGCGGCGCGATCGGTGCCGGCGGGTAGCAAGATAGGAAAGATATGACCGGCGGCTTGGTGGGTAGTATTGCCCCATAACGGACGAGGGGAGTTTTGTTTAAACGGAAGGTCGACAAGAGAGGTAGAAAGCTGGGTCCAGTATTCTTCGATCAGATCCAATCGCTTGTGGTTGTTGGCGGCTAGTTTTCTAAGCTGTACACTGCCAATGGCGGAACGGATCTCATCAATACGGTTGTTGTACCCGAGCGAAACCACATCGTAACTGGCGGCATGGCCTTTGTGGCGGTCCCAGGTGAGGGTGGTCATGCCGTGGCTGCGCAATAATCTCAGCTGGGCGGCCAGTTCGGGATGATCAGTAATGACCATGCCACCTTCGCCAGTAGAAAGATTTTTGTTGGAAAAGAAACTGAAACAGCCCATCAACCCAAACGTGCCAAGAGCTTTTCCATTTAACCATGCACCGGGGGCGTGGGCAACATCTTCAATAACCGGAATGTTGTGTTTGTTGGCAATGGCCATGATGGCGGGCATATCACAAGGGAAACCGGCGTAGTGCATAACAATGATGGCGCGGGTTTTTTCCGTGATATTGGCTTGGATGGAGGCGGGGCTGATGGTGGGGTTGGTTAAACTATTAATCTCGGCGAAGCGCACGGAAGCACCCGTGTATAAAACCGCGTTTGCGGTTGCCACGAACGAGAGCGAAGGAACGATCACCTCATCGCCGGCACTTATGCCGAGAGCGATGACCGCCATATGCAGGGCTTGGGTACAATTGCCGACGGCGATGGCGTTGCCAGTATTGTGGTGGCCGGCGAATTCTTGCTCAAAATTTTGCGTGCCGGCGCCCATTGTTAGCCATTTGCTTTTTAAAACCTTCATCACCGCGGCTTGTTCTTCTTCGCCTAAGTCAATGTCGGATAAAGGAATTTGCCAATCCATATTTAGTTAATTGTCCTAATCTGAAATCGGTTCATTGTCCTCATCGGGGAGGAACAGTTTCTTCATTTTAACAAAATCCAGCTGGGCTTGTTCGTACTCGCCCGGGTTTCCAAGATCCTGCCAATAGCCATCAAAGGGGTAGCCTTGCACGTTTTCACCGGCTTCCAGTAGAATTTTTACCAAGGTAGGGAAATCGAGGTACTTGCCGGGAATGATGTATTTTAAAATGCGCGGCTCGAAAACATAAATACCCATACTGGCCATATAAGCGGAGGAGGGTTTTTCGACATAATCGACCACGTGGAAATCCAGGTCGTGTTTGATGACGCCCAAGGAGATCTTCACCTCGCGTTTGTGCATGGCAATAGTGGCGATCGCGCCAGTTTCTTTATGAAAGCGGATCAGTTCTTCCAGCGGTACGGTGGTGAGCACATCGCTGTTGGTGACCATAAAAGTGGAATCCAACCCTTTGATCATGGCGAGCGGGCCGACCGTGCCGAGTGGTTCTTTTTCGAGGCTGTAGGTAATTTTAACCCCCCAGTCGCTGCCATCCTGAAAATAAGAACGGATCAGCTTATCGAGGTGGCCCACCGCCAGCACCATTTCGGTAACGCCGGCATGCTGCAGCTGTTTGATCAGGATCTCCATAATAGGGCGGTCGCCGATAGGGACCAGGCTTTTGGGAAGAATACGGGTATAGGGGATGAGGCGGGTTCCTTTACCACCGGCTAAAATGACAGCTTTCATCAGACTTCGTACACTCCTGCGCGGAAGAATTGGGGATTATTTTCGATCCATTGAACCGTCTGTCGCAACCCTTGTTCGAGGGTGATCTGTGGTTGCCAATTAAGAAGACGCTTGGCTTTGGAATTATCAGAAATTAGGCGCATCACTTCGGATCTTTGGGGGCGTAAGCGGTTAGTGTCCTGCTGGATCTTTGCCTCAAAAGTACCCCCCTTCTTTTCTTTAACGATCTTAAAGATCATGTCGGCGATCTCGCCAACCGTATTATCTTCTCCCACACCAAGGTTGAACACATTTCCTTCCACACCAGCGGTTTGGGCGGCGAGAATAAACCCGTTGACCGTATCATTCACATAAGTGAAATCGCGGCGGGAATCGAGCATGCCCAATTTGATCTCCCCGCCAGCTAAAGCTTGGCTGATGATGGTGGGAATGACCGCTCGGGCGGATTGCCTGGGGCCGTAGGTGTTAAACGGGCGGACCGTGACCACCGGGGTGTTAAAAGAACAGTAAAAACTTTCAGCGATCTTATCCGCGGCGATCTTGCTGGCGGAGTAAGGGGATTGGGCTTGTAAGGGATGCTCTTCGTTGATCGGGATGATCCGGGCGGTGCCATACACTTCACTGGTAGACGTGTGGACGATACGCTCGGTGCCCAGATCGCGGGCGGCCAAAAGCACATTGAGCGTGCCTTGGGTATTGGTAAGGAAGACATGATTGGGGTTTTGGTAAGAATAAGGAATACCGATTAAAGCGCCCAGGTGGAAGACCGTGTCGCAGCCTTTCATGGCGGAGCGTACGCCATCCGTATCCATTAGATCACCGGTAATAATTTCTAGTTCAGAAAAGACCGATGGATCGAGCAGGTTTAAATTGCCTAAGTCGTGGCGGGAGTTGTAGTGCGATAAGACGCGCACTTTTAAGCCCATCGTCACCAGACGATCCGCCAAGTGGGAGCCAATGAAACCAGCAGCGCCAGTAAGTAAGATATTTTTCATAAGAGTGGGATTTCGTTTAATACTTCAAAGCGTTTTTCAACCTCATCCAAAATATCGGGGATGAGAACGACCGGAAGCCCGGTGGACTGACAAAGATCGAGCAGGCGTTTTCGTTCCCCCGATTCGATCTGTTTGATGGTGAAAACGATCAGATTGATTCCGAGCTTTTTGACCAGAGCGGGGATGTCGTTGGTGGTGCCGAGCACCTGGACGCCATAAAAATTCATGCCCATTTTGCGAGGTTCATCATCCACCATCCCGCTGATGCTGAACTTTTTATAAAAATGATTGTTTAATAGCCATACCGCGAAATTGGCGTTTTGGCCGGCGCCAACCAGCAAAACCCGGCCACGCAAAAGGCTGGCGGCGCTACCGCCCAATTTGGCTAAACGATAGGCAACCCCGGTGAAAATACGGTGATTGTAACGGGTGATCACAAACCCGAACCAGGCAAAGGTGACCAACCTGATATACACATTTACCGGCAGTTCAAAAGCCAGCCAGGGGTAGGGAACATTGCCTTCCGTTAAAACATGGTCAAAAAAAAGCAGGGCGCTGTAAGAAAAAGCGACCGATATTGATAGAGGAAAGATCTCGGTGTACGAAGCTTGATTCCAGGAGATTTTATGAAGACCAAGAAAAAAATTAGTGATACTAAAAATGAGACCGGTCGAAAAAGCGATGACAAAAAATTTGGCGATCCCGATATCGAGCGGGTATTCTAAACGCCACAGAAACCCAGCCAGAAGCAGGGCGGTGAAAGAGACCAGCATATCGATAGCGAACCAGTTTAAGTATTTGGCGATCAACCGAGAGATCGGTCCCCAATAAAATTGGTCGCGATTTAAGGTTACTTCGCTGTACATTGGAAACAGAACCGCCACGGTGAGAAAAAGGATATCGAGGTCTACTAAAAGGCTGCGACGTTGAGTATAGATGGCGTCAATCTGCAGTTTGTCTGGCAGGATGGTGTTGAGATACTGATCCATCACGTTTTCGGAGTGGAGAAGCTCTTCTTCCCAACGGTACACAATGGAAGCGGGGCTGGTGATTCCTGGGCGGACCGAAAGGATTTGTTCCTTATATTTTTCGGGCCAGCTTTCTACGATCTCAACATCTTCGGGGCGGGGGCCAACCAAGGCCATCTCGCCGATCAGGACGTTCCAAAACTGCGGGATCTCGTTTAATTTCGTTTCCCGTAGAAATTTGCCAATAGGGGTGATGCGTTTATCTGTTCTACCAGTAACCTTGGGACCATTGTAGGATTCCGGGGTTTCGAACATGGTGCGGAATTTAAGGATCAAGAAGGTTTTTCCAAATCGGCCGGCCCGCGGGGCGCGGTACAAAATTGGACCGGGGCTGGTATTTCTGACAATGATGGCAACCAGCAAGAAAACTGGAAAAAGGAGTATCATGGCAACCAACGACAAAACGATATCCATCGTTCGGCGCGCAAAATCATCAAAGGCATGTTCTGAAAGAAGCTTAGTGGCTTGTTTAGCTTGGTCCAACGTTACTCTTCCTTTTAAAAGCTAAGTAATGGAATATAAGGTTGATTCCTAGAATGGAAAATTTGTCAACAAAGATCACTTGATCACATCAACATCATGTACCGAGATCTCGACGCTCATTTTTCGGGAGATGAGCATATTGATCAACACCTTCATGCGCTGTTTGCCGGTGATATTGCTATCGAAGACCGCCTCAAAGCCTTGGAAAGGTCCGCTGATGATCTTCAACTTGTCGCCGGGTTGGTAATCTTTTACTTTTAAGCCGCCGTGAGCATTGATCTCTTCCACTTGCTCCTTGATCGCCTGAATGACAGAGACAGGAACATCGATCGGCTCATCTCCGTAGCTGACCAGTTTTTTAGAACCAGGGATCCAGCGCAGGTGGGAGGATTGCAGTTCTTTTTCATCAACATGAATAAAGATATAGCCGGGGAAGTAGTACTTCAGTTTGGGCGCCCTGCCCTCAGCCCGTTGGGCTTGGATCATTGGGCAGAAAAAATCGATGTTTTTGATGAGCAGCAACTCAAGAACCGAGTTTTCTTTGTTCGGCCGGGTATTGATCACGTACCATTTCTTCTCAGCCATGTATTTTTGCAGCCATCCTGTGATGAAAGAGTGTTTGCATCTTTAATGTTTAGATGGTCGCAACTACAACTCCTACTACCATCTTACGACTTAAGCCTGGTTATTACCATTAGAGGTTTAGATAGGCAAAAAAGGCCGTTTCTATCGTAGACTCTTTAATACTTGTCGTAAAAAACAGGAATTAGTTACGAAGGTCGGGACTTAAATACTCCGTCATTTTTGAACAAAAAATGCTGTTCAAAAATGATCTTTTTGGTTCATTCCCCTAATAAATAATTAAGCGACAAGTTAAATAGACGAAACCTGACCAATTCCTGACCTTACTAGGAAAATTTTTAGTGGCTATTAATTAAGCAAATCCCTAATAAACGGATGGGTAATTCCATTATATCAAAGAAAGCCATAAAGGTATAGACAAATAGCTTACAAAATTGTAATGTTACCAATTACAATCGTTTTCATATGATTTATACAGAAGTTTTGAACCCCAACTACTCCCCTCAACCGGATCCCATGATCAGGGCTTTTTTGGCAATCGAGTTTGGGACGGAGCCGCAACAAGCTTTGCGGGCCAGGGTAATGCAGCTGAAAATGAAGGAACCCGGCAAGTTCGTCAGATGGACTCGGCTGGAAAACCTGCATTTAACCCTGCGGTTTTTAGGAAACCAACCAAAATCTGTTTTGGAAAGGATCCTCTCTTTGTTGGAACAACCCTTGGGGGAGATCGAACCGTTTTCAGTGGGGCTAATGGGCTTGGGGGTTTTTCCATCCATCCGCAAGCCGCGGGTGATCTGGATAGGGGTCAGCGCGCCGCCGGCCTTGGCTCATGCCGCCTTGATCATCCAAAAATGCTGTTTGGAAGCGGGGGTGGGGGCGGATGAAAAACCGTTTTCTCCGCACATCACCCTGGGAAGGGTGGGTGAGCGAGCCGACCCCGCCCGGGTTCGGGAATGGCTGGAAGGGGTGATGGCGGAACAGGCTGAAAAAGACAACGAAGCAAGTCCGGCGCAGGTGGTAAAATCAGTTACAATGGTTAAAAGTGTTTTAACACCCGCCGGGCCGGTGTATACCCCGTTGGGCTTGGTCAAGTTGAGTGAACTTTCAGAAAAAAGGAAATTGGATTAGTGGAATCAAGAATAATAGCGCAAGAAGTAGTAAAGATCCTCGAAGATATGAAGGGCGAGAACATCGTTCTGCTCGATTTAGATAATATAGCCATGTTCACCAGTTATTTTGTGATCTGCTCGGGAACATCGGATAGGATGATCAACGCCCTGGCGAACGCTGTTGGGGATAAAATGCTGGAAGACCACGGCATAAAAGCCAGACCCCAAGGCGACCCGGCCAGCGGCTGGGTGGTTGTTGATTATGGGTCCGTGATCGTGCATTGTATGGGCAAAGAAACCCGTGAGTTTTATGACCTGGAAGAATTGTGGCAAGAAGGCAAGGTTGTGGTTCGCATCCAGTAACCCCCATCTATACAAAAGAATAAAAAAAGCGTTGGCAATTGCCAACGCTTTTTGGTTGTTGATTATTAAAACCTACTTTTCAAAAATCCAGCGGTCCACTTCGCGGCTCCAGCTGACCAATTCTTCGGCTTTGAACCACAGGGCGGCTTCTAATTGGCCATTTTCAACCGAATCGGAGGCGTGGGTGATATTGCGGCCGACTTCCAGGGCGAAATCGTGGCGGATGGTGCCGGGGGCCGCTTCCCAGGGGCGGGTAGCGCCCATGGTTTGGCGGATGGCATTGATGGCGTTAGGGCCCTCCCACACCATCGCCATGACCGGGGCGGAGGTAATGTATTCGATCAGGCCATTATAAAACGGCTTGCCTTTGTGAATGCCATAATGCGTTTCGGCAAGAGTTTGTGAGACTTGCATAAATTTAGCGCCAACCAGCCTGAGGCCGCGCCGTTCGAGACGGCTGATCACTTCACCAACCAAGCTGCGTTGTACACCGTCTGGCTTAACTAATACGAGAGAACGTTCCACAATTACCTCCAAAGATTTTTATATTTAATAAAAAAAAGAAAATACGGCAGGATTGTACCATTAAAGGGTGGAGATGAACCTAAATGAGGTCAGAAGGCTTTTCTACCACCACCCAGGCATTAAAACCGTCCACTTCAGTGCTTACTTTAGCGCCCAGGTCTTTAACCATGTTGACGATGGCGGGGGGAGAGAGGAAGTGGCTGCGCATCAAGGCAAGTTTTTCGGCGAGTGCCAATAGTTTTACCGTAAAAATTCGCAAGTCTGGCTCTTCAATGACCAGCAGTCCGCCTGGTTTGAGCGTTCGCCACAGTTCCAGGATGGTTTTTTTCTGATCGATCACATGGTGCAGGGCATCGACCATGATGATACGCGCGAAAAAATGGGTTGGGAAAGGCAGGTGTTCGCTGGCGCTGCAGGCGGCCAGTAGGCCGCTTTTGGCGCGGGCTTCCCCCAACATTTTGAGAGAGAGGTCCGCCACGATGATCGGGTTGGCTAACCCAACCATAAATTGGGCAACACGGCCGGTGCCGCCGCCGGCATCCAAAAATGCTCCCTCCACCGGTAGGCCGGTTAAGCGCCTCATTTGCTGCGGGTCCTTGGGTTGGATGAAACGTTCGTAATGCGGGGCCAAAAAATCAAAATGATCAAAGTTGGACATTGTTATCCTTGGTTGGGTTATTGTATGAATGTGGTGTTTGTACAAAAGAGTGGAAGGTTGTTCTCCTTCCACTCTTATTTCTGATCTCAGGGAATGCGTTGTTTTTTAGATGGTATCGTCTGTATCGATCAACCCATCGGCATGGCTGTAAGCATCCAAGGCTTCTTGCAGGTGGTTGGCATTAAAGTGGGCGTCGCCTAAGGTGCGCCATACTTTTTTATTCAATTCCTGCTTTTTTACCAGGTCTTGCAGGTGGCTGATCACCTCGGGCAAATGCGATTCTTGTTTGATGAGCGAAGAGAATTCATCCAAGGCGGCATCAATATTTCCAGAAGTGAGGAAGGCGGCGGCTTTCGCTAGATCTTCGCTTTGCAGGTTGATGGCTTCATCAAGTTCTTCCTCTACTGGCGCTTCCACTGCAGGCGCGGGGGTTTCTTCCGGAATGGAGTCCAGAATTTCTGGGGTATCGACTGCGTTTAGCTCAGGGTCGGTCTCGTTCGGGATGGGTTCTTCCTCATCGAGCTCCGCTAATTCACTAAGATCGGTTTCAACCTCTTCCTCTTCAACTTCCTCGATCTCATCTTCCGCATCGTCTTCTTCCCTAAACAGGACGGAAGGATCATCGATCAGTTCCATCTCTTGCAGGGGGAAGGGGGTTGGTTTTGGATTGGGGGTAGGTTGGGCAGCGGCTTCCACAGAAGGAGCGGTGGTGGTTTCGGCCTCTGGTTCAGGATCCTGATCGGATCCAGTGAGCTGATGCGCTGCTAGGTCGGTGTGCGGTTCTGGCTCGGATCCAAGAGCGATATCGAGATCAGGGATGGCTTCGAGCTCTGGCTCGGTTTCGGGCTCTAGCTCGGTTTCAGATTCGGTTACAGATTCCGATTCGGGTTCAGATTCGGGTTCAGCTTCTAGGCCGGGTTCAGTTTCAGATCCAAGCACCGTTCCTTCTTCGAGTTCAATTTCTGCATCAGGTTCGGGTTCAGCATTGCGGATTGAATCGGATGAGAGCTCTGACGGAAGGTCTGGTTCCACTGGAATCCAGGGACTGATAGTGGGGGTTTCGGTTTGGGAAGTTTCCTCTTCCGAAACGATCTCTTCGATCACTTCTTCATACTCATCGGGCAGGTTGGTGAACATTTCTTTTCGCAATGCTGCTTCGGAGCTATTGTCTTCGCCATTAACCGGCGATGTTTCCGGGTGGAACATGCCTTGCATATCCCCTTCAGAAAGCTCGGTTGGTACCGCAAACTCGCCATTACCGCTTTCAGGCTCGCTGATAGGATCGGCTACGGGTTCTGGTTGGGCGCTTTCAGCGTTAAACTGGTTGGTATTCTGGTCGGCGACGGCGGGGATCTCTTCAACCGGTTCTTCCACTTTGTCTTGCGGTTGGGATGAACGGGTAAAGTGAATATGATCGGGCAGGGTGATGTTGGGCATATCTGGGATGCGCAAGGTCGGGGTTGGCGCTAGATTTTCTTGCTGAGCGGTGGGTTCTGTAATGACAGATTCTGCCGCTTCTTCTATTACAGGTTCGGCAGGGGTGGAAAGATCGCCCAGCCATTCTGGAGTGGTTGACTCGGGGGCGGGTGAAGGTGGCTGCAGTCGGGTGGCGGGCTGGTCGGCGGCATCATCGGGCTGCTTACCGCCCGCGGGGGTTAGATCGCCCACCCATTCGGGGATGGCGGAATTTGCGACGGATTGGGTGGGTTCTTCCGGATCTGGGCTGTGTTTGCCGAGATCGCCGAGCCAATCCAACTCAGCATAATCAGGAAGGGCTTCAGCGCTTTCGGGAAGTTCCATCGATTGCTGAGGAGTGTTGGGTTCGGTTTGGTCGGTAAGAACTGGTTCAGATAGGCCGATGAGGGCTGGTGCTGGCTGGTCGGTGAGGGTTGGTTCAGGTTCCGGCGAGATCTGCTCGATCGGCTCTTCGCTGGGAAGGGTTTTCCAACCATCGCCAAATAAGAGCCCTGGTTCAATGTCCGCATTTACTTCAGGGGTTGTGGTTGGTTGAACGGGTTGGGTGATGGAAAAAATATTTGGTTTGGTTTCAGCCATCAGCTCAAGGTCTTCATCGGTGGGCAGGTCGTCGAGAACTTTGGCTACCGCGGAAGTAATTTCGGGGTCGTCAAAAATATTGGCGCTATCGGTCCACTCGGCTAAATCAAAATCGCTCTTTTTTGCGGGGAAGTTGGAATTTGGCGCAGCGGTGGATAGCGGTACGGTGGATTGGTTGTTCGCGGGCGAATTGAATGAAGGCGTTTGGGCTGCGTTACGATCCTGGTTGGGGGCGGTTTCAGTATCTGGTTCAATTTCCATTACCCAGCTTGGAACGGAGCCATCGGGTTCCGCCTGGGTGGGGGCGGGATCGGGGTGCATCAGGTCTTTTAGCCATGCGGGAACGCCATCTGAACCCGGTTCTTCGCTGACAACACCATCGATCGGTTCTATCGTGCTGGCGGTGGAATCCGGTTCGGGGGCGGGGGAATCGGCGGTTGCAACAGGTTGGGGAGATTCGGCTTGGGGTTCGCTTGGGAGTGCTTCTGGCTGAACTTCCTCGCTCCAATCAAGTTTGCCTATTTGGATGGCTTCTTCTGGCACTAAAAACTCTTCAGCCAGCAAAAAAGAACCGGGGTGAATGGCATAGGGGTCTAATTCTTGCAAGCGGGTGCGGTAGACATCAAGATTCTGGGTGCTGTTGGTTTTTTGTAAAATCTTGATCATCAAGCGGTTGGCTTCGAAATTGTTTGGAGAGTGTTTAAAACAATCGAGACAGGTTTCGCTGGCCAATTCAAGATTACCTTGTAACAAATAAATTTTCGCCAGCAGCGTCTTCATTTCACGGCGGGTGACATCCGTTTTTAGGATCTCGATAATTTCTTTTTCGGCTTTATCATATTCACCGCTGTTGAAATAGAGTGAGGCTAATACACCGCTGGTTTTATTAATGCGCTCAGGGGTGATCCCATAGCGGGTGGTGTACAGTTTTTTTAGTTCATCCTGAATGCCGATGTTATTAGGGTTCTTTTCAAAAGCGCGTTCCATATGCCAAATGGCGTATTCCAGATCGCCTTCCACGCTGTATACAAAACTCATACCCAAGTTGGCGACAAAATCGGCTGGAACTGCCATGAGGACTTCCTGAAAAATATCCTTCGCCAAAGCGTATTTGCGGGCATCGAGGTAAGCGCCGGCGAGGATGCGGCGGGTATCGATGTGGTTGGGGAATTCTTTAAGAATATGCCGGCAATGGGCGATCGCTTCATCGATCTGGTTCTTTTCCACCAGATCTTCGATCAGTTTGTTATACCCTTTTAAAGAGATGTTCATAAGCGAAGGCTCCAATAGATCGGGTCAGAGGCGCGAAAACCGTTATTGTTCATAAAATAATGGCAAGGGCGGAACGGGGGTGGGGCTGAATTGATGGGCAGATAGAACCGCCGCGCGAGCTTGCTGCAATTTTTGTGGGTCGTTGGCATGAAGAATGAACAAAGGCTGATCTTGTTCAACATGATCGCCAACTTTGCCTAAGATCTCGAACCCGACAGCGTGGTCGATGGGGTCGCTTTTTTTGGCACGACCGGCACCAAGGTTGACAGATGCCTCGCCAATGATGCGGGCGTGAACTTGGCTAAGATAGCCAGTTTGGGGGGAAGCGACGGTTTCAATAAGCCGGGCTTTTGGTAATTTGTCGGGATCCGTGATGTAACTGGCATCGCCGCCTTGGGCGTGAATCAGAATTTTGAGTTTTTCGAGCGCGCTGCCATCGGTGATGGTTTGTTCGGCTAACAACAACGCGTTTTCTATAGTGTTGGCTTTTTTACCGAGCAGCAGCATTTTGGCGGCGGCATCGATACAGTGGTGGCGGAAATCGGCAGGGCCTGCGCCTTGCAGTGTATCGATCGCTTCCTTTAATTCGAGGGCGTTGCCGACGGCAAAACCCAGCGGTTGGTTCATATCTGAGATGAGGGTGACAACCTGCCTGCCGGCAAGTTTACCGATGTTGCGTAAAATTGAAGCTAGATAGCGGGCTTCTTCCAGTGTTTCCATAAAAGCGCCGAGGCCTACTTTTACATCCAAAACAATAGCGGTAGCGCCGCTGGCAATCTTTTTGCTCATAATGGAGGAGGCGATCAGTGGAATGGAGGGGACGGTGCCGGTGACATCGCGCAGGGCGTAGAACTTGCCATCAGCGGGGGCGAGATCGAGCGATTGGCCGGTGAGGACGATGCCGGTCTTGCGCAGCTGGGCGCGAAATTCTTCGGTAGAGAGATCGACGCGGTAGCCGGGGATGGATTCCAGTTTATCTAAAGTGCCGCCTGAAAAGCCAAGACCGCGGCCGGACATTTTACCGCAGTACAAGCCGGCTGCCGCCACCATTGGCATTACCGCCAGCGAGGTTTTATCACCCACGCCGCCGGTGCTGTGTTTATCGACCACAACATCCACAATATCAGAAAGATCAAGCACCTGGCCGGAGTTCGCCATCGCCATGGTGAGGTCGGTGGTTTCTTGGTCGGTCATGCCGTTGAGCAAAACCGCCATCGCCCACGCGGCGGCCTGGTAATCGGTGATCTCGCCTTGGGTGTAACCGCGCACAAAGAACTCGATCTCCTGGCGGGTGAGTTCTGCCTTATCTCGTTTTTTAATAATGATGTCTACGCTTCTCATAAGTTATCCGTCTTCGTTTTAATCAATTGTAACTTAAATTGACCAATAGCACTCACTCGTGAGAGCGAGGGGTTGGTTTGATATGAAAACACAATGGTACGAAGAAATTAGGTGGATCTGTTGTTGAATCCACGAACGAGGGCAAGTTTTAGCATCCCGAGTAGGATGGACAAGGCGCTGACTGTAAGGAAGATCCACTTCGCCAAGGTGAACAGACCGGCCAAGGTTGGTAGTGGAAAACTGTTGTTAGGGTAACGTGCCAAAACGATGGAGATGGAACTGTTTTCCAAAAAATCGAAGACAAGGCCGGTAGCTGGAATCAAATTCGCCATCTTCCAAAAGGGAATGGGCAGGGTTACCTTTTTTGTGATCCAGCTAAGCGTGAGAAGGAGAAAGCCGCCGTAAGCGATGGGCCATGCCACATCGAAGGTGAAAGCGCTGATGATGTACGCGAGGCGACCATCCGTTCCGTAGTTGTTGGCGATTTCGAGCAGATATTGGGAGGAGTAGGTTAGGTTGGTATCGGGCAATCCTAAACCGTTGAGGTGTTGGTCGGCGTAGGATGTTTGGTAAGGAAAGACGATGGCTAGGTAGGCGAGCAATAGGAGCAAAGAGATGACCGTATTACGCCCGCTGGCTAGGTTGTTTAGGAAGTTGGATAGTTTGGATAACAAACGGACACCTTAGTAGGTTGAAGAACGGTTTTGGTCAACCTACTGTTGATTATAGAATAACTAATCCTATTTTGAAGCTATTGGGGCGAAAAGATGAGCCTGGTAGAGAAGGAGTCATCTAGCAGCAGCAATTTGCCGCCTTCCATTTTGTAGAAGCGGATTTGCGGCAAGGCCGCCAAATAGCCGCTTTCAACTTCCATGATCCCTTCACAATACATCATAGTGCTCAAGGCGGCGGTAAAAGTGAGTTGTTCGCCTTTTTGGGTGTATTCGGAGCCGTAGCCATTGCAGCCAGCGTTGCCGCCGGCTTGACCATCTTTTAGGGAGAGGGTGACCTCGACATTGGCGGGAATGTCGACGCCATCGATGGTGACCAGGCTCCAGTTGGTGCCATTGAGGGTGGGCGCGGCGGAACAGGCGGCGCAAAGGGTTAGAAGGATGATGCCGAGCAGGATGGTTGTACGTTTCATAGGGTTACCTCTTTTAGATTATGTTAATTATAGAACGTTACAGCAAAAGGAAAAGTTCCAAACGACCGCAAACCCTTGCCGGCGGCGGCTTGCGTGGCATATACTAAAGAATATGCGAGGAAGCGATTGGCAATCTTTTAGAAGGTCTTTGGCGTTGGTGCAACGTCTGCGCAAGGGGGCGGCGACGCCAGCGCAATTGGTGGAATACGTGCTGGAGGTGGAGGGCAGCGACGCTTACCCCAAAACCAAGAGCGCGCGCGATAAAGCCTTTAAACGCGACCGCGAAAACCTGCGATCGCGGCTAGGGGTGGACTTGACCTACAGCCCCCGCAGCGGCCTTTATACTATGCGCGATGCCGGCGAGATCCTTTCACTAACCCTTTCAGAGAATTCGCTGATGGCGCTGGGTTTGTTGGAGGACACCTTTGAAGGGCAGGTGGCGGTTCACTCCAGCGTAAAGGCGTTGCTTGATGAGATCATGGCGGGGTTATCGCCGGCGGAACGGCGCAGAATGGAACGGGCCGAGAACCCCTTTGAGCTGGAGATGCTGCAAAACATCGAGAGCGTGGGCATTCCTCGCAAGGTGTGGGAGGACGTGCAGCGGGCGGTAAAGAAACACCGAAAATTATATTTTAATTACATCTCGCCGCAATATGAGGATCAACTGCCGGTGCTGCAGGAAGTGAACCCTTACAAGATCGTTTTTCAGTGGGGGCATTGGTATTTGTTGGCGTACCGCCTTAGCCGCGGTAACAAAAGCGGCGGGCTTGCCAGCCGGCATGTTCGCTACCGAATTAGTAGCATTTTAAATGATGAAGAATTGAAAGTGAGCTCGGTGATCATGCCGCCGCCGCCAACACCGCCAATGTACGAGGTGCGCTATCGGCTTCTGCCACCGCTGTCGCGTTCTTCGGTAAGCCAGCATTTTGTGGATCAGAAGGAAACGCGGATGGAGGATGGTACGCTGGAAGTGAGCGGACTGACCGAGAGCGTGTGGGAAGCCGGCAAGCTGTTTTTGGCCTACGGCGAAAGCTGCGTGGTGTTGGGCGGCGATGAGATGATGGACCATATGACCAAGGAATTGCGCGGATTGATTCGAAATTACCCCCAAATTGGGGTGGAGTAGCCCGTGTTTGCGGGCCAGTGGTAGACGTATTATTAGATTGTAAGGGCGGTACAACGAGGGAAGGTCGCGGACGGTGAAGGGGGCCCGTCCGACGGCAGGGGGATGAGCACGGAAAATGGGTGGAGATAGAGACGGGGATAGCTTGTGTTTTTGACCTGCGCCCGGCGGAGTAGGGGGCTCTGCCAGGGGCTGGGGGTTGGTTGGTGGGGAGTTCAATCGACTCAGCAAAAACCGATGAGGGATCCAATCAATTTCTAAGTTGGGGCGGAAGGAATGGGATGATCGTTTTCAGCGAAAAATTTACCAAGGAAGATTTTAACAAGGTAAAAAGTTTTACCTTAAGAAATGAAAGTGGATAGAAAGTTATTTGCTGCCATCATCGATTATATTGACGACCCAAGCCTGATCGATGTGAAAACTTCGGAACATTTGATGGATAGCATTATGAACGGGCTGAGGTACGAAAGCGACAATAAAGAAATTGGCCTTTATGATGATGATTGAAGATTGGTTAAGGCGGGGGAAGGACTGAAATTAAGTTTGTTTTATGCTCCTTTGTTTCATGGAAGCACCCTTGAAATTAAAAAGCGAGAGGGCAAGGCGATGTACCTTGCCCTCTCGCTTTTTCTTATTTTAGGGTGAAACGGACGACCTGCCCGGAGTTGAACATCGCCAGCAATTTACCGTCCTTATCGATAGTGATGCCAAAGGGAACGCCTTCGATTTCACCGCCGACTGTATCTAAATAAGCGCCATCATTGGTATAGACCTGAATCCCATCGAAGTCGCTGATGAAGACCCTGCCCTGGCCATCCACGGCGATATTGCCGGGGGCGCGGAATTGCTCAGAATTTCCGAACTTATCCACAAAGACGGCGGTGTTATCAAATTTATAGACAGCCTGGTTGTGGCCAATCACCAGAATGTAAAAGTATCCTTTGCCATCGATGGCGAGGCGGGTGTTGGACTCGTAATTGCCGGTAATTTTTTGGATAAGGTCTTGATAGCGCGCCAGCTCTTTGCCTTCGCTATCAAACGCGATCAGAGTATCGCCTTCGAGGACGTATACTTTGCCATCCCAGCCAGCCACAACATCGCTGTAAGATTCGAGCGCCGCAATGCTGTTGATCTTTTGACCTGAGGCATCCAGATGGACTATGTTTCCTTGCAGCAGCACAAATACATCCCCATTTGTGCCTATGCTCACCTTTTGAATGATCGGGCTGCCCATTCCATTTTCTGATTCCATCAGCCACTGTGCCAGAAATTGACCCGATGGCGAGAATGATTGAACCCTGCCGCTCTGATAATCCGCGACGAAGATGGAATCAGCAATCGGGCTAACGGCGATGGAGCGGGCGTCATCGAACATACCCGGGGCCATGCCCTTGCTGCCAAATTGCAGGTCCACCACGCCGTAACCGGGGGTGGGGCTTGGTTGGGGGATTTTGGTTGGTTTTTCTGCCACGGTCTGGGCAAGCGGGGTTTCACGCTGTTTGTTGATCAAAGCCTCCGCTGCGAAGATGGTGCCGAAGGTGGCGAAAAGCGGGATGATGATGCCGGCCAGCGTACTGAACACAACAAAGATGATAATGGCGATGAATATGCCCCTAAGCTGTTTGGGGTTGATCGTTTTCGAGGCGGTATTGCTTGACGCACCCCCAAGGTTTACAACTGGGCTGCTTTTGTTGAGGTCGCCGAGGATGACGGGTTGGCCGGCTGCCAAGGCATTTACCGCCTGCCGAGCCGAGAATTCATCCTGGCCGGTGACCTGGCGGAAGAGATCAACAGCTTCTTTGACCTTCCCTGCTTCAGCCAGCTCTTTCACTTCCTTTAATTGGGCTGCCTGGTTTAGCAAGTCCGACATATCGCTGATACCATCAATGGTGAAGACATCGTGTCCGCCTGAAAAAGCCGGCTTGGAACGGAGGTTATCGGGGACGATGACCGAGCTTCGGCAATAGGGGCATTTGATGATCGGGTCTGTGCCGTGATAATCGAGCGGGGCGCCGCATTTAGGGCATTGGAAAGCTTGGGTCATAGAGTCTCCTGGGTTGAGGATAATCAATATTGGCTTGGGTCCCAATTGGAAGGTAGAAATTAAAAAACATCCTATTGGGAAAAAGGTTTGAAAGAAATTAACACCGAATACTTGGAATGGTAACGGGTTTTATGAGGGGAGTTTGCTGGTGAGAGCCACAGCCCGTCGCCAGATGGCATCGAACATGGGGATGGTGAGCTTGCCGGTGAGCGTGTTTTGTTGGCTGGGGTGGTAGGAGCACAGAAGGGTGACACCTTGCGCTAGGGGGTGCTCGGCGCCGTGGGCGAAGACGAAGGTTTTGATGGGGAGGTTTTGGAGGCGCAGGATGTTCTCGAAGGCGATGCGGCCGAGAACCACGATGACGGTGGGCTTGATCAGGTTCAGCTCTTGTTTTAAGTAGGGCAGGCAGGTTCGCATTTCTTCGGGGGTGGGTTTGTTGGCCGGTGGGGCGCAGCGGCAGACTGGCGCGGTGTAGGCATTGGTGAGGGTGAGGCCATCGCCGCGGTGGCTGGAGGTGGGTTGGCTGGCAAGACCGGCGCGGTAAAGGGCTGGGAAGAGGAAATCGCCGCTGCCATCGCCGGTGAATTGCCGGCCGGTGCGGTTGGAGCCATGGGCGCCGGGCGCCAGCCCGACGATGAAGATGCGGGCGGAGGGATCACCAAAGCCGGGCACAGGCTTGCCCCAGTATTCGAAATCGCGGTAGGCACGGCGCTTCTCGCGGGCAACTTGCTGACGCCACTGTACCAGGCGCGGGCATAGGGCGCAGGTGAGCAGGGTTTGGTTGAGTTGCTCGAGGGTGGGTTTGGTTACTTCAAAATCCATATCCATCATTTTACCGCTTTTCCAACTTGAAATCATTCTGCAATGGGGGCATTGGTTGGGAGTGGGTAGAATAAGAGTGTATGAAACCTTTTCGTAAAAATGTGGCAATCGCTATTGATGGCGGTGGAATCCGTGGGGTTCTGCCGATTCGCGCTTTAATGAAGTTGGAAAGCGCCTTGGGAAAACCGCTTAATCAGGTTTTTGGTTTGGCGGCGGGCACCTCCACCGGCTCGATCATCTCGGCGGGTTTGGGGGCAGGCCTAAGCACTGGCCAGATCTACGAGCTTTATTGTACGCTTGGCGATAAGATCTTCAAAAAAAACCTACGGTCTTTGTTTTGGCCGCTTAGCCGGTTTCGTTACCCGGGCGAGCCGTTGGAAACCGCCCTGGATAACGTGATGGGCAGCCTGCGCATGGGCGACTTTTGGGATACCTCCCCACAGATGGATGTTGTCATCACCACCTACGATCTTGTTCTGAACCGTACTCGCTTTATTAAGCCATGGAAGGACGAGTATGCTGATTGGTCGGTGGTAGCGGCGGTGATGGCCTCTAGCGCGGTGCCGACTTACTTTCCGGTGGTGGATGGGCGTTATGTGGATGGCGGGGTGGGCAGCTACAGCAACCCTTGCTACCTTGCCGCTTACGAAGCTATCTTTTGCCTAGGTTGGAAACCAGAAGAAACCACGCTGATCAGCCTTGGCACCGGCCGTGAACCTAACGCCACCCGCGCCGGCCAGCCTGCGCGCTATATGGCGTGGGATTGGCTGAAGCCAACGCTGGGGGCATTTTTGAGTTCGGCTGCCGATCAGCAGGTGCATTTGGTGGATACGTTTTTTAAGGGGTTGGATTTTCGGCGCTTTCAGGTGGAGTTGGATGAGCCGATTGGGATGGATGAGCCTAGCGCTATTGAATCGCTGAGCAAGTATGGCGATAGGATGGCGAGCATGATCTTGCGGGATCAATTCGATTGCGCTATGGGAATCACGCCGCGTCGGGTTTATTAGTTTGTCTCTCACAATGCTGGCAAGACGGTAAAGGAAGTGCAAGAGCGGCTTTCGCTAAGAGCGCGAAGAAGAGCTTTTTTGGGGGAAGTGCTAGTGCGTTTCACGCAAAGCTGGCAAGAGGACAGAGGAAAAACTTAACTAATTAGGCAAGAGCGGCTCTCGCAAAGCCGCTAAGACGGCAAAGGAAGTGCAAGAGCGGCTCTCGCTAAGAGCGCTAAGAGCGCGAAGAAGAGCTTTTTGGGGGAAGGGGAAGTGCGTTTCACGCCAAGTCGCTAAGACGGCAAAGGAAGTGCAAGAGCGGCTCTCGCTAAGAACGCTAAGAGCGCGAATAAGGGCTTTTTGGGGGAAGGGGAAGAGTGTTTCACACAAAGGTACCAAGAACACAGAGGAAAAACTTAACGAATAAAGCAAGAGCGGCTTTCGCACTTGTCACGGCCCAAGAACTGGGCCCAAATTGGAACGTCAAGGGCGCGATGATGAGCATTTAGAACCAAACTTGCTCGCTGGTTTGGTTAAGACCACAGCTCACCTTGGTTGCTCCATCATCTTTGTGCGGTTATTTCGTCAAAAAAGCGTCCGCAAGAGGGAATTTCCTTGCGGACGCTTTTTGTGCTTCTTGTTTTGCTGGTATTATGATCGGTTGAAGAGGGAGATGATGAAGAATACGAACCCGATGCCGAATACCAGCGTCATAACGGCTTGGATGGTGCCGGTGCTCCAACCAAAGACCACGGCGATGCCCATTATAACTAAAAATACAACTAACCCACGAAGTTTTGCTTTGAAATACATTTAATTTCCCTCCAACTATGTTTTAGTGTCGCTTATGTTCGGCTTTACAGGGGCCGAATGAGCGATCTTTTTAATATAGGCGATGACGTTGGTAACATCTGTCGGAGCCGAGCTCAGGAATTGTTCGCCTAGTTCTCCTGGTCGCGTGAATAGGGTTTTTAGGGTGCGATCCGCTTTGGTTATCCGTTCCCGGTCAGTTTTCTGATGACCGCGATGATAAAGAAGATGGCTCCGATGCCGAAGACGAAGGTGATGACGGTTTGGAGTGTGTTTTCGCTCCACCCGAATAGGGTCGCCATCCCCACTAATGCAAACATTACCACTACGCCGCGCAGTTTTGCTTTCATGTACATAATACTAACCTCCTATTAATGAATAAATTTTTAAAATCAGTTATGTGGATAATCGATCCAGCACTGCCCGTCAATCGAAAATGTCCCTTTTTTCCAGCCGAGTTCATTAACATAAACCAAAAAGCGCATAGAGTACAAATTTCCTGATGACTCAGATATATAGTTAACATA
The DNA here is from genome assembly GCA_964607645.1 of uncultured Anaerolinea sp. Classification (GTDB taxonomy): domain Bacteria; phylum Chloroflexota; class Anaerolineae; order Anaerolineales; family Villigracilaceae; genus UBA5195. The sequence goes on from CAZSLN010000024.1 coordinate 23,510, forward strand.
ATATAACTGTGAATCTGTATTTGGATAGACTTTTTCAGGAATTACGAATGAGACCGACCTTACATTTGGTAAATCACTAACATATGATTGAAGCTTGATCATTATTTTTGAATTGTTATCATAATCCAAACCTGTGATCGGTTTACAGCTTGAATCTTGCTTCGAGTTTGTCGGAGTTACGATGACAACTTTGGTTGGGGCCGGTGTATAGGTTGGGAAGGCTGTTTGGGTTGGATAGGCTGTTTGCGTAGGTATTGCTTGGAGGGTTGCCATTAATGGTTTTTCTAATAATTGCGCGGGGATGCATGCGGAAAGTGATGCAACAGCCAAAAAAATCAATAACAACAATAAACCATGTTTCATAATTTTCCCTCCTTATAAATTAATCAGTACCTAAATTATATACATTGCAATTAATAATATAAATAACAAAAAGCACGCCTTATTTATTACAATTAACGAATAACTATTAGGTTGAAAGGCTCATTAACTTTTTTACCTTATAGAAGGTCAGTACAAAAACATGGCGTCGCCGAAAGAGAAGAAGCGGTATTCTTCTTGGATGGCGGTGTTGTAGGCGGTTAGGATGTTTTGGCGGCCGGCGAAGGCGCTGACCAGCATGATGAGGGTGGATTTGGGGAGGTGGAAGTTGGTGATCATGCAATCGACCAGGTTGAAGGTGTAGCCGGGCAGGATGAAGATGTTGGTGGGCCCGCTGAAAGGTTGGGCAACACCCAGGCTTGCGGCGGCGCTTTCGAGGGTGCGGACGCTGGTGGTGCCTACGGCGATGACGCGGTTGCCGTTGGCTTTTACTTGATTGATCAGATCGGCGGTGGAGGGATCGAGCTCGCACCACTCGGTGTGGATGGCATGCTCGGCGGGGTCGTCTTCGGTGACGGGGGCGAAGGTATCTAGCCCTACATGCAGGGTGACGGTGGCTAGCAGCACGCCTTTGGCTTGCAGGCGTTGCAGCAGGTGGGCGGTGAAGTGCAGGCCGGCGGTGGGGGCGGCGGCGCTGCCGGGGGTTTTGCTGAAGACGGTTTGGTAGCGCTCGGGGTCGGTGAGGCGCCGGTGGATGTAGGGGGGCAGGGGCATTTCGCCATCGGCGGCGAAGTGTTTTTCGATTGGCTCGGCAAAGCGAACCAGCCGGCGTGAGCCGCCCAGGTCTTCTACGATGGTGGCTTTGAGGGAATCGCCTAGCAGCAGGAACTTGCCGGGGGACATCCCTTTGCCGCCTACCAGACATTCCCAGGTTAGGTCCTCTACGCGGCGCAGCAGCAGGATCTCGCCTTTGCCGCCGGTCTCTTTGCGGGCAGGCAGGCGCGCTGGGATGACGCGGGTTTGGTTGAGCACCAGCAGATCGCCGGGATGCAGCATTTCGTAGATATCGCGGAAGGTGTGGTGGGCGAGTTGGCCGGTGGCGCGGTTGAGCGCAAGCAGGCGGGAACTATCGCGCGGCTCTAGCGGGGTTTGGGCGATGCGCTCGGGGGGCAGGTTGTAATCGAAATCGCTGGTTTTCATGGGAGGGTTAGCGGTGGCGCATTAAAAAGGAAAGAGCGGCTTGGAAGAAGGGGGAGTCGATGCCTTTATCGATCTCGAGATCGTGGCCGCAATCGAAGCGTTGGAAGGAGAGGTTGGGGTAGCGCGAGAGATCGGCTGGGATCTCGGCATCTTGCAGGATGCCACCACGGGCGGGATCGGCCTGGGTGACCAGGATGGGGCAACGGAAGCCGGCTAGGTTGAAGGGTTGAACGCCGGCGAAGAATTCATCCACGCGGCCTTCGGCGTGGAAATCCATGACACGCGGATCGAGCTGGGAGAGCTCTTCGGCTTGGTATTGTGGAACGCCGCGGCGGGTGAGGTCTTGCACGGGGTGGCCGGCCATGCGGCGGCGCAGGCTAAAGAGTTTGACGTTGCGGCGGTTGTTCATCACCTCGATGTGCATGGGCAGGTCGAGCGAGGTATCGCCGATTACCACCGCCTTCACTTGGGTGGGGTGGTGGGTGGTGAACCAGAGCGCCATCGATCCGCCCATGGAGTGGCCCAGCAGAAAAGCGGGCTGATCGGCCTTGGCGGCGAAGATGGTCTCTACATCTTGGTAATAGGTGTGGGCGGTGTAGCCTTCGGCGGGGTGGCAGGATCGGCCGTGGCCGCGGTGATCGTAGCTGACGACGTGCCAATTGGGGATGAGGTGCGGAAGGATGGGGGTGAACATTTGCCAGCGGTTGGTAAAGCCGTGCATCAAAAAAAGCAAGGGCCCGTTGTTGGGGCCTTCGGCGATGTTGATTTTGCCAAGGGGGGTGTTTAGCAGGGTTTCGGTGAGCATTGGGTTATTTGTTGAGGAATTTGCCAATAAGGTTGAGCAAGATGGAAAACACCACCGACGCCAAAATGGAGCTGGTGATGGGGAAGTAGAAGCTGCCGTTCTCGCTTTCGATGCGGATATCGCCGGGGAGGCGGCCGATGGGGATGTTGTAGCGCGAAAGCAGCATTACCACGGCGCCGCCCACGATCAGCAACGCGCCGGCCACCATCATATATTTGCCAATGCCATCCATGCTCGGTCCGCTCATAATAATTTGGGTTGGTCGCCTGGGTTTTCGGGGAATTGGAAGCCGAGGTGCTGGTAGGCGATGCGGGTGGCAACGCGGCCTTGGGGGGTTCTATCTAAAAAGCCCAGCTGCAGCAAGTAGGGCTCTACCACGTCCATAATGGTGTCGCTCTCCTCGCTGATGGAGGCGGCGATGGTGTTTAGCCCCACCGGCCCGCCGTTGAATTTTTCGATGATCGATTTGAGCACGCGGCGGTCCACATCATCCAGGCCGAGGGTATCCACGCGCAATAGGTCGAGGGCATCGCTAGCGATGGCGCTGGTGACGGTGCCATCGGAGCGAACTTGGGCAAAATCGCGCACTCGGCGAAGCAGGCGCAGGGCTATGCGGGGGGTGCCGCGGGCGCGCAGGGCAACTTCGCGGATGCCGCTTTCGTCGGTGGGTACGTTTAGCAAGGTGGCGGCGCGGCTGACGATCTTCTTCATGGCGGGCTCGTCGTAGTAATCCATGCGGTATACGGCGCCAAAGCGGGCGCGCAGCGGGGCGGTAACCAACGCCAAGCGCGTGGTAGCGCCAACCACGGTGAAGTGGGGAAGTTTTAGGCGGATGGAGCGGGCAGAGGGACCTTTGCCGATGATGATATCGAGCGAGAAATCCTCCATGGCGGGGTAAAGCACTTCTTCTACGGCGCGGCCGAGGCGGTGGATCTCATCGATGAAGAGGATATCGCCGGCGCGCAGGTTGGTAAGGATGGCGGCCAGATCGCCGGCGCGCTCGATGGCGGGGCCGGAGGTGGTTTTGATGTTTACGCCCATTTCGTTGGCGAGCACGTTGGCGAGGGTGGTTTTGCCCAAGCCAGGCGGGCCATAGAACAAGACGTGGTCTAACGGTTCGCCGCGCTGTTTTGCCGCGCTGATGAGAATGTGCAGGTTCTCTTTTACCTGGTCCTGGCCGATCAGATCTTCCAGCTTTTGCGGGCGCAGGGCATGGTCGATGCGGTCATCGGGCTTGGCTTCGGGGTCAACGGGGCGTTCGGCGGGGTTGGTCATATATTGATTATTATAAACCAGTAAGGAGGGGGATGGGGATAAACGGAACAAATTTGCTATAATGCAGGGGAGGAGAACGATCGCTATGTGCAGAAGCATCAAGACGTTACGAAGGAAGGAATTACCGGCAACGGAGGAGGAATGCGCCGCCGCCGCGCTGCAGTATGTAAGGAAGATCAGCGGCTACCGCAAGCCGAGCAAGGCCAATGCCGCGGCGTTTGAAGAGGCGGTGAGGAAGATCACGGTGGTGACGCGGGAGCTGTTGGAAGGGTTGGAGGAGGGGAAGGTGGGGTAGTTAAAGTGTGGCGCCCAACCTTCAGCCACATATTTTTCGGAATTGACATCGAAAGCACTCGCCATTTTTTCTAAACCCTGAGTAAGAACGATTTGTGGCTTTCTGCTTAATAAATTGGATCCTATTATAACCTTCCACAATTCGATCTTTGGCGAAAAGAACTTCGTGGGCAGGGATGTTGATTTTTTCGCGATATAACGCTGGTTTTCTTATTCTTTCCAGATTATTTACCCATCGATAGTTGTCATAATAAAAACTAGCGCCATCGATTTTATACTCTTTTGAGATATACCACTGATAAACAATTCCCTGTAAAATATCTTTATCGTAAAAATTTGAACCTGTCTTATGATCTACGATGGTAATTTGATTTTTCTGTTGAAGGATTAGATCTACGATTCCAACAAATGGGGGTAATTCATTTTCTACATTAAGTACAAAGGGTTTCTCGATTCCAAGAATTTCGTATCCATCCCACAGATTTTGAATTGCCAAATTTGTCGCATTAACAATATGGTTCTGATGCTGTTCTTCTAAATTGGCTTCCTCGATGTAGGATTGTAAAACAAAGGTATCAATCTTATTTTTGTTTTGAAGTTGGGAGTAAGTTTCGGCAATGACCTTGTGTAATAATTTGCCTTTAACGAAATAAACCGGTGTCGGTGTTATTTGAAGATTTTTTACGTATTGAAGATAATATTCCTGCTCACAAAATTCGATGGTGTTAATTTGGGAGTAACTTATGTGTGGAATATTTTTTGCGCGTAATATTTCCGAAAAATTATTCGAATCCACATTGGATTGGTGGATTATTTCTTCAATATCGAAAAATGCCTGCGAGTAAACATCTGGAGCCATATTTGTAATTATATTTTCTCAAACCCAATCGACTCAAGATACTCATAAGTTGGATTGTAATATTTTGGGGCGCGGGTTGGGTCTTCTTCATCACCTTCTGGTACAACGATGACCATGCCTTGCCTTGCTCTGGTCAATAGCACTCTGTAGGCATTTTTTAAGTACACTTTCCGTTCTTCCTTGTTGATATTATTCCATTTTTCGCCAACAAAGGATTTGTATTCCCACTGGTTCTTCGCGAATCTTAGATCTGCATCCCAAACTAAACAAGCCCAATCTAATTCGAGACCTTGAATTTGGAATTCAGTTGCTACATCTTCCAAGTAGTAGGATGATCTTACGTCGGATTTGCCATCAAGAAACCAATGAACTGGATCGATGGTCGCTCGAACATCAACAGCCAATGGCTTTAGCCGAATTGCTTGCGAGGAAACCACCATGCCATACCGCTCAGTTCCGCGTGCCTTTTCGCGAATCCACCTTTTGGCCTTGGTTAAATCTCTTGTAAGAACAATAGGGTAGGCTTTATTGATTTGATGAAGAGTCTTAGCCGCATCGGAACCGTCAAGATCGAGGATTTGTTTGACCAAAAGGGATACGTTTTCTGCTCTAAAAGAGCGCATTGAGGTGGAAAGGTGCAATTCGCTTTTCATGTTGAAGTGAAGGTTTGGTAAGTAACGATTGATATCTTCCTTGGCACGGTATTCAGAGTCCTTGAGATTTGGGGAAATGTAGATTTGCCAATCTTTAAAGGAGCGGTCGATGGCTCTTATCCATTCGCCAATACCCGCCTCACCAACGTTAATTTCCTGCCCACCACCAACCAAACAGATAATGACAGCCCAGTCTTTGTGTCTATCCATACACGAGATGAGAAATTCTGGCTCGGATTGGTTGAAGTTTGGGAAGCCTTTTTTGCGACGCATAAAATTGGATGTTTGTTCCAAGTTCCAAGCTCGTTGGGCTTCATCGAATAAGACAACGTGTTCGTTGGGTGGGTTGATTTGGTCTACCAATGATTCATCGCGAAAGTTGTGGACGTTTTGAATAAATGCTTTTACCTCACTTCGGGCGGCCCCCTTTTTGATGGTGACTCCTTTGTTTCGTTGTGCATCAACTTTGTCTCGTGCGAGGGCTTCACGTAGGATATCCACTAGTGGGCCGTTACCCGATAGGAAGACACTGTATGTTTCCGTTTTGTTGTCGATGTGAGTGGTGGCAACATTTAGCCCTACAAGAGTTTTGCCCGCTCCGGGAACACCGGTAACAAAACAGATTGATTTCTTATAGTGTTCTCGGGAGTCTTTGATGATATCGTCGATCGTTTGCGTGGTTTGGCTCAAATTGATTGCGCCGGCATCATTGCGGGAAATATCGGCAACCGAATGGCCACGATATAAAGCCATTGCCGCTTCCACGATGGTTGGGGTGGGGCTGTACCGGCCATTTTCCCAATTTCCAGCATCGATGGCTCCGCCTTCAACAAAATTCAAGGTGGTTTGCAACGCTTGGCGAATGGACTCGGCATTGCATCTAATCGGACTGATTACTTGATCGTCGTATTGTTCAATGTCAAAAATGTTTTCGCTTTTTGTTGCGGCTGTTGAAATGAGAATCGGGGCTATGGTGAGGTTGTGGCTGGTCTCATGAAAGTTCTTCAGGTCTAAGGCATAATCCATCACCTGGTCGGTGGCATACGCTGGAAAAGTCTTCTCCCCTACTTTGAACTCGAGGATGAACAATACTGGACCAATGATGCAAACAACATCGATCCTTTTCCCCATACGAGGAATGGAGTATTCAAAATAGATTGAGCCTTCATAGCCAAGTAATTCTTTTTTGAGTATGGTAATTTGTTCCAGCCAGGCATCGCGTTGGGTGGTTTCCAGCGAAAATTCATTACCTTTTGCCAATTCACCGATGATGTTGTTTTGGCTGAGTGAAAGAAAGGTTTGGATGGTTGAGGAGAAGTAGTATCTATTCATCATTTCCCTGTGCTAAAAAATATTAATTAGCATCCTATATAATCAATTATAAGGGCAATAATTGCATTGGCGATAAGTTGGTGTAGAAAAAAGACGGGCTCGCAAATGACTGAGCCTGTCTTTTTGTGAAACCGATTGTTTCATCAACCACCGGTGTTGATGTAAAGGGCACCCCAGACATCGAAGGTGTAGAGGGAATCGTTGCTAAAGGTTTTGTGGATGAAGAGGCCGGATGATTTTAGGTAAAAGCTGTAAACCCACCGGCGGGGGATCGCTTGGTGAATAAAACTAGGGATAGGTTTGCTTCGCAATCGAGTGGAAGACGGTTTTGCCAGTACACTTAATGATGTATGCACAAATAGGAGTATAGATGAAACAAAAACGCATTGTTCTTCTTTTGTTGGTCACGATTCTTTTTGTTACCGTTTTTGGTTCTGCTGCCGCATCTGGCCCAATGGAATTAAGGGTTAATGTTCGAAACGCCAGTGGCGCTGTTGTGAACCTAAGCCTGACGGATGCCAATGGCGTGCGAACCTTTTATCACTTAGAACCTGGTGTTTACCCTATCACCGTAGGCGAGGGGACTTATTACTATTACGCTTCGTTGCCCTGTGGCAATTTGGCGGGTGTGTGGAATGTGAACGTTGTGAAGACACTGTTCTTGAGCTGCCAAAAGGATGCCGCTTTTGCCAGCCTTGCTAAAAATTATGCTGATGGCTGCCAATACTTTGGTACTTGGAATATCGATTTTGATATCATGTTGCTAGGGCAACGGTCCTCGGAACCTGATTTTTACCTTGGACCTGGCGCTTCTGACTATATGAGTAGACCGGGAGTTTGCTTGGATGAATATTTCCCGCTGTTGTATACCGCGCGGTTTTGGCAAATTTGGACTGTTGATGAATTCGGTACGTTCGATCTGATCGCAGAAAACCCAAATTAGAAGATTACTCTAATTTAACGAGGGATTGTCTAAAACGGCAGTCCCTTTTTTAATTTACGATGGTTATTTTAAACGAGCCTAGCTGAAGCTGTTGAAGAAATGGTTTTAGCCCTTTGGACTGTTACATGCTTCTTCCTTGTCTATATATATGGATGAACGGTGAATCGGAATAGTACCCATAGATGTTGATTTTTGGGGATTTTGTACTACTATTTAACAAACTCAACCCATTCTTCGCACTGATAGGACATCCCCCCATGAAGAAAAATCGCTGGTTTGCACTGATCGTTGTTCTGTTTTTAGCCCTT
>CAZSLN010000025.1:0-29269 GCA_964607645.1 uncultured Anaerolinea sp.
GCCCAATCCATCGGCGAACCTGGTACTCAGCTTACTCTTCGTACCTTCCATGCCGGCGGTGTTGCCATCGGTGGTGGCGATATCACCACGGGTCTTCCCCGTGTTGAAGAGCTTTTCGAAGCTCGAAAAACTCCAAAGGGAGAAGCGTATATTTCTGAGATTGATGGAAAAGTTCATATTATCCAATCCGAAAAATATGCTGAACTTAAGATCTTAAAAGTTGAACACTCTGAAATGGTTTCCGAAGGATACGAAATTGAAGCTGACTGGACCATTGTTGTAAAAGATGAGAGCGAAGTAAAGCAGAACGATGTTCTCGCCACACTAGGTGACGCTAGCATTTCCGCCCAAAATGGCGGTCGCGTTCGCATCGAAGGTAGGCAAGTAATCGTTTCTTACGAACAGCGCGATGAAGTGGAATACGAAATTCCCACCACTATGTTGATCCTTGTTCGCGAAGGTGAGCACATCAAGGCCGGCCAGCCAATTACCGAAGGTTCTCTCAACCCACACAAGATCCTACGCCTGCAAGGTCGAGACGCTTGCCAAATGTACTTGATGAGCGAAGTGCAGAAGGTTTATCGCTCACAAGGTCAGAATATTCACGACAAACATTTCGAAGTGATCATCCGCAAGATGTTGAGTAAAGTTCAGATCACCCGCGCGGGTGATAGTGAATACCTACCCGGTGATTCCGTTGATCGTTTGGAGATTAAGCGCGTCAATGAAGCGCTCTCAGTTGATGGAAAAAATCCTGCAAGGTTCGCCGAGATCCTCTTGGGCGTAACAAAGGCATCGCTTACAACCGATTCCTTCCTTTCTGCTTCATCCTTCCAACACACCATCAAGGTGCTTTCCAATGCCGCTATTGGCTCCGCTAAGGACCCGTTATACGGCTTGAAAGAGAACGTTATCATCGGTAAACTGATTCCAGCCGGTACCGGCTTTGTTCATGGCCGATTCAGTGAGAACTTGCTCCCAGTTGATCCCGAACCTGAGGATAACTTGCTCCCTGAAGGTATCGAGGAATAGTTATATTTTTCAAAGCAAACCGGTGGTAGATCTTGAATCTGCCACCGGTTTTTTTGTTAACTATTCGCCTATCAATAAATACGCCTATTTCTCTTTATAATATAATCTGTTTAAAATTTAGCATACCGCGAATATGAATTTTTGAGGAAAAACCAATGGAACTTGGATTAATAAAGAAAGTAAATATTGAAAAAGAAATGCAGGACTCCTACCTTGACTACGCAATGTCAGTCATCGTATCACGCGCTTTACCTGATGTCCGTGTTGGCCTAAAACCTGTTCAAAGAAGGATCCTTTACTCTATGTACGATATGGGCATTCGCGCAGATACAGCTTATAAAAAATCAGCTCGTATCGTTGGCGAAGTACTTGGCAAATATCATCCCCATGGTGATTCAGCTGTATACGAGGCAATGGCCCGTATGGCTCAGGATTTCTCTCTACGCTGCATGTTGGTTGATGGTCAAGGCAACTTTGGTTCCGTTGACGGAGACCCACCCGCCGCGATGAGATACACCGAAGCTAGGTTATCCAAACCTGCCATGGAGTTGCTAACTGATATCAATAAAAACACCATTGATTTTTCCCCGAACTTTGATGAAACCCTAACCGAACCTACTGTTCTTCCCTCACAAATTCCCAATCTATTGGTAAATGGAGCTACTGGTATCGCTGTTGGCATGGCTACCTCCATCCCACCGCACAACCTAGGTGAAGTCACCAATGCTTGTATCTATATGCTCAGCAATTGGGATAAACTGGACGATATTGATGTAAGCCACTTGATGGAGTACATCAAAGGACCTGATTTTCCTACCGGCGGATTACTCATCCAAGAATCTGGGGAGGAAGGGATTGAGGCCGCTTATGGCAGCGGGCGTGGCAAGGTCACTGTTCAGGCAAAAGCCCATTACGAAGAGATGGAACGCGGCAAAAACCGCATCATTATTACAGAGTTGCCATATCAGGTCAACAAGTCGAGCTTAGTAGAACGAATAGCCGAATTATCCAGAAATGGCGATCTGGAAGGATTATCAGACCTACGCGATGAATCCGACCGACATGGTATGCGCATTGTTATTGAACTAGCAAAGAATATCGATCCTGAAAAGGTGCTAACGGCCCTCTACAAAAAAACTCCAATGCAATCCACTTTCAGCATCATCATCCTTGCTCTAGTGGATGGCGAGCCGCGTTTGTTGACCTTAAAACAAGCACTAAAGGTTTTTCTGGAGCACCGCCTAACCGTTATTCGTCGCAGAGCGCAATTCGATCTAGATAAAGCCAAGGCAAGAGCTCACATTCTAGAAGGTTATATGGTGGCGTTGAAAAATTTGGATGAGATCATTGACCTTATTCGAAAATCACCAGATGTTGATGCCGCACGAGAGAAACTATGCAGCAAATTTAAATTATCCGAACTCCAAGCCAACGCCATCCTCGAAATGCAGCTACGAAGGCTGGCTCAGTTGGAAAGAAAAAAAATTGAAACAGAATACAAGGAAATAGTAGCGCTTATCAAAACGCTGGAAGAATTACTTAGTTCACAAAAGCTAATGCGCGAAATGGCTGCGACAGAATTACAGACCATGAAGGAAACCTACGCCGATAGCCGCCGAACTCAGATCATCAACCTCCGAGAGGGAAAACAAAAGAAATCAGTTCTCACTACCACCCAAATCCTTCCGGACCAAGTTGTATGGGTAGGCTTGAACAAGGAAGGGCTGATCTCCCGCAGCGCGGATGAGAAACCCTTCCGCCTTAGCGGTACAGACGCGCCAACGCTGTTGATCAGGGCAAAATCAACCGATACCTTGTATCTTGTCAACGAGAAAGGTGAATCGGCGGCAGTCGCGGTGCATACACTCCCCGAAACAGAAAAGCTATCTGAAGGGGTTTTATTCAACAAGATCACCCCGTTAAAGGAACATAACAAACCTGTTTGCGGATTCAGCCTCTCAAAAAGGTCTAACTATGAAGAAAATACCTGCTTGCTGACAGTGACAAAAGGCGGAATGCTGAAAAAATCCTTACTCAGTGAATTACCCGGCCCCTCCGCCCAATCTTTCTATTTATGCAAAGTCAATGAAGGCGATGCCCTACTTAACCTAACTGTTACAACAGGTACAGACGAGATATTCTTAGCCACAAGATTAGGTATGGCCATCCGCTTCAGTGAGACGGATATTCGTCCCATGGGTCTGATCGCCGCCGGCGTGAATGGCATCAAACTGGATGCCGCTGATGAAGTAGTGGGTTTAGAGTTACAAAACAACCAACACGAGTTATTTGTCATCACCTCTGATGGCCGGGCAAAGAGGATTGATTGGGGTGAATTCCCTGTTCAAGGTCGCTATGGGAGAGGGGTTAACCTATGGAACCTCAGCACTGGGATAACGGTTGCCGGTGTTGCTACAGGCAAGGGGAATTACCAGATCACCATCCATTTGCAGAAAGCCGCGCCAAAGATGATACGTTTGGATGAAGCCGGGGTGAAAAAACGCGCAGCCACCCGAGCGGATGCAGTTGTTGAAGTGAAAGACGGCGATAGAGTTGTTAGCATCACTCACAGCTGGGCAATGGATAAAGCGGTCGTTGTGGAGCAACCCCAAAAACCAAAACCTGAGCCCAGAGCTACCCAACCAGAGCTTCTTAAACCAGAAACGATAAAAAAACCGAAGGGTAGCAAAACCGAGGAAAAACCAACAACGAAGTCACCTAAAAAATAACGCCTGGAGGGCGTAAATTTTCACGCGCCCTCCTTTTTTTATTATTTTCTATAAAAAAGGAGGAGTTTTGATGGGAACATCACAGGACATCTACGATGAATATCGAAAACAAATGCAGAAAGGCATCGTGGTTGAAGCGTACCAAGGCATACTAAATTATTTAAATGAGTTGCGGATCTATTTTACGAATAAATATCCTGATCATTTCGTTTCAAGCAGTTTGTATCAGGGTGCTATGAACCTTAGCTTTTTTGCCTTCAACCCTACTTCGATCAAGGCTCATGGTCTAAAAATTGCCATCGTATTCCTTCACAAAGAATTTCGTTTTGAAGTTTGGCTGGTTGGGACGAATAAAGGGAACCAAGAAAAATATTGGGCGATGTTAAAAGAGGACCGCTGGTCAAAGTATGATCTGGTGAAGGATATAAAAGGAGCAGACGCGATCGCCTGCCATATAATATCTCAAGACCCAAATTTTATGGACCCAATAGAATTAACCAACCGAATTGAAGGCGAGGCTTTGAAATTTATTGCCACGATCGAGGATCATTTGGCGACAAGAACTAATCAGTAATGATTCATCCGTTAAAATAAAATAGGGCATCCCAATTATCAAAAGAATGCCCTATCGGTTTAATAATTAACTTAAGGTCGGGGTAAATTTCCTTCCAAGCCTAATTCGGGGGCAATGCGGCGCATCGCTGTAATTACGTTTCCTACATGCTCCCAAAGATCTATGCCAAATTCAGCGGCTGCTAGTTCCATACCCGAGCGGTCGGTGCCGGCTGCAAAGGCTTTGTCCTTCCACTTTTTCTTCACAGAGGAAGGCTCAAGATCATAGAGCGATCTTGATGGTCGAACTAAGGCGACAGCAGAGATCAAGCCGGTTATTTCATCACAGGCATTCAAAGCTTTTTCCATTACAGAATCGCGTGATACACCGGTGTTGTCACCGTGGCTCAGAATGGCGCGAATAATAACCGGATCAATCCCCCGTTGTTCGAGGATGGCAGCGCCTTCACTTGGATGTTGCTCAATGGTGGGGTGTATCTCCCAGTCAAAATCGTGCAGCAGCCCGGTAACACCCCAATACTCAACATCTTCACCAAATTTTTCGGCATAAAACCGCATTGAGGTCTCAACACACAGCATATGCCGCACAAGACCTTCTGTTTTTACAAATTCACGCACTAAGGATAGCGCTTCATTTCGATCCATTGAGATCCTCCAGTTGGATGGGTTCTGGGTTGCCCAGAATGGGTTTGGGTTTTAGTATCAAATCATAAATAGCCACGTTTCGAGCAAATATCTCGCGAACGTTCCAGTAAAGGTTTGATAATTTCCGGTATTGTCTATTATTCGCCGCCACACCGGATGCTTCTAAACCTAAGTGCTCGCACAGAAAAAGGGCTCTGATCAAGTGGAAACGCTGTGTGATCAAGATAGCTTGATCGACTCCAAAGATCTGTTTTGCGCGATAGCAGGAATCGTAAGTTCGGCGACCAGCGTAATCTAAAAAGATCACATCATCAGGGATTCCTAATTCGAGCGCGTATTGCCTCATAGCGGCGGGCTCATTGTATTCAACATAACTATTGTCGCCAGTCATCAAAATAGCGCGAATTTTGCCCGAATGGAACAACTCAGCGGCCGTTTCCACCCGATCACGCAATACCGCGGTCGGCTCGCCGGTACGCAACAAACCTGCGCCAAACACGATCCCGATCTTTTGCGTCGGCACTGTCTCCGCCGAATAGATCCGATTTGATTCGAGCAGATCGATCACAACAAAATTGAGAATAACGATCAGGGTCAAACCGATTAGAAAGAAGATAACCATTTTCAGGAGATAGATAATTAAAGAAAATATTCGTTTCACGGGGCTAAAAACGGCCTGTCCATTCCCAGGCTGCGTATTTTGTTGTGACCAACTCATCTATCTTCGCTGATTCTTCCTCTGAAAGCTTGGAAGGAACCAAGGAAATATCAAGTTTTTCTTCAAACGCTTTCACCATAACCTTTGCGACAGAATCCCAATCAAGTTTCTTTCCCAACACCATTTCAGCGTTCGTGGCACGTGTTAAAACCTTTTCACCCGATTCAGCCCTAAGGGTCTCATCATCATAAGCTAAAGCATGGGTGATCCGGCGCAGATCCCCGTATAGAGGAAAAGCTCCGTGCTGTAAGAAACCTTCTTTACGGCGCGATTGGGCGGATCCAATTAGTTTTTTACCATCTACCGTTAACTCATAAGCAGATGGAACTTCAAAACAAACGGGGCCTTTTGCGTTGCGAGTGGTATCCACCTCAGTAACCATTTCAACCGGAATATCTAAGAAGCGCACAGCCATGATCAGCGCTTCGGCTATTCTCTGATAACTTTCCAAAACTGTTCCAGCTACGCGCGGTTCGGTAAGAGGCGCTAGAACAGAATAGGTAATTTCATCGGTGTGAAGGATAGCCCTTCCCCCGGTTACTCGGCGAACAAGTTCCCAGCCATATTTAGCTAAAAGATCAAGATCCACATCTTTTACTTTTTGGGCGTAACCGAGCGATAAGCACGCCGGCTCCCAGCTATACAAGCGAATCGTAGGTAGCGAGTCCCCGCGTACGGTCGCGTCTAATAGAACTTCATCAACAGCCATGTTCCAGGCGCCTCTAGCGGGTGGAGAAATTAATAATCGCCAATTATCCATACTTTTTCAGCTCCAAATATTGAAAGTAAACCACTCGTGGCTTGCGGTCTCATCATTCACGGTCATTTTTTGAACAACGGAATTTGTTGGCCCATTTTTTACAGCCTGAATAAATTGCAGCATTGGTTGTTCTTCCCCTTCTGCCATAATTTCAACCTGATCATAATTCATATTTCGTACCCACCCTGTAATTTCTAACGAGGAGGCAACGTATTGGGTGAATGCCCGAAAACCTACTCCTTGCACGCGGCCGGTAACCCAAATATGTTTTCTTAGTAGTATTTGTTCCATTATCGCCTTTTGATGGTATTACAAATTAACCGAGTAAAAGTATTAATGGCGTGAGCGTGAGCGGACTTAGTAGCGTAGTAACTAATATGGTAGCGGCTACCAAGGATGAATCTAGTTCATATTCAGATGCCAAATTTGCGTTCGCTACTGCCGAAGACATAGACGCGTCCACGATGCCCGCTTTCATACCAACCCCTTGCATCCCAAGGAGCGCTGCAAACCCGACCCCGAGAAGCGGTCCCGCGATCAAACGCACACTGGCCGCCAATCCCAACGCCTTGAATGAATTTGTCCATTTCATATTCGACAACTCCAAACCCAAAAGAAGGATCATCACCGGAACACCAGCGCCTGTAAGGATACTCACTGTTCGCTCAATGGGCAATGGCATGGTTAGGGTGAGACTGTTAATGAGAAGAGCTGCCATAACTGCGTAGATGGTAGGAATACGGAAAATGCCCAAAAACGCTTGTTTTATCGACATATGCCCCATGGATGCGATGAAGATGCCTAACGTATTGGTTATTAGAGATGCGAACACAAAATACAAGCTGGCGTGCGACAATGCCTGTTCGCCAAAGGCAAAAGCGATCAACGGCAAACCGTAATTCCCATTGTTGGCAAACATAGAAGTTAGAAGGGTTGATATTTGGGTTTTCTTATCTAATTTTAATATCTGCCCACCCAACAAGGCGATCAAGCCTGAACCAAGCGTGACCAATATGGTGAACACCGCGGTATTTAACATTTCAGTAACTGGCAGTTTGTTTGCCAATAGGATATTAAATACCAACACAGGATTGAAAAAATAAAAAGACACACGTCCAATGGATCGTGTGTCGATTTTAATTGTTCTACCCAAAACAAACCCAGCCAAGCTTATCAGCATGATGGGGAAAATGTTATTGGCGAAAATGGGAAATAGGTCTTTTAGAGACATAATTGGACCTTAAATATTTGGTTTATTTAAGGTCGTCTTCCTCATCCGGATCAATAGCCATCATATCAAAACTTTCCAGATCTTCTGTAAAGGTAAGATTCATCAATGCGTCTTCGATCAATTCGATCAGGTCTTCATCCTCGCTATTGGCAATGAGAGCTTCTAAGTAGGTACGCACATCCTCCCCACCAATCGAAGATAGGGACCAAATAATCGCTTCATACATTTCCACATCTTCAATTTCTTCTAGCATATCCAAGAGCGGTTGCCGAGCGAGTTTTAATTCTAATTCTCCAGCAGATTCGATTGCGGCCAAACAGACATCGCTATCTGCATCGTTGAGTCCATTCAATATTTGGCCTGCCCAACGATCATCAGCGCTTCTTCCAGCTGCCCGCAAAGCAGAAACTTGCCAAGCGGTATCTTTCTTTTCAAAGGACTGTTCAATCAAACCATACACTTCATCTCGACCAGCATATCCAAGCGATTCCAACGCTGCCCGCGCTACTTTGCTGTGTTCGTCATGATAAGCTTTAAGCAAAACATTCTCTGCGGTTTTATTGTCCAAGTCATCGAGATCACCGTATTCATATAACCTAACAAAGTTACCGACCACGCGAACAGCTGCCTCGCGTACATTTTCATCAGCATCTGTAGTGATCATTTTTACCAGGTCCGGCAAAATAGCACATTTTTCAGTCTCATCGATCAATTGCAAGGCAGATGCCCTCACTGAAGCTAAGTCGTCCTTTATTAATGCGACCCCCAACGCCTCAAATGAAACCAAAGTGTTATCTAAGTAATGTTCGTGCAATTCTTGTAAAAACTTGGTTTTATTCTCATCATTTACACCCTTCCACTCTTGTAAAAGGGTGGAAACACCTTTGGGATCCATATCGCTGAAGACATCAAGTTCTTTTTCAGTGAGGATAAAATCCGGGGACTTTAGTTTCTTGAGAACATTATTTAAGATTGTAGTAGCCATAATTAGGGTAGGTTTACTTGAATAGGGTTGATAAAATCCATCGCATTGACGATGACCATCATAGCGATGAGCAATAGGAAAGCGATTCCATTGACATAATTTTCCAGCTTATATGGAATCCTTTTTTTGAAGAGGATTTCGGGCATGGTGAATAAGATACGACCGCCATCGAGGGCGGGGATTGGAAGAAGGTTAAAAACGGCAAGGGACGTACTGAGCATCGCAACAATAGATAATACATAGTAGGATGGTTCCGTGCCATTTGATGTTGGTTGCCCTGTTTGATCCTCGGCTCGTGTTTCGGTATCCTTTGCTACTGCCTGATCAAAAATATCATAAATACCCTTCATACCGATCAACCGTGCTTCATCCGGCGAAATTACACCCTGAATGAGACCTATCGGCATATATAGGATGCTTACTGCTTGAGCTCCTGTGTAAGCCACCCCAGAAGTAATTGTCTCGGCAAACGTTGCTGATCTGCGCGGGGAGGTTAGACCAACTCCAAGTGCGCCTAATTCAGCGGGGCGGGTAGAAAGCGGGGTAACGGCAAAAGATAGTTTTTCACCATTTCTCTCCACGATCATCGTAAGTTTAGTATCAACGCCATCCTTGATCAATAATCGGGCGGCGGACGGGTCGGTTACGTCTTGGCCATTTATGGTAAGGATCATATCGTTTGGTAACAAGCCAACTTGCGCAGCTGGGCTATCTGCCACTACATTATCAATCAGTACTTTCTTATCCGCCATTCCTATTTGCGAAACAATAATGGCGGTAACAAAAATAGCCGTGATCAAGTTCATCATTGGGCCGGCAAACAAAACAAACAACCGTTTCCAAGGATTTGCCGCGGAAAGTGCATCCATAACATTGGGATCATTTTCTCCCTTTGGCCGAACAAACCCGCCCAAGGGGAGGGCGTTCAAGGTAAAGTCCGTTCCTTGCCACCGAAATAGTGTAAGTATCTTTGGCGGCAAACCAAAACCAAATTCTTCAACTTCGATGTTGACGATCTTAGCCGCGAGAAAATGTCCTAATTCATGGATAAAGACCATTCCACCAAAAACGAGTACAACAATTAATAAAGTCATAAGTTTCCTTCTTACAGCCAAGCAAAGGCATGTTTTAGCATTATAACGTCAAATTATTAGTGGTTCATTAGAATCAGATCAACCTTCGATCCGCGCTCCATCGCCAACCGGGGATACCAAGACCTTTTGAACCCCTGGAATTATCTTTAATAACTTGGCAACTTCATCCGCCTTCTTCGCTTCGCAAATAACATGCACGTTGGGGCCGGCATCGATAGTATAGCCAGCCTGCAAACCTTCATCGCGCCACTGTTGAACTTTTTTCATTACCGCCATGGTTTCGGGCTGCCAATAAAATAATGCCGGGGTGCTGGTCATCATCACGGAATGCATCATATCGGAATCTAACTGGAGT
This sequence comes from uncultured Anaerolinea sp., assembly GCA_964607645.1. Lineage (GTDB taxonomy): Bacteria > Chloroflexota > Anaerolineae > Anaerolineales > Villigracilaceae > UBA5195. The sequence goes on from CAZSLN010000025.1 coordinate 10,123, forward strand.
ATGGACGCTAATTTTGACATATCTTTTTCAAGGATTGCTTGCCGGCAGAGTGAAATCCGCCGAGGAGTATCGACTACGCGGGCGTTTTGAAGCGGGCTTGTTGAGGCTAACACATGGCCTTCAGTTGAACCTGTTTTCTTGTGGCTTGAGCTCACTATGGCTACACAATCAACCAAACTCCAATGTTCCTTCGGAGCAATGGTTTCGGCATAACTCGATTCGTCTGAATCCCCTAAATACCACTCAACAAAGCCACCTGGAACACTACGTGAAGCTGAGCCTGACCCCATCCTAGCAAGGCGGGAAACCTTCGCCTCAGACCAATCCAATCCTACCGCTGTTACACTTGCCTGTGCTAATGCCGCGAAAGCCGCGGCAGAGCTGGCAATCCCAGCCCCGGTCGGAAAATTGTTAGTACTGTTCACTGAGGCTTTCAAAGAAATCCCGGCAGCAGCTCGAACAATTTCTAAGATCTTTACGACCCGTTCAAGACCTTTTCCATCAACTTGTATCTCATTGATGGCCAACCGATCTTTCTCATATCCAGCTTCAAAATGCACCGTTGTGCGCGTGATAAGACCATCCATATTCATCGATATAGAACCATTGACGGGTAATCGTAAATTTTCTGACCGATTACCCCAGTATTTAATAAATGCAATGTTAGGGTGCGCTACTGCTGTAGCGAGTAATGAAGACATTTTTCCTCACAATTGAATAAGTTTCAAATAGTAGTTTACCATGCGTAATTACCAACCTACCTATCGTAGAAGTGGAAGTCTTCTCAGGTTATTTCTGAGACTTTTTTGTTTCACTCGATGGTTTCAATTCTTTTCCGATAGAGGAAACCAACTCGTTATGATGAATCTGTTGCTGCCAACTTCGAGAGACATCCTCCGCTTGGAATCGGTCTTCTCCTCTTGGGTGTAGTTTCTGAAGATCTGGCATTTCAGACTGGATGGTAGTTGGCAAATTCAATCCAGCTAGTTGCTCCATGATCTTCCTTAATTCAAGGATCTCTTCGGTTTGATTTTTCAAGGTTTGCAATACTAGTTGGTGCATTTCAGTAACATGAGTGTGGTCTTCTTGAGCTCGTTTTTCTTGCAAATCAGCGATCTGCTTTTGTCTTACTTCAGTTATGGTTGCGTAAAGCAAGACAATCGAACTTACTGCTACACTCATTGTATTTAGATAACTGTTCAGCCCCAACACCAATGGGGTATTATTTGCGTAAACAATAAGCGGGATAAGCAAACTAATGGTGAGAAGAATAACGAATCGGAAGGTTAAGAATCTGACCGGCCATGGCAAAACATACTTATCCAAAAAATCGTTGACCTTATCCATGACACTTCCAATATTTTTCATTTGGTACCTCTATTTGAACGTTACCATCATTCTAATTGGAATTAGGTGATATCGGATATCGAATCTTTGGATCAGATCATTTCTCCCAGATCTTTTCGTTTGAACCCAACAATTAAATTATAAAAACAGCCATAAAAACGATTGCTGCGTTTCAATTCAGGTCCAAATTACTGGGAATTATTCGCTAAGGGTAATAACGACCTATTCTTTGCCTTTGCCAATGTTATCGCGCCGTAACTGGATATTGCCAATTTCCCCATTACGCCTTAGGTGCGTTCCACCACAGGGAACCTGAGAAAAGCCATCGATCAACCAAAACCGTCGTTCGGCGCTTTCATCACTAAATGCGCTCCTGATTTCTAAATTGGCGCAGACCAACGCATTCGCTTTATTGCTAATTTCACCCGATATGGGGGTAATATTACTTTCGAGCAAAAAAATCAATGCGGACTTTATCTTCAGCAATGTGAGCGCCAATTTTTTCAATCCCCGGAACAAATCGATAAATCAAATCCAAGGCGAGTTCGGCGGCGAAATGGTATCTCATCAAATGAGATCGCCTGGGTCAATCTATACTAACCCGTACTTCATCACCCACAGAGAAACTGAGTGCCTCATCTAAGGTATATAAGATCTCCGTCCCTACTTTTTTTGCCTCTATCAACGCAACCCCATTGATCGTCCCCCGGTCACTCTCTTGACCGCCAGAATAGGCAAAAAAGTTGGTCTCTTCAAGGGTTATATACGGTCCATCTACGCTGGCTACACGAGTATCAAGATCTAAGAGGTAGTGGTCTTGCCAAAAACATTTTGTTGTCATGATCCTCTTCACCTACATAGGTATTTTACCAATGTGAATTTATCCATTAGTATATACGGCAGAAAGAAGATCGATTACATAAATTAAACTCACCTTTCCTCATAACCCTAAAAGAATAGGCTATTATTATGATTGCGAAAGTTCTAAATTTATGACCAACAAACTGATACATTTTTTCCGCTCTCAAGGGAAGGTTGTTTCGATCTTTCTTGCCATAGTTCTCGGAAGTGTTTTTCCTCAACTCAGTAGTTTGTCGTGGATGATCCAATATCTCCTAATGGTGATGTTGTTTTATGCCTTTCTAGACCTGAACCTGCGAGAAACAAATTTCCCGATTCAATTACTCTTTGTGCTTGTTGCTAACGTTACCATCGCAATGCTTTCCTATTTTCTATTAAATACGTTCGACCATACTTTAGCGCTAGCGGCATTCATTACTGCCATTGCTCCTACAGCAATTTCATCTACCGTGATCATCGGATTTCTTAAGGGGAATATCCCTTTTGTTTCCTCTGCCGTTGTGCTTACGAACATCGGTATAGCTATTTTTGTCCCCGTCGTCCTTCCTTACATGGCACAAACTAACGAACCTATTTCAACGTTACAGATCCTTCAACCAGTTTTAATAACCCTGTTCATTCCATTCATTCTTGCCCGGTTCAGCCTCATTCTGCCTCGGAATGGAAGTAAATTATTTAAGAGTTCAAAATCCGCGTCTTTTTATATTTGGTTAGCTACACTCATCATCGTCGTTGCTAAAGCCATTGATTTTATTGAAAATCAAGCCGCCATCAAAATGGATCAGATCTTGAGTATCGCCCTGATTTCCCTGGCGATTTGTGTACTAAATTTTTTAGTGGGTCATTTTATTGGTGGGGAAAAGTATTCGCGGGAGTCTAGCCAGGCTTTAGGGCAGAAGAATAATAGTTTCGTGGTTTGGATTGCCCTTGCATTCATCAACCCTGTTGTGGCGTTAGGGCCAACTTTTTACATCATTTACCATAATATCTATAACTCGTGGCAGATCATTCATTTTGAAAAAAGAGAAAAGGTGCCGGAGAACGTGGATGCTTAGTTAGTAAAATGGGGGGAGTTCTTTTGCAGTACGTAAAAGTTATGGCGAACACCATCGTTCAGCTCAGAAAAAAACTCGCTAACGATATATCCCGCTGCGAAGGCTGTCTGAAAACACAGCCGGGTTTGAAGGATCCAACTTAATGCGATTTCTAAAGAACCTAATTTGATCTCTTGAAAGGAGGCGGGTACTTCGAGCAATATTGTTCTATCATTCCAATTTTCAGTGCTGATGGTTGTCGATCCATCTGATTCGATATGATTCACTCGGAGAGCACCGGATTCTAGGAAAAAGTCCACCGATTTTGTTGGCTTTTCTTCTTCGATCCGTTCCGATACTCGTTTGCTATTGATCCACCATTCCACCTCAAACCGGTCTGAGGGCAACCCTTTATTCAACTCATCTTCCATTTCCCCATAAAAGTTCGGCAGAAGGGTTTTACATACCACCCCTAACTTTCCGAAATTTAAAGACGCATTTACACCCTCTAGCGGGTTCACGGTCCAAGTGATGAGGTCTAATCCTTGCTCTTGAATTAATTTTCTTTGAGTATATTTTAGGTTCTCGCCAACACCATGGTGACGATATTCAGGTAAAACCCCCATCATATGAGAACAATGTTTAAATTTCAACCGCGAATATTGGCCGATGAACCCAAATATAAATCCGACCATTTTATTGGACGGATCAAACGCACCTAACACAAGACCGCCATTCTTTTGAACGATCAGTAATATATCTTTTGGAACTATTTCGATGTGATTATTGATACCCCACACTTCTATTTGCATATGCTCAACTTTGATCAACTCTTCAAGGCCCGAGATATGGCGAATGGTGTAATGTGGGGTTTCCAATAAAGTCATAAATTTATGAGCGGCGTTCTCTAAAGGATCTTGCTCAAGAATGCTTTGGTTCTATCAGATTTTGGGTTTGTGAAGAAATCAACTGGAGAACCTTCTTCAACGATCTTACCCTGGTCCATAAAGACGATTCGATTTGCGGCGGCTTTAGCAAAACCCATTTCGTGGGATACGACCACCATAGTCATGCCTTCTTTTGCCAGAGACACCATAACATCAAGAACTTCTTTGATCATTTCTGGATCTAGAGCTGAGGTTGGTTCATCAAAAAGCATAATTCTGGGGTTCATCGCCAAGGCGCGAGCAATGGCAACCCTTTGCTGCTGTCCACCTGATAACTCGTTTGGATAGGCATCGGCTTTTTCAGGAATGCCAACGTGCTGTAATTGTTGGCGAGCGACCTTTTCTGCTTCAGCGGTGCTGCGCTTTCGAACTACCTTTTGGGCAAGGACGATATTTTCTAGAACAGAGAGGTGTGGAAAAAGATTGAATTGCTGGAAAACCATACCAACTTCGGCGCGAACCGCATTGATATTAGTCTTCTTTTCCATAACAGAAATTCCATCTACAACGATCGAGCCAGTATCTGGAAGTTCGAGCATATTGATGCATCGCAGTAAAGTTGATTTTCCTGAACCGCTTGGCCCAATGATCATCAATACTTCGCCTTTTTTCACATTGGTAGTTACACCTCTAAGAGCATGGCTTTTGCCAAAGTTCTTAGTAACGTTTTCGATGGTGATAATTACATTGTCAGAATTAGCGGCCACGGCTCGTCTTCCTTTCAATGAACTTTACCAACATAGACAATGAAATGGTCATGGTAAGGTATAAAAAGGCCATAGTGTTATAGGCTTCAAACGAACTGAAGGATCTCGCCCTGAATTTTTTACCAAGCTGAGTAATATCATTTACCGCCAAGGCTGAAATAAGGGATGAGTCTTTGAGTATCGCAATTAAGTCGTTTCCAAGAGGGGGTAATACTCGGCGTAAGGCCTGAGGTAAGATAACGAATCGCATTGCCTGAACATAGTTCATTCCAAGCGATCTCGCTGCCTCCATTTGTCCTTTATCGATAGACTGGATTCCAGCCCTAAAAACCTCTGCTTCAAAAGCAGCATAACCCATCGCAAGGCCAGCAATTGCACGGCCGCTCATATCGATTTTTTGGATATCAAGTTGGGTTAATGCTTGCCCAACACCAGCCAAAAAGCTAATTCCTATCAACCAATTTCCCAAGGTAGTGAGGATATTTAAACCTACTGGAACTACTACGAAAGCACCATAGAGGATGATGACCAGCATTGGGATACCACGCATCAGTTCTACGTAAAAAGTCGCAATATTATAGTAAAGAACATTCTTTGAAACCCTGCCTAACCCAAGAATCAAACCACCAACGAGAGCCATGGAGTAAGCGGTTAGGGTTACGCGAATCGTTGTAATGACCCCTGTACCAATATATGAAATTGCGTCATTGTAACTTTGGTTCGTAATAAAGTTATAAATGATGACTAACGCGGCTAAACCAATAGCCAAAGCCCACCATGGCCATTTGGAAAAATTGTTTATAACCGGAATTATCTTTCCCTCTTGAGGTTGCTCAATTGAAGCAGTCAAAATTGCCTCCTAAGATAAAAGGGCTTGCTAAATTTTCATTTAGCAAGCCCCATGTTTTCAGATTACTTGGCAGGAACGAAATCTACAAACCATTTCTGGTAAAGTTTATCAAGCTCGCCACTGGCTCTCATAGCATCTAACGCTGCGTCAACAGGGGCAATCAAATCACTACCTTGTTTGAAGACAAATCCGAGATCTTCAGAGGTCAGCAATTCATCCAGGTGTTTGAGTTGGCCTTTGTTTACAGCCATGTAACCAAGGGCCACGGGCTGATCAAGAACGACAGCGTCTACATCTTTGCTGAGCAAAGCGAGGACGGCGGCATCAAAGGTTTCGAAGGACTTTACACGAGCTTCGCCAACAACTTCAATTGCCTTGGCTTCGTTGGTGGTACCGAGCTGTGATGCAACAATAAAGCTAGCATCAGCGGCAAGGGATTTGGAATCGGTAAAACGGGATTCATCACCGCGGACAAGGAAGACTTGTCCATAGTGCATGTAGGATTGTGAGAAGCCAACAGTCTTTTTGCGTTCCTCGGTAATGGTTACGCCATCAGCTACTACATCATATTGTCCAGCAGCGGCAGCTTCAAAAATACCTTCCCAAGCGGCTTCGGTGAAGACTGGTTTACAATTGAGTAAAGCGCAGATCTGGACCCAGGCGTCATAATCCCAACCAGCGCCGGCATTCGTCGCGGCATCGATAAAGTTGAATGGTGGATAAGCATTCTCCACTGCGATGGAGACTTCTTTTCCACCGAGATCGGGCAAACCAGCGCCAGCTGCGGGTGCGGCGGGAGCTTCGGGAGCTACAGCGGGGGCGCATGCAACAACCAAAAAGGCAACAACTAATACAAGACTTACCAATCGAAATGCTTTCATTTTCTTCTCCTTTAAGAATAAATGTTAATAGGCAAAATTATACACAATTAATTGAGTTTTTCCCTTATTATAATTAAAAGTTATCGAATAAATTTCCGGTTCAGTATTAGTTTCCAACGATTATTGCCGTTTCGGATTGATTGCCTATATTTTTTTGGACTTTTATGCAATAATTTTAGGGATAAATTTTGTAGAGGAGTTTGAATGAAACTGTCTGGAAAAATTGCACTGATCACAGGTGGCTCAAATGGTATTGGAAAAGCCACCGCCGCTAAATTCGTCGCGGAAGGGGCATTTGTATCTATAGCAGATATGGATGACGCACATGGGTCAAAAACCGCGTTGGAGCTTGGACCGAATTGTTCCTATCAACATGTAGATGTTCGAAAATCAAGTGATATCGATCTATGGGTCAAGTCTGTCCTTGCCACACATGGTCGAATCGATATTCTCGTTAACAACGCGGGTATTATGCGAGACCAGATTATGGTTAAGATTAGGGAAGATGGAACTGTGATCAAGTTATCCGAAGAAGAATTCGAGCGCGTTATTGACATCAATCTAAAAGGCGTTTTCTTGTGCGCTGAAGCGGTTGCCGAGGTGATGATCCGACAGAAAAGTGGCGTTATCATTAACGCTTCCTCCATTGTTGGGTTAGATGGCAATTTTGGGCAAACCAATTACGTAGCTTCCAAAGCCGGCGTGGTTGGCATGACCAAGGTGTGGGCTCGCGAATTAGGGAAGTACGGCATCCGAGTAAATGCTGTCGCTCCCGGTTACATCTTAACGGATATGTTGGCGCAAGTTCCCGCGGATGTTTTGGACAAAATGGCTACAAAGGTACCCTTGCGCCGATTGGGCAAACCCGATGATATCGCCAATGTTTACGCCTTCCTAGCTTCGGATGAGGCAGCTTATATTAGCGGTGATGTGATCCGAGTTGACGGCGGGGCAGTAGCCGGAACGTAAATTTAGATCATCTTCAGCGGTGAATTATTGGCCGGGTAACAGGGCTGCGCACTCGCTGGCAAGGAAAACGATGATCAAAAAGACCGCTCCAAGCCGCGGCAAGATGCGGCGCCAGGCATCAAGGCGATTGCTTGTGCTGTTGTCCTTGTTTGTGGATTTTTGTAACGGCGGGATCACTTTATTTTTAGTTTTCATCTTGCGTCCTTTTGGGACCACTTTAGCTCTTTAAATATCATGCGATACTCCCGAACCAGCCCCGGCGCTCCATCCATTTGACGATTTCCAGAACAGGCACAACGGAAAATGCCAGCCCCAACACGATACCCCAATCAGCTAGTGGCAGGTAATACGTACCGAAGGCATCATGCAAAAATGGAACGTAAATGATGACCAACAGAAGCGCTACTTCCCAGACGATGGCAGTATTTAGCCACTTATTGGCAAAAGGATTATCTAGCACCGAATGCCGATCCGAGCGGAAGTTATAGGCCTTAAAAAACTGGATCAAGACCAGCGAGACAAAGGTCATTGTCATCGCTTCCTCAAGGCTCTTTCCTTTGTTAAGTGCCCAGGTGAACAGCCCCAAATTGATTATTGTTGACCAAAGACCGCCCAATACCATCAACGTCACCACCGGGCGGGTGAAAATGCCGGTACGCGGATCGCGCGGTTTAAGTTTCATTAGGTCTTTTTCGGGTGGATCGACGGCCAATGCCAGAGCTGGCAAACCATCGGTGGCAAGATTAACATACAGAATTTGCACTGCCGTAAGCGGAAGGGGGAGACCGAGCAGCGCCGCACCTGCCATCAGACCAATTTCGCCGATATTCGAGGAGAGCAGGTACATCAGGTATTTCTTGATGTTACCAAAAACGCCGCGCCCTTCCTCCACAGCCGCCACAATCGAGGCAAAATTATCGTCCGTCAGGGTCATCGCGGCGGCTTCCTTGGTCACATCCGTGCCGGTGATGCCCATCGCGATACCAATATCGGCTTTCTTGAGCGCTGGGGCATCGTTGACGCCGTCGCCGGTCATCGCAGCGATGTGTCCACGCGCCTGCCAGGCCGTCACCACCCGTAGCTTGTGGGCAGGCGACACCCGCGCATACACGCTGATGCTTTCAACTTCACGATGAAGCTCTTCGTCAGTCATCGCCTCGAGTTGTGTGCCGGTCACTACCCGTCCGCCATTGACCAACAACCCCAATTCGCGCGCCACTGCTTGTGCCGTGACCGGATGATCGCCAGTGATCATCACCGGGCGGATACCTGCATCAGCGCACAGTGCTATCGCAGCTTTTGCTTCTGGGCGCGGCGGATCTATCATCCCAGCCAATCCCAAAAAGGTCATGCCGTGTTCTGCGGTCTCGGGCGTACCGTCTGGCTTGGAGGCGACCCCCAGCACGCGCAAGGCTTCACCAGCCAGTGACTGGGCTTGTGACAAAATCTGCTCGCGATGGATTGTATCCAATGGCATTTCTCCGCTGGCGGTTAGGACAAATTCACATCCTGCCAAAATCACTTCTGGCGCGCCCTTGGCGAAAGCCGTGTGATTTCCATCTGTCTCGTGGATGGTGGTCATCCGCTTGGTTTCGGAAGAGAAAGGGATTTCATGGACACGTGGATAGGCGGAGTCGAAAGAATCTTTCTCGATCCCAGCCTTAGCCGCCGCGACCACTAAAGCTCCTTCTGTGGGATCCCCTTTAATATCCCAGCCGCCGCCAGAAAGTTGGATCATATGCGTATCCGAGGCTAGAGTGGCAGCAATCAGCATTTGACGCAGGGCCGGTGTCAGGGCAGAGGAGGTGTCGCCATTCATTGAGAACGTGCCTTCCGGCGCATATCCTGCCCCCGAAACGGTAAACATTTGTCCACCGGTGAAAATCTTGCGAACGGTCATTTCGTCTTTGGTCAGTGTGCCGGTTTTGTCGGAGCAAATCACTGAAGTGCTGCCGAGAGTTTCCACGGCGGGCAAACGGCGAATGAGTGCGTTGCGCTTGACCATCTTTTGTACGCCAATTGCAAGTGAAATGGTGACCACAGCGGGCAGGGCTTCAGGGACAACCGCCACCGCTAGGGCAATGCCAAAGATCAGCATTTCGATAAAGGGTTGACCGCGAAACAATCCTAAGGCAACGATGATGGCAACCACCACGAAAGCTGCCCGGCCTAGTACCGCGCCAACTTTATCTAAATTTTGCTGGAGCGGCGTGCGCCCGGTTTCAACGTCCTGAAGCATTTTGGCGATTTTTCCGAACTCGGTTTGCATGGCAGTGGCCACCACCAGCGCTTTACCACGCCCATATGTGACTGCCGTCCCAGCATAGACTAGGTTTTTGCGATCCCCAGTGGACAGTTCAGCGCTTTCTAGGGCTTTGGTATGCTTCTCCACTGGAACTGATTCGCCGGTTAGCGCGGCTTCCTCCACCTGAAGATTGATCGCATCAAGCAGGCGGGCATCCGCCGGAACACGGTCGCCGGTGCGCAGAATGATCACATCTCCCGGAACCAGATCTTTGGCAGGGATTTTGACTTCGATCCCTTCGCGCAGAACTGTGGCCGTAGGTGCTGCCATTTGCTTGAGGGCTTCGATAGCTCGTTCGGCGCGGTATTCCTGCACGAAGCCCAATACCACGGCGAACAGCACTATCACCGCAATGACAATCGACTCAATTCCATGCCCAAGAAACAGCGAAATCGCAGTCGCTCCGAGAAGGATCAGAATCAGCACATTCTTGAACTGTTCAAGTAGGATTTCCCAAGGCGAAACGCGGTGCGCAGCTTGCAATTCGTTGGCGCCGTACGTGAGCAATCGCTCAACAACTTCAGTTTGAGTTAGCCCAAAAGGGTGGCTCTCAAGTTGCTGGAAAGTCTCGTCAATCGTCTGTGTATGCCAGGGTTTGGTTTGCATTTACTTTTTTGCTCCTCGATCATTGGTATCGTTCAGATCCTCGCGCTTGGGTGTGCGCGATTTGAAAATAAAAATATCCAGCAGGTAGATTACCCCCGCCAGTATAGGTAGGAAAATTAGCGCTAGGATTTCATCGTCGAAGAGCATTATTTCATCGAACCAAATGGCAAATGCCGTACCACCTGCTCCGGTAACGGCGGCAGGTTTCCAAAGTCCCGAATATGTTTTGCAGGAAAGCCGGCGAAAAAATGAAAATCACGGGTGATTTGTCGCATGGTTGGGCATGGAAATCTCCTTTCAACCTACCAATCTCACAAGAAACATCCACCAAGCCGAGTCTGCCAGCCTAATCGCTATCACTACGGACAGGCGCATAGGCTGGAGCTAGCAGGGTGTTCCAAAAGTAAATGGCGAGCACCAGCACGCCCCCCACCAATAAGTAGGGTAAGGATTGCTTGAGATAAACACTGATCAGTGCCCATTCATGACCGAGCAGGTACCCAGCCCCAATCAGCAGAGTGCACCAGATATATGCGCCGATAAAAGTGGCGGCAAAAAAGGTCAGAAAAGGCATGCGCGCCAACCCGGCTGGGAAGCTGACCAGCGTTCGGATGCCGGGTATAACACGCCCAATAAGCACCAGCCCGGTGCCCCACCGCTGGAATTGAGCTTCGGCGTGGTCGATGTGGGTACCATCAATCCGTACCCAGCGGGCTAGTTTATCCACCAGCGGGCGCCCGCCCAAGCGCGCCACCCAGTAAGCGATGGATGCGCCGAGAACACTGCCCAGGGCGGCATAGAACCCGCCGAGGGGAATCATTGAAGGTGGCAGTTGGTGTTCAGAGATGAGCATCCATCCTGCAAGCCCAAGGATGATTTCGCTGGGGGTTATGCCAGTGGCATTTTCAAAGACCAGCAACGCCGCCACACCAAACCAGCCCCAAGCATCGTAAATGGTTTGGGCGGCGGATAATATGATGGTTTCAAGTTCAGTAATCAAATTTGTATTCTCCGTAAAAGTTTGTTTTTAATTTGCCTATAGAGTACCATGCGCCAGGAAGGATGTTTTCACGCCTGAAATTAACAGGTGAACGTATCGTCTCTAAAATAATCGTGCCATTTCATCTCACCGGTCATGGATTTATTTGCGGTTTTGTCCAATTCTCCGCGATCAAGCCAGACACTGTGACATTGTGTACAATGATCACTCTCAACTTCCTGACGTTGAGAAATTAACATTGGTACATTGCAGTTTGAGCAGTTCATTTTCAGCTCCGTAGGTTTCAATATCATGAGTTTTCTTTATTGTGTCTGTTTCCGGGTCACTTTCCGGGTATGTACAAGTGGAGTATCAGTGATTTCAAAACTGTTATCACGACAAACCAAAGTCTTGGCATGGTTGGCGCTGCTCCCTAGCACTCGATTGTGTGGGTAGGAATAACGATCAACTTCAATACCATTCGCATCAAAAAGGAGAGCTGTGTCACCGTGGTTATTCCAAACCTGATCTTTTGTCCAGGTAAATTCCGTTCTGGAATACACCCCTTGGCGGGGTAGCTCTTTATTTTGTTGTCCACTGTAAATAACCACGGTCATCCCCGGCATGATGATCAACGTCTCAGGAAATAAGTAGAAAACCTGGCCAATCAGGCTGGCAAGCACCCAGCCAGACATTGGTTGCATCATCGTGCCGCGGTTAACAACCAGGATCGACTCTTTCAAACCGTTATTTTGAACGGTTTCAATTTTTATATGAGCGCCGGTCAATTGACCGGATTGGACAGACCATGATTTTCCTTTTGACATGCTAGTTACCTCATCCTTCCATAAATCGTTTGATCCAAGATTAAGTAAATCGTCAATAAATCGACTATCCGGGATATTTATCAGGGTTTGAAGCCCCATTGAGGGCAGAATTTTGCTCCGGCAGGAAGTTTGGAACCACAGCTGGCGCAAGTGGTTGACACTTCTACCGCCACACCACATTGGTGACAAAACTTCGCGCCAGGGGTCAGTTGGGTCTTGCAGCGCGCGCACAAAAAACCCGTGTTAGGCATGGCTGATTTGGGTGGATAACCGGGATTATTACGGTGATGTTCATCGTCGTTAAGATCATCATGATTGTGATGATTATTTTGTCCAAATATCGGCCCTTGGTTTTTGCGTTTCCTATGTCCAAGGTCAAATAAGTCTTCCAGAAAGTCCATTTTTAGCTCCTGATAACGCAGACGAATTAGGCATTAACTGGCAATTAATCAGCTAGTTGGTCTAATAAATGCCCAAAGATGTCTGTATGGTTAGAACCACTCAGGCACGGCAACAGTCTCAACGCTGGAGGTTATTAACTGGCACCAGCAAAGGGCATTTAAATTATGCGTGTTCGGGGGGAGGGGAAACAGGCGATAGGAAAACGGACAGGAAATCCAAACTCTTCAATCTGGGTTTTATAAAAGATAAAACCGCAATAGTTACACTGACAATGATCGCAACAAAAAGATCAGCGTCTATTTCCGCTTGATCGAAAAGATTGTAATTTTCGGATGCGCTCCCGGCTATCTCTGGCAGAGACAGCCCAACCACATTAGTGATCGGTAAAACCACCAGGCTGCCGAGACAAAGGCAGAGGAGCAGTGTTGCCAAAGAAATTATGGAACTATGTTTCTTAATCATTTTCAAACGCTTCATTTCTAATAATTAATTTCTCAGGATATCTCAACGGATTTCATCGGATTATGCCCGGTAACCGGGTTGGGTGATTCCTGTCATCTGGCTTTGATTTTAACCAAGTTAAGAGTGACATCCACAGCCCCGATTGCCGAAAGAGCTTTCAACCCTCAAGTTGTCACATAAAATCCAATCTAAATACCAAATGTCAGCCATAATATTGTAATCGTCACCACTTTATAATTTTTACGAGCTGTTTCGTCCATCTTGATAATTGCGAATATTGCTACCAAACAGCGAACGCTCAACTAACCAGAAATAAAAACGTTCAAATTTGCGCCTGTAAAAACGCTGCTAATAAATAAAATGGGTGGTCGGCAAAAACGGCAAGAATATTTCCAAAAATTGCCAGACCTATGCAGACAGTACCACTTACAACCCATAAGCTTTTTCCGATTCTTCTCATTCTCGAACCACCAACTGCGTCAAATTCAATATGACAAAAAAGACCACCGCCTTGAATGCGATGGTCTTGCGTTTTCCTTCAAACAGCCGGGAATTCTCTTTCCGTATTGACGACTGTCCATCCCGAAAAAGCCGGGTAGCTACTCCCCATCGGAGTTTTTTTAGTATACCGGATATGGTTGGTGGAGTCAATGGTTTTTGTCCGACTTGTTCCATAACATCCATCCCATCGGTTTATGGAAAAAGATGGGTAATGACCACCCGGATGCCAATTCCAAGCAATATCAGACCTCCTAGAATTTCCATGCGTTTGCCAAAGGTCTCTCCCAGGTGGATTCCGGCAAATAGACCAACGGCAGACAGGAGAAGGGCAACGAGTCCAATCATAACAACCGATAATAAAATCGGAATTTTGAGAAATACTATGCTCAATCCAACGGCAAGGGCGTCGATGCTGGTGGCAAAGGACAGCATCACCAATACTTTGCCGGTGGATGGATCTTGCTCAAAGGCTTTGCCATCTTTATCAAATCCAGCGCGAATCAAGTTGATGCCTACATAACCGAGCAAGGCAAAAGCAATCCAGTGGTCAAATCCCTTAACGTAATGAACGATTGTCTCGCCCGCCAGCCAGCCCAGGGCGGTCATGCCGGATTGAAAAATACCGAAGTGTGCTGCCAGGCGGATTTTGCCGCGCAGGGTGGGGATTTGTCCGGCTGTGCCGATGCCGAGTGAAACAGCCAGCGCATCCATCGCCAGGCCAATCGAGATCAAGGTGATCGTGACGAATTCCATAAAAGCTCCTGTTCAACAAAAAACCACCATGCCCAAAAAAGCATGATGGTCTCGCGCAAGAAAACACCTTGAACAGCCGGGACAAGGTCCGGTATGTCGACTGTTCATCCGCAAAAGCGGGCGGCTACTCCCCATCAAGGGAAATGTAAGTGTATGTCAAGATGGGAAGCGAGTCAACCAGATTTCGTCAGGTCTGGCCGGTGACTTCTATCACTGATTGGCTTCTTGCACCGGCAAACATGGTGGTTCAGTGCAAACATTCACTTCAATGGTAATGTGGTTCAACTCATGAACACTTGCCAACAAATGCCGGTAATGTTCAACCGGGCGCGGGTAATGTGTCACCAATGAAATGATGGCGGCTGAGGCATGCTCAGCAACCTGCCAGATGTGCAAATCACTGATCCGGTTATCAGCCTCCCCTTCCAGTAAGCTGCGGATTTCGTTAATTAGGCGTTCTTCGGAACGACCATCCAACAGGATGTGGCTGGTTTCTTGCAATAACCCGATGGCCCATTTGCTGATGAGCAGGCTGCCAACGATACCCATCGCTGCATCCATCCAAACCCAACCCCACAGCCATCCGAACAGCAGGGCGACAATGGCCAGGATCGAAGTCAGGGCATCGGCCAACACATGCAGGTAAGCAGCTTTCAAATTGTGGTCGGTCGCATGGTGATGATGATCGTCATGCTCATGGTCATGCTCGTGATGATCTCCCAACAGGCGCACGCTGACCAGGTTGATGATCAAACCCAAAATAGCCACAGAAATTGCTTCACCAAACTGAATGGATTGGGGCTTGAGCAAGCGTTGAACAGATTCGCCTGCCATCAATAAGGCGACAATCTGTAAAATCACTGCGCTGGTAAAGCCTCCCAGACTGCTGATTTTCCCTGTGCCAAATGTATAACGGGGGTTTTGGGCATGGCGACTGGCGTAACGGTAGGCAAAGAGGGTAATTCCCAGCGCTGCTGCATGGGTTCCCATGTGCCAACCATCGGCAAGTAAGGCCATTGAGCCAAATAATACCCCTGCCGCGATTTCGACTGTCATCATGGCTGCGGCTAGAACAACCACCCGCAATGTTTTTTGTTCATTGGCCTGGTTGTCCGCAGAAAACATATGATTGTGTTGCCACTTGTGTAAAGTATGGATATGCACGATTATCTCCTTGAAAGATTAGGCTGTTTCACCGTAGAGAGAGCGTGCTGCCGCAAAACCGAGTACGACAGGCTGGTTGCCAATCATGAGAGTCAAAGTTTGGTTGAATGGCAAAACTTGATGAATAGTGGTTTCAGCGCCAGGCATAATACCGCTCTCCAGCAGATATCTCAATAAATCCTGGTTGTCTTCCGCAAATTCATGCAGCCTACGGATAATTACTTTTTGCCCAACGGACATCTCAATCAGTGGAATCCAGTTGCGGGTCACGCCTTCAAACCCGGGCAATGGATTACCATGTGGGCAAACCTGGGGGTCGCCAAGAACGTCGATTAGCCTTTCTTCCAGAGAGGCGGAGATGGCGTGCTCAAGATGGTGTGCCTCATCATGAATTTGTAGAAAAGGAACCTTCAGGATTTTCAGAAGCAGCCATTCGGTCAACATGTGGCGTCTCACAACAGAATGTGCCGCCACACGGCCAGTCTCTGTCAGGTGTATGCCTCCCTGACTCCCTTTACCAGAAATCCAGCCATCACGTTCCATGCGTTTCAGGGTCATTGCCACTGTCGGGTGAGTCACTTTGAGTTGTTCTACCAGCCTGGCAGCCACAATTTCACCCTGGTCCCGTTCCATAACGTGCATGGTCATCAAGTAATCTTCGATCG
This sequence comes from uncultured Anaerolinea sp., assembly GCA_964607645.1. Classification (GTDB taxonomy): domain Bacteria; phylum Chloroflexota; class Anaerolineae; order Anaerolineales; family Villigracilaceae; genus UBA5195. The sequence continues at coordinate 26,383 of CAZSLN010000025.1, forward strand.
TGTGGGTAGGATGGGAATTCTCGGATATTTGCGGTAAATGTGACATAAATCGTCCTATCTTATGATGTATAGCATTTACTTAATATAAAACTTAGCATATACTAACAAAAATATTCACCGTACGCAACTCATTCTATCATGCTGGTTTGAGTTGTCAAGAAAAGTACGTATAATTCCAGGTTTACTTGAGGAGGTTGGTATGTTGGCTAGTTTTCTCTTAGCACTACGGGAAGGGTTGGAGGCAGCGCTGATCATTGGCATCGTGTTGGCTGCGCTGCGAAAGATGGATCGCTCCCATTTGAGTTCGTCCGTCTGGCAGGGAGTTTTCGCTGCAATTATTTTTAGCACATTCGCCGGGCTGGGTTTAGCCTGGATGGGCGCGGAGTTTGAAGGGCGCGCCGAAGAAATCTTCGAGGGTATAACTATGCTGGTGGCAGCCATCTTGCTGACCTGGATGATTGTTTGGATGCGCCGACAATCGGCCACTCTGCAAAAGGAAATCGAGTCAGATGTAGCCAAAGCCTCATCGGGGCAGGACAATCGCTGGGCGTTATTTTGGTTGGCGTTTCTGGCGGTTGGGCGTGAGGGCCTCGAACTGGTATTGTTCCTGACCGCAGTTCAAATGACAACGGATGCTATCCAGACCATTTTGGGCACGATTCTGGGCCTGATGTTGGCTATCGCCTTGGGTTGGGCGATCTTTGCCTCCAGCAAACGGATGAGTTTGCGCTTATTTTTCAACGTGACCAATATTTTGCTGGTTTTGTTTGCAGCTGGGCTGCTTGCGCACGGCGTTCATGAGTTCAATGAAGCTGGGATTATCCCGCCAGTGATTGAACATATCTGGGATGTCAACCCTATTCTGGATGAAAAACAACCAATCGGGCAATTGTTAACAGCTCTCTTTGGCTATAATGGCAATCCGGCATTGACTGAAATGCTCGCATATCTGGTATATTTCTTTGGCGCCTGGGCACTGTGGAAAAGGATTGCGCCTGCGCCAGTTGTGAAGGTAGCCGGTTAGAACAGTTCTCTGGTTTCGGATTTTGATAACCTTACGAAAGCCATCGTTTTTTCAGCGATGGCTTTATGTTTGACGATCGCTGTATTTTCAGTGGTATAGAGTTTGCTCTCGTTTGGTTTACAATAACTCTAAATCTGCTTGGATGGATATAAGAGAATATGCTTACCCAGGAACAATTTACCCGTATTTTTCGTATCCTGCCCATTCTGGAGCGCGCCGACTCGCAACTGGCCCGCGAATTCCAGTCCGAGGCGTTCTTTGCGCGCATCCCGGCTGGCAGGGATGTTTTTGTCGAAGGCGACCAGGCCGAGGCGATTGCGTTGCTCATTTCTGGCGTGGTCCGCGTGTATAAAATCGGGGAAACCGGTCGGGAGATTACGCTGTACCGTTTTGGCTTGGGCGAATCCTGTATCCTGACCGCCAACGCCATTCTCAGCCGAAAATCTTTCCCCGCCATTGCCACTGTGGAAAAGGACGCCGAAGCGATAATGATTCCAGCAGATGTTTTTCGGGATTGGGTCAAGCGGCATGACCTCTGGCGAGAATTTGTTTTTGATCTGCTCTCCGACCGCCTTTCCACGGTGATTGCGGTTGTGGACGAGGTGGTTTTCCAGCGCATGGATCGACGGGTGGCATCCCTGTTATTGGCAAAATCCAAAATCCAAGGCCCGATTCGGATGACGCATCAGGAAATTGCCGCTGATTTGGGCAGTTCGCGCGAAGTTATCAGCCGCCTGCTGGAAGACTTTTCCCAGCGCGGCTGGGTGGAAGTGGGGCGAGGAACAGTCACAATCTTGGATACGAATGCTCTAAATTCCCTGGCTGTTATGTGACTTTGTCACAGACAGCCTGAGGCAAATATTCTACAATGGGGACATCAATTCAATCTGATCAATTTACCCACCCAAGGAGATTTCCCTATGAAACGCAATATGTCCAACCTCGACCGTATCATCCGTGTCCTCGTTGCCGCCCTGTTCGCCTACCTGTATTTTGGCGGCATCGTCACCGGCGCGCTCGGCATTATCCTGGTGGTACTCGGCGCGGTCTTCCTGCTGACCTCCGTTGTCGCCTTTTGCCCACTCTATCTGCCCTTCAAATTCAGCACTTTCAAGAACTAATCCAACCCACCATCAGGAGCGGATGAGCGATCATCCGCTCGCTTGATTCCTATGAACCTTTCAGACTTTCAATACAAAATAACCCAATCTGGCAAGCCAGTAGTTGTGGATTTCTGGGCGCCCTGGTGCGGCCCATGCCGAATGACCAAGCCCATCCTGGAAAAACTGGCGCAAGAATATGCTGAAAAAGTGGATTTCCTGCCGGTCAATGCCGATGACTCACGGGAAGTGCTGGAACACTTTCAGGTGTCTGGAATCCCAACCGTGTTGGCGCTGCACGATGGAAAAGTTATGGCTCGCGTGACTGGCGCACGGAACGAGGCTGGTTATCGCTCCATGTTTGCCGCCCTGGCCGAGGGCAAGGAAGTCAAAATCTCCATGACAACCTTCGATCGGTTCCTGCGTCTGGGGGCTGGCGTGTTAATATTTCTTGTCGGTCTGTCCACCGGTAACTGGCTTGTGGCAGGGCTTGGCGGTCTTCTGGCTTTCCTGGGCATTTACGACCGCTGCCCAATTTGGGCGGCGATTACCAGGCTTTTGAACAGCGTGCGAGCCTAACCCGGGAAAAACTGTTGGAAGCTTTGTGATCAACAAAAAACACCCGCACAGGGGTGTTTTTTGTTGAATTTGGCAAAACGGGATGGTTTGTGCCTATTCAGTGCCTTTCTCAAAAAATGGCCGGTTTTGGTTGGTGATTTTGTCGGATTTTACCATTGGGTGATTAATCGAGGTCTCCACCCCC
>CAZSLN010000026.1:0-29143 GCA_964607645.1 uncultured Anaerolinea sp.
AAAATGTCGTTTTATACTTTTATCCAAATGACGACACCCCCGGATGTACTACCGAAGCTTGTGGTTTTCGGGATAACTATGACAAATTCAAAGAAAACAATATTATCATTTTTGGTGTAAGCCCAGATTCCGCAAAATCGCATACAAAATTCATTGAAAAATTCCAGCTGCCATTTCCCTTGCTAGCGGATGTTGAACACAAAGTATGTGAACTATTTGGTGTTTGGGGTTTAAAAACAATGATGGGAAAAGAATACTATGGAGTTCTACGAACGACCTTTGTCATTTCTCCAGAAGGAAAAATATTGAAGATCTTCGAGAATGTGAAACCAACAAATCACTTTCAAGAAATATTAGATCTTTTTTCAAAATAACAAATTCAAACCATGAATTTTCTAAACCGATTGCGGGATCCTCTCGTAGTCAAGCAAAATCAAATTCAAAACCAAGACCACGAGGTTCAGGATCTCATCGGTTTTGTTTTTGATTTTTACAAAACAGCTATACACAAAAGAACAGAAAAAGAGATCATAGAACACGGGCTTTTATCAATCAGTAAGATCAGTTCCATTAGTGGTGTTTCCTTTATTCCTTTTAATGAATGGAAACAAAAAACCCCACCACTATTTTTGGGGAAAATGCCAAATCAAAATTTATTTTCCTCAAATGGACTGATTGAACAGGTTGAGTTAAGGCAAAAATGCAAAAATTGCGTTGAGTTAACTAGCGAACAAAACTGCATATTGTTGAATTTCAATCCTGGAACAGGGATATTGTGTAGAAATGTTCTCGCACATGATACGAAGCTGGGTATTGTCAGTGTTTATTTCGACCCAAAAAATAAACCAACCGAGGATCATCTCCAGTTGATTGATAAGATCGTAGAAGCGATAGGCCAATTAGCGGAGGAACTCGAGAACAGCCAAAAAGAATCCTTAGCTTACGAATACTTAACCAAAATTCATTTTGGAAAAGAAGTGGTAAATAAGCAAGTAACCAACATCAAGTCCTTGATTTCAGCTACACTTCAGATCCAAATTGTTCATTTGCTTTTTCCACCATCCGATATCCGATTCTCGAAGACGCTGGACGATGGGCTCACACAGAAACTCTCTCCGGATATTACTTGGGAAAAAATTGCGATTCATTGGTTGCTTCATAAGGAAAAGGCGGACCGATTTACCTTCGTTTGTTCAGAATCTGATGACGAATTAAATTGGCTCTTCCTTCCAATATTCTCTTTTATCGATTCAACAAATGCAAATCCGTTGGCGTTTTTAGTTTTGGGAGATTTTGAAAACCTTCCATCAAATTTCAGAAATGACAAATACTTTGAATTACTTGTATCAGAATTGAGTTTTTTGATCGATTTTGACAAATGGACGATGCAAAAGAATTACCATGAGCTGCTTGATGAACGAATTCGCTTATCAAGAGAGATCCATGATGGTTTTGCCCAAACTTTAGCGTTCTTATTAATTCAACTCAAGCGAATTTTAAGATTTTATGAAGAAAAGGATGAAGATAAGTTTATAACGGCCTTCGAAGAAAGTTACCAAACCTTATCAGAATCTTACATCGATATCCGTGAATCCATCTCTTCGCTGAGGGTCGCTCCAGAAAAAGATCTAATAAATACCCTTCAGCCTGTCTTATGTGACTTTGAGAAAAAGACTAAAATACCTGTCGAGCAATCCTTCGAACCACTTTTAATATCAATTCCCGAGAGCGCAATCTTCCATATCATTCGCATCCTCCAAGAAAGTTTGTCAAATATTCGCAAGCACTCAGAGGCGACCTCCGTGTCTGTGAATGGATGTAATATAGGCAATAACTATGTTCTCATTATCAAAGACAATGGAATCGGTTTCGACCAAATCGACCACGAAAATGAGATCAAGGATCACATCGGTATTAAAAGCATGGTCGAGCGGGCTGAACTGATCGGCGGTAATATTCTCATCAAAAGCGTTGTTAGTGTCGGAACTGAGATAAGATTAGTTCTGTAAAACTATGGAAAAAATTAAGCTATTTCTTGTGGATGACCACTCCTTATTTCGTAGAGGTTTAAAGAATCTCTTGAACGAAATGGGAGATTTTGAAGTTGTAGGTGAAGTTAGCAACCCGCTCGAGGCATTCAACCTGCTTGGCAAACTTGAGGTCGATATCATATTATTGGATGTCAACATGCCCGAGATGAACGGTGTGCAAGCGATACAGCAGCTCAGAAAACTGAATCCAGCAATCAAGATACTCATGCTGACCATCTCGCAGGATAACCAGGATCTCATTGGCGCTATTAACAATGGGGCTAATGGTTACGTCTTGAAAAATACAGAGCCAGAAATTCTTAAGAATTCGATTTTGCAAGTTTACAATGGCAATTCTGTTCTTTCTCCAGAAATCACCACAGAAATACTCAATACTATCCGAAGAACACAACAGGATAAAACAAAAAATATCTTAACCGAACGTGAGATCGATGTGCTGCGATGTCTTGCGAAGGGGAACACAACTTCCAATATTTCGAATATTCTTTTTATCTCAGAAAATACTGTCAAGACCCATATTCGGCACATTATGGAAAAAATGGAAGTAAAGAACCGAGCCGAAGCGGTGGCAAAGGGAGCTCAATTAGGTTTCTTTTAAGCACGGGTGATTAATAAATCATCCTATCGAAAATTCAGCACGAAACTCCATTAACTTTTATAATATCGCGAATATTGATATCATAAACAGAATTATTAAAATTATTAATATTCTTTTTTTAGATTTATTTAAGGAGCGTGTAAATGCAAAATAAAAAGCACTTCATAATCATAACCGTCCTAATACTGCTTGTGTCGGTGTTGACGTATTATGCATTGCTTTCTATTGGATTGATGCCAGTTTCTGCATCCATTCAGTCAAAACCGATCGATTGGCTTTTTGATTTAGAATTTAAATTAATAGCTTTTTTCTTCTCACTTATTATGGTTCCTTTAGTTTATTCCTTGGTGGTCTTTCGTAGAAAAGAAGGGGATGAAACGGACGGTCCCCATATCGAAGGGCATACCAACCTTGAACTAATATGGACAGCGGTACCTTTGATCATTGTTATCGCGTTAGGTGTTATCGGGGCGGATAACCTGAAACAAGTTTTAGCGGTTGATCCTCAGGCCCATCAAGTAAAGGTCGTAGGCTTCCAATGGGGTTGGCGATTTGAATACCCAGAAGGATTTACCTCCAATACCTTGTATTTACCGGTAGATCAGCAAGTTCTGCTGAATCTTGAGTCAACAGATGTGTTGCATTCCTTTTGGGTTCCTGAATTTCGAATTAAGCAAGACTTAGTTCCTGGGCAAATAACCGAATATCGTATTACACCTTCCTTGATCGGAAATTATAAGGTTCGCTGTGCCGAAATTTGTGGCACATCCCATAGCTATATGGAAGCGCCGGTTATCGTTTTAAGTCAGGCAGATTACGTTGTTTGGCGCGATGATCAGATTAAACTCGCTAAGGAACAAGAATTAGCGTCGGCCGGAAAACCAGATGCTGGTCGGGGACAAGTACTTTACCTCGAATCTGGGTGTAAAGCATGCCATTCTGTTGACGGCTCGAAAGGTGTTGGACCAACTTGGACTGGTTTATTTGAATCAAACGTGCTTTTAGCTGATGGAACAACTGTTGAGGCGGATGAGGCGTTTATTCGTGAATCTATTCTTATGCCAAGCGCTAAAGTAGTAAATGGCTATTCCCCAAATGCTATGCCGAATTTTTCCTACCTAAAAGACGGTCAGGTTAATGACATCATTGAATACATTAAAACTCTTAAATAGGAGAAGCATTGTCAATGAATAATAATGAATTAAAAGTTACCAAAGTTCTGGCTTTCTACCTATGCGGTCAGATCCTTGGTTTAGTTTTAGGTGTGATCATTCAAACACTTATTAGTGGTGTTTTTTCCACACAATATTTCCTAGATCTTTCATCCTGGCTGTTAGGCGTCTTATTATCCCTGTTAGGTTTTTTCTATTCACTCGTTGGCTATTACGGGTTAGTGAAGGGCTTGATCTGGCAAGTAATTGGCACATTAACTGGCGCTCTATTTGTATCCCTGATCCGGTTCTTTATGGGTTTAGAACCATTCAACCTAACCACTTTTGGCTTTTCCGAGCCGGCTTGGGTAGTAGGCGCTTTGGTTGGAACGATTTCTTTTATGGCCGGAGTCGGAGCGATCACTGATTGGTACAAATGGGCACTCGGAGAAAAGACTTCCGATCATCACCATGATATCGACGGTTTCAAAAAATATTTTGGCGTTTCTTTAGACCATAAAGTGATTGGTATCCAATACACAGTCACATCGATCTTATTGCTATGCATCGGCGGGTTATTTGCCCTCGTTTTCCGTACCGAATTATCAAATTCGTCGCTTGAGTTTTTATCCTTGCAATTGTACAACTCCTTAATGAGTTTGCATGGAATGATTATGATCGTATCGATCCTTCTCGGAATCGCGGGCGTGATTAATTACTTGGTTCCTATGCTCATCGGTGCGCAGGATATGGCTTTCCCTCGTCTCAACGCCTTCTCTTTTTGGGTTGCCATCCCGGCCGCTGTCATTCTTCTCTCATCTCTTGCGTTGGGTGGGTTCGACACAGGCTGGACTGGGTATCCGCCCCTATCCGTTCGTGCTCCTTTAGGTATGTCAATGTTTTTTGTTGGTATCTGGGTCGCGGGGTGGTCGTCCATTCTTGGTGCCTTAAACCTGATCGTTACTGTTTTACGACTTAGAGCAAAAGGAATGATCGCTTTTCGGATGCCAATTTTTGTGTGGGCAGCAACCGCAACTTCCATCATTTCCCTCACGGCAACCCAAATGATCGGTTTGGCCTTCCAGCTAGTGTTATTTCAGCGATTGATGGGAATGCCTTTCTTTGATCCCACCAAAGGTGGTAATCCAATTCTGTTTCAGCACTTGTTCTGGTTCTATTCACATCCTGTTGTTTATGTGTTCATTCTTCCAGGTCTTGGGGTTATTAGCGAATTGTTGCCCGTGTTTGCTCGCAAACCACTGTTTGGTTACAAGTGGATCGCGATGTCTTCCTTGGGGATCGCCTTGGTTGGGTTTCTTGTTTGGGCTCACCATATGTTCTCATCGGGGATGAACGAGTATTTGCGAGTTCCCTTTATGTACAGTACTTTGCTCGTGGCGGTACCAACTGGCGTAAAGTTCTTCTCTTGGGTCGCGACCTTGTGGCAAGGAAAACTAACACGTGATCTGCCAACCCCGTTCTTGTTTGTGTTAGGTGGAATCGTGGTATTCCTTCTTGGAGGCCTCACTGGTCCCCCCAATGCCACTGTTTCTACTGATCTTCACCTTACTGATACCTATTTTATTGTTGGTCACTTTCACGATACAATGTTCGGCGGTTATATTTTTCCTTTCTTCGCCGCACTTTATTACTGGTTCCCCAAAGCTACCGGAAAACGCTTGAATGAGACTTTGGGAAAGATCCACTTCTGGCTGATGACACCATCATTTCTTATACTTACGTTGTTTATGATGCGCGTAGGTTTACTGGGAATGCGTAGAAGGATCGCAGATTACGACCCCGCTTTGAATTTTGATGTATGGCATCTAGCGATGACCGTTGCTGCCTACCTGATCGCGATTTCCATCCTTGTGTTTATTTTCAATATCATTAAAACAATAAGGGGCAAAGCTGACGCTACTGGAAACGTATGGAATTCACGTTCCCCAGAATGGTTGGTTCCGTCCCCATTACCTGCCCATAATTATGACCAAGAAATGATCGTTGTTGGCGAGCCATACGATTACGGATTGGAAGGGTCGAAGTACGTTGAATTTATCCAAAAAGAGGTTCTTTAATGTCGGACAATCAAAGCAACTTATCCTCCCAGTTGAATCAAGGCTTGGTCATCTTCATCGTTTTAGCTTTCTTAACCTTTATTGAATATATGGTGGCAATAACGAACCAGTCGTTGCTGCTGTTATCCATTGCCGCAACTATTAAGGCTGGTTTGGTTCTGTATTACTATATGCACGTTTATAAATTGGCGAAATTAGATGAAGATGCAGATCAAAGCAGCCTAACGTGGAAGATAACCACCAATCGATTAGGTTTTTGGTTATTCATTCTGTCCGATGCCTTTCTATTTGCCGGTCTTTTAGTGACTCGATTCAACTTATTGGGGCTAACTAGACCAGATCTCAACCAAGTATTAGGGTTGATCGTAACCGGTGTTTTGTTAATTTCCAGCTTTTTTATGAATCGGGCTGAAACCTACATCAAAGCCGGTAATAAAAATGGATTTATTTTTAGTACAATCGTTACCCTTGTTCTTGGTGTTGGCTTCTTACTGGGTGTTGTAGGCGTAGAATGGCAGGAAGCACCTTTCTCTGCTGGCGATAGTGCGGCAAGCGCAGTTTTCTTCATGATGACCGGGATGCATGCTTTTCATGTGCTTACGGGCGTAATATTCCTTTGTATTATCCTCAATAATGGCCGAAGAGATCTGTATTCATCGGAAAATTATTGGGCTGTGGAAGCGGCGACAATTTACTGGCACTTTATTGATGTTGTTTGGATCTTCTTTTACCCCGCACTCTACCTCATTGGCATTTTAGGCTGATATAATAGGGGCAGTTCTCGAAAAACTGCCCCTATAAATTTTATGTCTCTCAATTCTAAGTATTTTCGCCTTTTTGTTTGCCTATTGATTGGTTTAGTTTTTGCTGTAATCGTCAATGAAATTTCGTATTCCTATATGCAAACCGGTTCTACTCGGCCGGCGACAACCATAGAATATACGATTCCAAATGGGACGAGCGAGAGGTTGGCTTTAAAGCTAGGGGAATCGATCATTCCGGAATCACTAACTTTTGTCCTCGGTGATACTCTCACGATACACAATGAGGATGTTGTTGATCATCACTTCGGCAGTTTGTTTATTCCATCCGGTTCATTTGCTAGCATAAAATTCAATGACGCAAACTATTTTTCCTTCGAATGTTCTTTTCAGCCCAATAAACAATTAGGTTTTGAAGTCAAGGAGCCACTTACCGGATCCTTGAGAGCGTATGGCATTTTTATCGCTGGAATTCCGTTAGGCGTCATGTTATTTATTTATAGTATTGCCGCCTTCCCATTTAAAAAACAACCTAAAAATGAAGCTGAACTTTAAATACTACCTAGAAATCAGGGTCATTCTAATGACCTTTTTAGTTCTACTGGCATCATTGGTGCTCATTCGCTTAGGGTTGTGGCAGGTAGAACGGTACTATTTCAGACAAATCTTCAACGCAAATTACATCAAGGCAACGCAACAACCCGTCATCGATATTTCTTCTAAGGTCAATGACTTATCCGGTGATATGGAATATCGAAAAGTAAAGCTTACGGGGGTTTTTGATAACGATCATTCCATTGTTCGATTGAATCAATATGTTGATTCACAGCTGGGGTATTCTCTACTAACCCCGTTGATCCTCAGCGACGGCTCTGCTGTAATGATCGACAGAGGTTGGATACCTGCCGAGGGAAATGGCACCCGTCAGGATTGGTTGAAATATGCGGTAGACGGCGAAATTAGTTTAACGGGCATAATTCGACGGTCTATCAAAGTAGAAAAAAAAGATATCTCCAAAAGACCGGAATTTTGGATCGATTTCGATTACGACCAGATCCAACAATTATATGAGTACCAACTTTCTCCTGTGTTCATTCAGGTTTTTCCAACGAACAACCAAACAGAACCCCCTTTGCCAATTATTGCCACTGTTGAAATCACAGATGGTCCACACGCAGGATATGCATTGCAATGGTTCGCGTTTGCTTTAATATTATTGCTCGGATATCCTTTCTTTCTAAAAACGACTGAAGCACAAAAAAATGTCAATAAATATATTTAATACTTTAAAAATAAGAACAACAATTACTGTCATCCTAACAGGTATTTTTTTACTTCTCAGTTATGCAACTTCTGAAAGTTTTTTCCTGTCGATCTGCGATAAACAGCCCTTTTGTACCCCAATCAACTTAGCGGCACTCAGCTTTTTTGTTCATCGGGTTTTTGCGCTGGTTGTAATGATCTGGTTAGTTGTCAATCTTCACTTTGTATGGAAGCATTATCGAACAAACCATCTCTTACTCAATCAGGCAAGCATTCTGCTGATCCTTTATGTATTTCAGGTGTTGATCGGGCTAGAAATGGTAATGGATAGCGCCAGCACAGATTTTAGAATGTTGCACAAAATTACAACCCTGACGATCATCCTCGATCTTGTTTATTTTGCGATCACTTCAAAAAAAGCCTTTGGCCAAAAGATGGATTATCCCGAACTAAATTTGCGGGAACGCTTTATGGATGTGATCCAGCTGACCAAGCCGATCATCGTATTATTATTGTTATTAACCACCCTTGCTGGTATGTTCTTTGGTGCCAAGGCAGTCCCAGAATCTAGAACCATCATTTTAACGTTATTAGGTGGGGCACTCGCTGCCGGTGGCTCTGGGGCGATCAATCAATTTCTCGATAGGGATCTGGATAGCGAAATGCAGCGCACCTCCAAACGCCCAGTTCCTTCAGGACGAATCTATCCATCAGAAGCTTTGGCAATTGGAATTAGTTTTTGCTTGGTAAGCATTTATATCTTTTTGATTTACATTAACCCAATTTCCGCCGCACTCACGTTATTAGGTATTATTTACTACGTATATTTTTATAGCATTCTACTGAAGAAAGCTACCGTGCAAAATATCGTCATTGGTGGTGGTGCGGGGGCACTTCCCTCTGTTATTGGATGGACGGCTGTTACTGGCCAGATATCAGTCCAAGCTTTCCTTTTGTTCTTGATCGTTTTTCTTTGGACTCCGCCTCATTTTTGGGCTTTGGCCATCGTTCGAAAAAATGATTATGCCAAGGTGAAAATCCCAATGTTGCCCGTTATTATGGGCGAAGCGTTCACAAGAAGATCTATCTTCAATTATTCGATCATATTAGTGTTATCGACACTGTTACTACCGCTATTCCAATATACAGGTTCGGTTTTCTTATTGTCATCTGTGCTATTAGGGGTCGGGTTCATCTTTTTAGCATGGAGAGTTGTAAAAGTAGAAGGAAATAAAGTCGCTTGGACCCTCTATAAATATTCCAGCTACTACCTATTTTTTATCTTCATCGCGCTGATCGTCGACTCGCTCATTGCCTAAAAAAAAAGTTCCTGAAAAATCAGGAACTTTTTTTTATTCACCTAAATAGTCTCGAAGCTTTCGTCTGATCGAGGGGTGTCGTAAGCGGCTTAGCGCTTGGGCTTCAATTTGCCGAACCCGCTCGCGAGTCACGCCCATTTTTCGGCCAACTTCTTCAAGTGTATACGCTTGGCCATCCAATAAGCCATAGCGTAATTGTAAAATTCTCACTTCGCGAGGAGGCAACCCATTGAGCACTTCTGAGAGATGTTCGCGAAGCAGGTTATAGGTCGCGGTATCATCTGGTGGCGCGGCTTCGTCGTCTTCAATAAAATCACCAAGAACAGAATCTTCTTCATCGTCCGTTGGAGTTTCCAATGAAAGCGGTCTTCTGGCAACCTGAATCATATTTTCAACTTTTTTAGCTGGAACATCGAGCTCCGTGGCTAATTCTTCAACCGATGGCTCTCTGCCGAGTTTTTGGGTAAGTTGATGTTGCACCCGTAATAGTTTATTAATCTGATCGCCCATATGCACTGGCACGCGTATGGTACGACCTTGGTCGGCTATAGCGCGGGTAACTGCCTGACGGATCCACCAAGTGGCATAGGTAGAAAACTTATGACCACGGCGATAATCGAATTTTTTGGTGGCACGAATGAGGCCAATATTTCCTTCTTGTATCAGGTCCAAAAAGGGAACCCCTCGGCCCATATATTTTTTCGCGACAGAGATCACTAAACGAGAGTTGGCGGTAATGAGATGTTCTCTGGCTGACCAACCATCTTCAATATGAGTCCTAAGATCAAGTCTCTTCTTTGGGCTGGCGTTACCTTTTGCCAATTCTTCGCGGCCAATTCGGCCATTCTCAATACGTTGAGCTAACGTCACTTCCTCATCGGCGGTGAGCAACGGAACCCGGCTTACTTCCTTGAGGTATAAACCGATCGTATCGTCGGTATCGATATTGGCTAAATAATCATCAATATCGTGAATGACTTCATTTTCGAGAGCATCATCCTGGTCATTTAATTCATCTTCAGACGGCTCAGCAGAGGCGGTGTCTTCAACAAAAGGAATACCTGCACTAAGTAATGCGGCAAAAGCTTCCTCGAGTTGCTCAACATCATGTTCAGCCTCTGGGAAAAAATGCAAAATATCATCCAGGGTGACATATGATTTTTGTCGCCCGAGCTCGATCATTCTTGCTATGGGGGAATATTCTTCTTCTTCTTCGGTTATCAATAGTGGCTCATCCATCTAACATGCTTCCTAAAAATTTGTGATATCAAAAACAGAATACCCTTTTTTATACCTTAATTCAAGAGAAGTAAGACAATAAAACCTTACATAATTGTTTGTTTTTATTCTGTTTGAAAATCTGCGAAAAATAAGGCACAGCAGATGAAACCATCAGCAGTGCCAACGAATAATATACAATATATATTTTTAATTTGCAATACCCAATTTTGCTTAAACTTAGTTATCAAATATCACATTACATAGTGCCGAAAGTTATAATAATCTTGCTTTATTAGGGTCAGTATTGTAAAATTCCGACATAAGATTTTGTTTTTTTGTAACAAAAATACAAATTTTGGAGGATAGCTGATGTATCTGATTCAAATAAATGGATTGACGCAATTTGAGGCGATTGCCATTTGGGCCGTCTTTGGTATTGCACTGATAGGTCTGCTTTATGCGTGGATTTTGCGCAATCAAATAATGAAGGAAGATAGCGGTACACCAAAAATGCAAGAGGTTTGGGGTGCCATCAAGGATGGCGCTGATGCCTACCTAAAACAACAACTAAAATCAATTCTTCCCTTGATTCTAGTTCTGACAGTTGCTTTGTTCTTCTCCGTTTACATCGTGCCACCAAGCGAAGAGGCGATGAAACGATTCGTGGGAATGTCTGAGGATCAGGTAAAACTGATCATTGGTATCGCCCGAGCCATCGCGTTTGTGATGGGTGCTGGATTCTCCCTGACCGTAGGTCAGATCGGTATGAGAATGGCAGTTCAAGGAAATGTGCGCGTAGCTTCTGCTTCCCGTCGATCCTTTGCTGATGCCCTGCGAATTGCTTACCGAACCGGAACGATCACCGGTATGTTGACCGACGGGCTTGGGTTATTAGGTGGTACCGTGATCTTTATCGTTTTGGGTACTGCCGCGCCGGACGCATTGTTGGGTTTTGGTTTTGGTGGAACGCTCCTTGCCCTCTTTATGCGAGTAGGCGGCGGTATTTTTACCAAAGCTGCTGATGTTGGCGCCGACCTTGTTGGTAAGGTTGAAGCTGGCATTCCTGAAGATGATCCTCGAAACCCCGCCGTTATTGCTGACCTGGTTGGTGATAATGTTGGTGACTGCGCCGGTATGGCTGCTGATATTTTCGAATCATACGAAGTAACCATCGTTTCAGGTTTGATTTTAGGTTTATCTCTGTATCATTTCACTGGTCGTCTTGAGTGGATCATTTTCCCATTGATCGTTCGAGGCATTGGTGTTTTATCCTCTATTATTGGTACTTACGTAGTAAAAAGTGAACCTGGAAAAAATGAAGACGCAATGGCGGCTATTTTCAAAGGTTTCTTAAGTTCAGCCGCAATTTCCGCGGCTTTGTTCTTCATCGCTGGTTATGTTTATATGAACAAACCAGAAATGGACGCGTTTGGCGGTTGGTGGCGAACCCCGACCACAGTTGCGGTTGGTGTACTGCTTGCCATCCTGATAGACCGTTTGACCGAATACTTTACTGGTACACACACTTCACCAGTCCAAGAAATTAAAAAAGCTGCCGATACTGGCCCAGCTACGTTGATTCTTCAGGGTATTTCTGTTGGGTTTGAATCTTCCGTTTGGTCTGTTTTGGTCATTGCTGTAACGATCATGGCTTCCATTTTCATCATGGGTACCATTCCTGATGTTACTGCAGCTCAACGAATTTCATACATTTTATACGGTGTAGCGATGACCGGTATTGGTATGTTAACCCTCACTGGCAACAATGTGGCTATGGATTCCTTTGGCCCAATCGCTGATAACGCGAATGGTATCGGTGAAATGTCTTGGTCTGGCATGGAAGATCCTGAAACAAAGAAGGCCCAGCAGATCATGTCCGACTTGGATGCGGTTGGTAACACCACCAAGGCCATTACAAAGGGTGTCGCTATCGGTTCAGCGGTGATCGCGGCTGTTTCCCTTTTTGGCTCCTTTATGGTTGATGTAAGCCGCGCCCAAGCATTAAATGGTATCGATGTTGCTCAGCAGATCCAAAATATTGGTATTCGTGTTGATATTCCCCAAGTATTCGTAGGGATGTTGATCGGTGGAGCGTTACCGTGGTTGTTCTCCTCCTTCGCCATCCAAGCTGTTAGCCGAGCCGCCGCTTTGATTGTTCAAGAATCCCGCAGGCAGTTCAAGTTAGGTGTATTAGAAGGTTTAGTAAAGCCGGATTACGCGAAGGCTGTTGAGATCTCAACCACTGCCGCTCAAAAAGAATTGGTTGGTTTGGCTTTACTCGGTATTGTTACCCCAATTGTGGTTGGTCTTACCTTACAGGTTGAGGCTTTAGGCGGTTTCCTCGCCGGTATCATCGTTTCTGGGCAACTCTTGGCTGTATTCCTAAACAACTCCGGTGGAGCTTGGGATAATGCTAAGAAATTGATCGAGGACGAACCAAAAAATCCCGCGAACAATACCGGAAAAGGCTCAGAACGACATAAGGCTTCTGTTGTTGGCGATACCGTTGGTGATCCTTTCAAGGACACCGCAGGTCCAGCACTCAACCCAATGATCAAAGTGGTCAACTTAGTTTCGGTAATTATTGCCCCGATCGTTGTTCAATATTCCAACGCTCAAGGGATTGAGTTGGTTGTGATCTGGGTAGTCGCTTTGGCGCTTATTGGTTTGCTTGTATGGGCGATCGCTCGATCGAAAGCACAAACGCCTCAGTTATAAGAGTTATTTGTAGACAACAAAAAACCGCAGAATTTATTTCTGCGGTTTTTTTATTTCGAGAGATCTTTTTTCCATTCGAAAATTTTGTTCAACGCTTCAATAGGCGACAAAGTGTTGATATCAAGCTGGCGAATTTCTTCGACCAGCGGATTTGTTTCTGGAAATAAGGCAACTTGTTGGGCTGAAAGTGGATTCTTCTTAGATGTACCAGAATTTTTCTCTAAATCGATCAGGATCTCTTCGGCTCTGGTAATAACGACCCGCGGCAGCCCGGCTAATTGGGCAACGTGGATGCCGTAGGATTTATCCGCACCGCCTTCAATGATCTTGTGAAGAAAAACAACTTTCCCGTCGGTTTCGGAAACGGCAATATTGTAGTTTCGTAAACCCGGTAATTTTTCAGATAGTTGGGTAAGCTCGTGGTAGTGAGTGGCAAATAATGTTTTTGAACGCAGTGATGGGTGATTATGGATATATTCGATTACCGACCACGCAATCGATACACCATCGTACGTACTCGTTCCACGGCCAACTTCGTCAAGAATGATCAGGGATCGCTCGGTGGCGTTGTGTAAAATGTTGGATGTCTCGATCATTTCAACCATAAAAGTAGAATGGCCTGAATGGATCTCGTCTTGTGCTCCAATACGGGTGAAGATACGATCTACGAGTCCGATCCTGGCGGATGAAGCCGGCACAAAACAACCCATTTGCGCCATTAGGACAATGATGGCTGCTTGCCGTAAATACGTTGATTTTCCTGCCATATTTGGCCCGGTAAGCAATCGAATCCGTTCACCCGGCTCGAAGATGATATCGTTTGGAACATAGCGCCCGTTGAGCAGATTCTTTTCCACAACAGGGTGCCGGCCATCGATGATTTCGAGAACATCTTCCGCTTTTATGTCTGGTCGCACAAAGCCATTGTTCGCGGATGTTTCGGCGATCGTGGAGAGGCAATCGAGGTGAGCGATCGCCCTGGCGGTTTCGAGAAATTCTTTAATTCTGGAGGAAAGAGATTGGCAGATCTCCTTGAATAATCTCCCTTCGATCTCTCTAATGCGGTCATCGGCGTTTAGGATGAGAGTTTCATACTCCTTCATTTCAGGAGTAATATAGCGCTCCGCGTTTACCAAAGTTTGTTTCCGTATGTATTCTGTTGGCGCGTTTTGGGATTGTCCAGCGGAAATTTCCAGGTAGTATCCGAAAACTTTGTTGTAGCCAACTTTCAGGGTTTTGATTCCCGTTCGTTCTCTTTCGGTTGCTTCAAGCGAGTTGATCCAATTTCTGGCATGTGAGGAAGCGTCTAAGATATTATCTAACTCGCTGGAGAAACCAGGCTTGATAATACCGGTGTTTTGCATCGTGGCTGGGGCATCCTCTGAGATCGATCGAATGAGAAGGAGCAATTCCGTTTCGAATGAATGTATCTTAGAAAAAACTGAGTCAAGGATCTGGTTATGTGTTCCCAGGCTCTTTCTAAGCTCCGGTAAAACTTCTAAAGTATCGCGTAGCTTAATTAACTCGCGTGGCAAAATGTTGCCGGAGGCTACTTTATTTATCAATCGTTCGATATCCGCGATATTTTTAAGGATGGCTCTCACTTCAGCGCGTAGTAATCCTGAATTGAAAAAAAACTGAACCCCATCTTGTCGAGTCTGTATCTGGTTGATATCAAGAAGAGGTTGGGATATCCATTGCCGTAACAGCCGCTTACCCATTGGTGAGACTGTCAGATCGATCAGTTCGAGCAAAGACCCTTTCGCTTCGCCACGAAGACTTTCGGTTAATTCTAAGTTTTTCCTGGTCTGGCTGTCGAGAACCATAAATTCATCGAGGTGATAAACGCGAATATCCGTTAATAATTTGATCGCGCTCGGCTCATTTTCAGAAACATATTGTAGGATCGCTCCTACTGAGTTGATCGAGGGCGAGGAAGGTGAAATTCCAAAACCTGCTATTTCAGAAATATTAAAATGCGCGAGGATGGTGTTCTTGCACTTTCCGTTATCGAAACGCCATGCCGGAAGGATTGAAGTATGGACAATTACCCCTTCGGGGAGGTTCTGGCCTTCAGGGAGAATAATTTCAGCTGGATTTATTCTGTTGATCTCTGACCGAATGATTGAATCATTCTCCAAAGGGCCTTCGGTAACCAAAAACTCCCCGGTCGAAATATCCGCGGTGGCGATGGAGAATTTGTTATTGAAAATATAAACGGAACAAAGATAATTGCTAGAATCACCGGGCAACAAGTGCGGATCAAGAACGGTACCGGGGGTTATAACACGAACGACTTTACGTGGAAATATTCCTTTTTGGGGTTGATCGCCTAATTGTTCCGCGATCGCCACATGGTGACCTTTGGAAATTAACCGCGAAAGGTAATTATCGACGGCGTGATATGGAATTCCGGCAAGGGGAGCTCGTACTCCATTCCCGATCGGTCGTGAAGTTAAAACGATATCTAAATCCCTCGAAATTGTTTCCGCATCTTCATCAAAAGTTTCGTAAAAATCACCGAGACGGAAAAAAAGTATAGTATCAGGATATTGTTTTTTGAGATCTAAGTATTGCTGTCGAACCGGTGTCACATCTTCAGTAGCCATAGTGTTTTCTATTATAGGATATAATTTGCCCGATAAATAGTTCAAATTTGATTTGATATTTTAGAAATCTTGTTTGTCTGAAAGTTATCAAAAAAAAATAAAAATTGTTATTGGAGTTTGAAATGGAAGCAAAATACATATTAGTCCTTGTTCGTCATGGACAAAGCACTTGGAATTTGGAAAATAAATTTACTGGCTGGACCGATGTGGACCTGTCGGATCTTGGTCGTGAAGAAGCTCGTCAGGCTGGTATTGTGCTAAAACAAAACAATTTCGAATTCGATATCGCCTACACCTCCGTTTTAAAAAGAGCCATCAAAACCTTAGGGATCGTTCAGGACAATATGAATCTGGATTGGATCCCCGTAGTGCGAGCTTGGCAATTAAATGAACGCCATTATGGCGATTTGCAAGGTTTGAATAAGGCTGAAATGGCAGAGCGCTTTGGAGAAGATCAGGTCAAGATCTGGCGCCGCAGTTATGACGTACCCCCACCCGCCCTCGAAGAAACCGATGCCCGGCATCCAAAATTTGATCGCCGTTATGCCGAAGTTGCCGCTAAAGATCTTCCCGCCACAGAATCATTAAAAATTACTTTGGATCGTGTTTTACCTTATTGGCACGCTACCATTGCTCCTATGATCAAAAGCGGCAAAAAAGTACTTGTAGCCGCCCACGGTAATAGTTTACGGGCACTGGTAAAGTACCTCGATAATATCCCCGATTCTGAAATTACCGAACTCAATATTCCAACTGGTGTCCCCTTAGTGTATGAGTTAGACGCGGACCTAAGGCCGATCAAACACTATTACCTTGGAAATGAAGAAGCGATCGCTCAGGCTGTTGCCTCGGTCGCGTCCCAAGCTTCCGCAAAAAAGTAATCGAAACGTCATCAACTTCACTCCCCATCCAAACAATGGGGAGTTTTTTGTTTATAATTTTAAAATGCAAAACATTGTAGATTTTTCCAATGAACTCAAAAAGAATTTTTCGGGTGAAATTAAGACAGATCAGGTAACAAGGCACCTTTACAGCACGGATGCCTCGATCTATCAGTTCATGCCCCATGCTGTTTTGATTCCAAGGACACAAGAAGACCTGATCGCGGCGGTGGAGTTGGCGGCAAAATTTAGGCTGCCCATCCTCCCCCGTGGCTCGGGAAGTTCTTTGGCTGGCCAGGCTATTGGTGAAGCGATCATTGTAGACCATTCGAAATATTTGAATCACATGGTCGGTTCAATCGATGTGGAAAGAAAAGAAGTTGTAGTAGAACCAGGTTTCATTCTGGCGCATTTGAATAAGCAGGCCGCGAAATTCGGCTTAATGTTTGGGCCCGATCCAGCGTCCAGCGAACGAGCAACCCTCGGCGGAGTAATCGGGAATAATGCTACCGGGGCACATTCTATTCGTTACGGGATGACAGCGGATCATTTGGTCTCCTGTCAGGTGCTCCAATCAGATGGTACTTCCGCAATTTGGGGCGATGTAGCAGCTCGGCAGAGCGATTCCACTTTGTTTGGCAAGATCGTGAATCGCGCTTTCGATATAAAAGAAGGCGCGGGCGAACTCTTCAAACAAAATGGGCCAAGAACATGGCGAAATTCCGCTGGATACCGTTTGAACTATCTCATTCCATGGTCCGCCACGCAGCCGGAGGAGTGGGGGGAACCGTACTATCCTCGCAGGGGGGCTGATTCCTCCATCAATCTTGCGCCGATTATGGCTGGCAGCGAAGGCACCTTGGGTGTAATTCAGCAGGCTCGATTAAAGCTTGTTGACAAGCCAAAATTCACTGTACTCGCCATACTCGCCTATAAAAGCATCGTCGCGGCTTGTGAAGACGTTCCCTTTTTATTAGGACACCACCCAAGCGCGGTCGAGCTGATTCCGCAGAATTTGATCCAATTGGCAAAAAGTGTGCCGGCCTATTCCAAAAACCTTAAATATTTCAATGGCGAATCCGAAGCATTTCTGGTTTTGGAGTTTTCTGGGGATGATAAACCAACCTTATTAAAAAAATGTCAAGTTGGGCGAGATGTTATCTATATCGCTGAAAGTAGTGAAGATCAGAATAATATTTGGGTGACCAGAAAAGTTGGCCTTGGATTATTTGATTCAACAAGTAACAGCGAACGACCGATCGCGTTTATTGAAGATTGCGCCATTCCAATAGAAAACCTGGGGAAATTTGTTAGTGAACTCCACCGTATATTTGCAATGTATCAGGTGCAAGCCTCCTATTATGCCCATGCTTCGGCGGGCTGTTTGCACGTTCGGCCAACCATCGATCTGCGATCGAAGAATGGCAAGACCATCTTGCGAAAAATTTCAACCGATGTAGCGAAGTTGACCTTTGCTCTTGGTGGGTCGATGTCCTCAGAGCACGGTGATGGAATTGCGCGTGGTGAATGGGTGAAGGATACTTATGGCTCGGAGATCTTCCAATTGATGAAAGGTTTTAAACAAGTTGTTGATCCCTACGGCATATTAAATCCGAACAAGATCATAAACGCTCCACTGCTGGATAGTAACCTGCGGAATGATCAAAAATCTGCAATAAATTTGTGGGAACCAGCTATCCATTTTGAGGCTACCGGTGGATTTCTGAGGACTATTGAAAAATGTAATGGGCAAGGTGTTTGTCGTAAAGAAGATGGTGTTATGTGTCCCAGCTTCCAAATTACCAAGGATGAGGTTTTTTCTACTCGCGGCCGGGCAAATTTATTACGGGAATTTATTTATTCTGAAAATTCTGAGATCTCGACCAAAGATCTAAAGGAAACCTTCGACCTCTGCCTTGCTTGTAAAGGCTGCAAATCAGAATGTCCAAGCAAGGTGGATGTGGCAAAATTAAAGGTGGCGTTCTTGGATCGTTATTATCAAGACCATTCACATTCCCTTCGAGACACCCTTTTCGGTTACTTGCCAGTTTTCACCGAAATTTTTGCACTATTCCCATCTTTGTTTAATCTAGCCGCGTTCACAATCGAAAAATTCTCCCCGCTTCGAAAAGCTCTCTCGATTTCTGATAAACATGCCTTCCCAAAAATGAATAAACGTGTGTTATTTTTGAAAGAAAAATGGATAACCCGCACCAAATGCATTCTAGTAACAGATACCTATAGTCACTTTTTTGATACTCAGATCGAAGCGAGCGCATTGAACCTGCTTCATCGGCTTGGTGTAGAAGTGATCAACACAAAAACGATCGGAGCTGGTAGAACTTTTTTTTCAAAAGGCTTCTTAAAGCAAGCGAAAAGCCAAGTTAGATCTTTGGTTGATGAAATCCACGCGCTTGATCCTGAAGGAACAATGCCAATTATTGGTTTGGAACCCTCGGAGGTCTATATTCTTAAAGATGAGATTTTCGATGTGTTAGACGCTCCGTTCGCGGACTTAAAAAAGATCGCGGATAGGACCTTTTTTATTGACGAATACCTACTTCGGGAAGTGCTTGGCACGCCAGACTTTCCGCCTTCGTTGAGCAATGAAACCACTGTCCTTTTGCATGGTCATTGTCATCAAAAGGCCCAAACGCTATCTACCGATGGTGTTCCAGTAGGGGTTGAGGCAACTCAAATGCTTCTGGAAAAATTTGGGTACACGGTGAATGTGCTAAACACAGGTTGTTGCGGGATGGCTGGTTCTTTTGGGTATGAAGTTGAACACGCCGCTACTTCGCTTGGGGTGGCTAATTTGACCTTATTTCCAGCACTAAAACAGGGTTTTGTTGAAGGAAAAACGATCATTTGCTCCCCCGGAACATCTTGCCGCACCCAAATTACAGACGGGGTGAATAAACCAGCGCTTCATACTGTTGAAATTTTGGACCAGGTCCGGTTTTAGTTTTTTGGGATTGTGCTTATAGTAGAAATCGCGATTCCAAAAGAAACCTCCACATTTAGCGAGTTTTTGTTTCCCAACATTGGTATTTGGATGATTTGAGTTGAAAGCGCTAAAATTGCTGGGTCAACACCGCATCGTTCATTGCCGACAATTAGCGCAATTTTCCTCCCGCCTAATTTTACCGAGTTGAGATCGATAGCGTTGTCGTCTAATTCCAAGGACCAAATTTCATACCCAAGCTCGATCAATTCTTGTACAGTTTTCAGGCTGTTATTCTTGTTGATTACTTGTAAATATTGTTCTGAGCCGATACTGGCTTTTTGCACGTTTTTATCCGAAATATCCGGGGTTATCCCGCAAAGATATATGGTCTCTATGCCAAAACATTCAGCTGTTCGTAACATCGCGCCGACATTAAAGGCTGAACGGACATTATCGATTAAAACAATAATGTTGCCTGGCCGCGTCTTGCGTTCGGTTCGGTTTTCTTGTGCCGCATTCGAAGTGTGAACCAGATCTGTCTTACCGAGACATTTTGGGCAGCGCTCATTGAACCCTGAGTTTTCATGAACAGGGAATCGTAGTTCGCATTTTGGATTGGTACACTGATAAATAAAATTTTTCATAATTAAAAAAATACGGTAGGGTTTAGACCCTACCGTATTTTAGCTTAGTTAGAGCGATAACGACGCTTCGATCATTCCCGTTTTTGAATTTGTGGAGATGGATGAGAATCCTGCGCGCCGGCAAAGCCTTTGCATGGAAGTATTCTCTTGTGACATGATTGAAATGATACGCTTAATCTTCTCATGCCTCGCAGCTTTGATTAGGCGATTGACTAATTCGAGTCCAATCCCTTGGCCTTGGTATTTGTCATTGACCAGCAAACTGATACGGGCTTCATCATCTTCCCCTTTTAGCTTGCTAATTCTACCCACCGCGATAATGTTGTTCTGGCCATCTATATCAGTTTCCACAACAAGAGCGATCTCACGCGCGTAATCACAATGGCAAACTCTTGCCAACCGTTCATGGGTTACTCTATCGCTTAGCACCATCGGCGACAGATACCGTAAGTACACGGATCGATCCGAGAGATGTTTGTGGAAATTTATCATCAATTGTTCGTCTTCGGCGCGGATGGGGCGAATCATTACATCTGAACCATTCTTCATTTTCCATTCCCCAACATAGCGATTGGGGTAAGGTCGAATCGCGAGTTTTGGTAGATCAGTTTCTTTTGTATCTAAACCAAAGAGAACAACTCGTCCATCGAGGGCTAATAAACCATCAGGTGAGGCGATCAATGGGTTGATATCGATCTCCTTTATCCATCTCTGCTCAACGACCAATTGGCTAAAACGTACAAGTAATTTCTCTAATTCGTCCATATCAACCGGTTTGCGGCCACGAACCCCCGCGAGGGCTTTGGCGATCTTAGTACGTTCGATCATTCTCTTTGCCAAGGTTGTGTTTAGCGGAGGAAGCCCAAGAGATCTATCCTTGAAGACTTCTACCAACTGGCCACCGGTACCAAATAAAAGCACTGGACCAAATTGTGGATCAATCGAGGAGCCAACGATCAACTCGTAACCCTCTAATTTGATCATTGGCTGGACGGTAACGCCTTGGAAGTGTTCCACGCCCTTTAATCGGGTAACTGAGTCTTTGATCTCATTGAAAGCCTTTTTGGCTTCCTCACAATTAGTAATATTTAATTTCACGCCGCCAACATCGGTTTTGTGGGTGATCGTTTCGGAATGGAGCTTGAGCACGACCGGGAAACCGCACAATTCAGATTTATCGCAGGCATCCTTTTCGGTGGCGGCAATGTACATTGCCGTGGTGGGAATACCATAGGCCTTAAGCAGATCCTTGGATTCGGCTTCGGTTAGTAGGTCTCGGCCTGATTTTCGTACATCGTCAATGATCTTTGCCGCCAGGTCTCTATCGGGAGTATGGTTTGCGTCTTCGGTGTAGCTCGGGGTTTCGTAAAGGGTCTTGAGATTGAACGAAGATTGCCACATATAGGTGAATGCTTTCGCGGCATCATCCGGATACTCAAAAGTTGGAATTCCAGCTTTGTTCAAAATAGCTTCTCCGGCGGCAACTTCTTTACCACCAGACCAAGAAGCGAGGATCGGTTTTTCGTAACTTTTCGCGTAAGACTTTAGCGCTTCAGCAGTGGCGGTTGGGTCGGTCATTGCTTGTGGGGTGAGGATAACAAGCAATCCATCGCTGTTCGGGTCTGAAGCGGCAATTTCAAGGGATTTTGCATATCGTTGTGGATCCGCGTCACCAATGATATCGATCGGGTTGTTATGGCTCCAAGAGAAGGGTAGGATCTCATTCAGCTTGGCGATCGTTTCTGGGGATACTTCAGCCAACTCACCTCCATTGGTTATTAAGGTGTCTGTCGCTAACACGCCAGGACCACCCGCATTGGTAAGGATGGTAAGTCTTGGCCCCTTTGGTCGGGGTTGACGACCAAGCACTTCCGCCATTGAGAATATTTCGCTAATGCTTTCAACTCGTAGAACACCGGCTCGTTTGAAAGCAGCATCAAGCACTTCATCGGAACCGGTTAATGAGCCGGTGTGCGATGCCGCGGCACGGGCAGCACCTTCGGTTCTACCAGGTTTAATGACAATGATCGGTTTGCTGAGGGCAACTTCACGAGCGGCGGATAGAAATGAGCGGGCGTCTCCGATCGATTCCATATAGATCACGATGCTTTCGGTATGCGGGTCATCGCCAAGATAATAGATCAGGTCACCCCAGTCTACATCCAACATCGAACCAACGGATACAAAGGCAGAGAAGCCAACATTTTCCTTGAATGACCAATCTAAAACGGCGGTGCAAAGAGCACCAGATTGGCTAATAAAGGCAACATTGCCTTTGCGCGCCATACCTGCCGCAAACGTGGCGTTGAGGCCGCTTACTGGGTTCATTACCCCTAAGCAGTTTGGTCCGATGATCCTCATCTTGCCTTTTCGGGCGTTCTCTAACAACTGGCGTTCAAGTTCAACACCTACAGCGCCAATTTCTTTGAAACCGGCCGAAATAACAATGGCACCTTTTACGCCGGCTTCCACACACTCCGAAATGATACCGGGGATACTGGCCGAAGGGGTTACGATCACTGCGAGATCTACCTGATCAGGAACATCTTTGATGCTAGGATATGCTTTGATCCCTAGCAAGCTCGGGCGTTTTGGATTGATGGGAAATACAGCGCCGCCAAATGGGCTGCTGATCAAATTCCATAAAATAGTGCGGCCAACGCTTCCTTCTTTTTCGGTGGCGCCAATTACGGCAACATTTTGAGGAGCGAAAATGCTTTGAAGTGGGTTCGAAAGATATCGGTAAACATCGTGTGATGGGTCAAATTTGGAATAGCTGGTTGGTATGTTCTCTTCTGGGTTCATTGGGGGAAAATCCTTTCAATATCGTTGATGATAATCTTTTGTGAAATTTAGAACTAAGTAATGATTATAAAGTGAAAAGCAATCTAAAGGCGAGTTAATTTATCAGTAATTTTGTTGATAAAATTAATAATGATGATTATGAAGAATGTCACACGCGTTTACCTGATTGTTTTGCTAGTCCTACTTTGTTCAAACACAGCCTTCGCCTTAGAACCAAGCGCTTTTTCGTTTTCCAAGCCGCTGATCGATAGCGATCCTTATTCCTTAATTGCGGCGGTAAACCAGCTTAGAGCCGCGAATGGCTTGGCTGCTTATTCAACGAATCCGATACTAATGGGTATTGCTCAGTCTCATGCCGGATTTATGGCAGCTAGTGGTGTTTCGCATTACGGTGTTGGAGGATCTCGCCCATATCAAAGAGCGATCGCCGCAGGATACCCCCTTGCGGGTGATCTCACACAGGGCGGGTTTTTTTCTGAGAATATCACCGCCGGTAGTGGCAAAGCTGTTTCAGACGCTGTTCTTGAGTGGCAGGGAGATGCTCCGCATCTTAACACAATGCTTTCCCCATCGCTAACGGAAATCGGCGCTGGAGTGGTTCAGGTTGATGGTTATTATTATTATGTGATCGACTGCGGCCGATCTACAGAATCGGGCCAACCTCAGGTCATACCCACCTCAATGCAGGCTGAAATTAGCTTACTACCTTCTAATCCGGTCGTTGTTAAAACATTGGTAGCGAATACCCCCGAATCGAATGGAAAAACATTTCATGAAGTTCGTGAAGGGGAAACACTTTGGTTGATCGCTGTATCCTATGGAACGAAGATCGACCAAATAAAAGTTTATAACCCAACCATTTTTGAAATGAATATATATCCGGGTCAAAAATTACTCATCCCAGTGGTTCTTAAACCAACCGCCACTCCTGAATTATCAACACTAACACCCTACCCATCCCAAACAGCGACCCCAGCAACCGCTACGATTGTCCCTGTCTTGTCAACTCCACAAATCGACCAAAATATTGGTAACTTAGAAGGAGACGCGGGTTTAAACAGAATGAAAACATCCGATATTATCATTTTCATTTCAATTAGCATGGCGGCAATACTTCTAACAATTGGATTTATCTTTGCGCTCAAAAAGATGCAAGAATAGGAAAAGAGAGAGAAAACTATGAAAATCAGGGAAAATAAAGGGCTTACCTTCGATGATGTGTTATTGATCCCGCAAAAATCATCCATTACCTCAAGGCAACAAGTGGATACTTCCACTCGTTTAACCGATAAAATTCGAATCAATATTCCCATTCTCAGCGCAAATATGGACACTGTAACCGAAACTTCGATGGCGATCGCCATGGCGAACGCTGGTGGAATTGGCATTATCCATCGATTTATGTCCATCGAGCACCACGTTAAACAAATCAAACTGGTCAAGCGTGCTCAAGGTGTCATGGTTGAAAACCCCTATTGTATTAATTCAAATGAACTCGTTGAAAAAGCAATCGAGTTGATGCGCCAATATAAGGTTGGTGGGTTGGTGGTAACAGACGATGGCGGTTTTGTAAACGGCATCATTACCACCCGTGATGTTAATTTGGTGCCAAATGGAAAATTGCTTGTTCAAGATGTTATGACCAAAAAGGAAAAGCTGGTCACACTGCAGGCGAATTTCTCAGTTGACGAAGCTAGGCGTTTGTTGTATGAAAACCGCATTGAAAAAATCCCAGTTCTAAATCCCGACGGAACAGTGCGAGGATTGGTTACCGCGCAAGATGTGCTGAAACCGGTACGAAACCCCAATGCCGCACTAGACGAAAAGGGTAGGCTGCGCGTAGGAGCGGCGATTGGAGTAAGTAAAGGCGAGATCGCTCGCGCGGAAGCGTTATTAGAAGCGGGTGTGGATGTGTTGGTATTGGATATCGCCCATGGACACGCTGACCATTGCGTCGAAATGGTGCGAACCCTTAGAGCAAATCATCCAAACGCGCAGATCATCGCAGGAAATGTAGCGTCTAGGGATGGGGCGCGCGATCTTACACTTGCCGGCGCTAGCGCTATCAAGGTAGGTATTGGCCCTGGTTCGATCTGCACCACCCGAATTGTGACCGGTTTTGGCGTTCCGCAACTAACAGCTATCATGGATAGCGCTGAGGGAATTCGCGATACCGGAATAGACATACCTTTGATTGCGGATGGGGGCATCCAAAAAGCGGGTGATCTTGTAAAGGCCTTAGCCGCGGGGGCTGAAAGCATTATGATTGGCAGTATGTTTGCGGGTACCGAAGAGGCACCTGGATCGCCGGTGATTCGCGATGGACAAAAGGTGAAAGTTGTTCGAGGTATGGCCTCGTTGGCGGCAACTATGGGGCGTAAAATGGTTGAAGCGAACAATGATGAGAGCGCAGAAGACCAAGAAGATTGGATGAAGGTCGTTCCTGAAGGCGTCGAAGCAGTCGTACCGTATCGCGGAAATGTTGGTGAGGTGCTACATCAATTGGTTGGCGGCTTACGATCTGGGCTAAGCTATGGTGGTGCCGAAAATATTAAGAAATTACAAGAAAACGCTGAATTTATCGAAATTACCCCCGCTGGCATCCGCGAGAGCGGCTCTCATGACGTTCGAAAAATATAGTATTTTGAATATATATAATTTATAAGATAAAATTCATAAATATTGACAGATTAACTCCGATTTGCTATAATCTCGTACATCACTGAAAATCGCAAATTGGAGTTTAATTATGTCAGCTTTGGAAATAAAAAATCTCAAGGTTAGTGTCGAAGGTAAAGAAATCCTAAAAGGATTAAATTTAACCATAAATCAAGGGGAAGTGCACGCAATCATGGGGCCGAACGGAACAGGCAAATCCACATTAGCGTACACCCTTATGGGTCACCCAGGTTACACCGTAACTGGTGGAGAGATCATCTTTAAAGGCAAGAACATTCTTGAACTTGAAGCAGACGAACGCTCAAGAGCTGGAATTTTCCTCGCGTTCCAGTACCCGGTATCCATTCCAGGTGTAACCGTGGCGAACTTCCTTCGTACCGCTATCAATTCACGCAGAAGAGCCGCCAATCCCGAGGATAAAGGAATTTCGATCCCTGATTTTAGGACCATGCTCAAAGAGAAAATGGCTCTGTTAAAAATGGACCCAGCATTTGCCGGCCGGTATTTGAACGACGGTTTTTCGGGCGGGGAGAAAAAGCGCGCTGAAATTTTACAGATGGCAACGTTAAAACCTGAGATCGCCATCCTCGATGAAACAGATTCAGGCTTGGATATTGATGCTCTGAGAATCGTTTCAGAGGGTGTTAACGCTCTAAATGGTCCTGATCTTGGTGTTTTAGTGATCACCCATTACCAAAGGCTCCTCAATTATATTAAGCCTCAATTTGTTCATATTATGATGAATGGAATTATCGTTGAGAGCGGTGGTCCTGATCTTGCTCTTCGTCTAGAAGAGATGGGATATGACTGGGTTCGTGAAAAATATGAAGAAGTTGCATAATCTACCTACTTATTGGATCAAACAATTATGAGTGAAGACGAGAAAATCTTAGAAGATCTGGGCGAATACAAATACGGTTTTCATGACCGCGATGATAACTATGTATTCAAATCACAACGAGGTTTAAGCGAAGAAGTTGTTCGTAACATTTCCCGAATGAAGCAGGAGCCGGAATGGATGCTGGAGTTTCGGCTAAAAGCATTGAAACATTATCTTTCGAGACCAATGCCAAAATGGGGTCCAACTCTTGAAGAGCTTAATTTTGATGAAATTTATTATTATGTTAAGTCCACCGAAAAAAGTGAACGGTCTTGGGATGATGTTCCCGATGATATTAAAAAGACCTTTGATCGGTTAGGCGTACCCGAAGCCGAACGGAAATTTCTCGCTGGCGTAGGGGCGCAATATGAATCGGAGATGGTGTATCACTCCGTTTTGGAACACCTCGAAAAACAAGGTGTGATCTTCTTATCTATCGAAGATGGGCTAAAAAAATACCCTGACTTGTTCAGGGAATATTTTGGTAAAGTTGTTCCTATTGAAGATAATAAATTCGCGGCTCTAAACAGCGCTGTTTGGTCTGGTGGTTCTTTCGTTTATGTCCCTAAAGGTGTAAAAGTGGATCTGCCTTTGCAAGCCTATTTCCGCTTAAATACTCCAAATGTTGGGCAGTTTGAGAGAACCATGATCATTGTGGAAGAAGGTGCGCATGTCCATTATGTTGAGGGGTGTACCGCCCCAACCTATAGCGCCAACTCCTTTCATAGTGGTGTGATCGAGATCATTGTTAAAAAAGGCGCGCGATCACGGTATTCAACTATACAAAATTGGTCTACCAATGTATATAACTTGGTAACCCAGCGCGCTATGGTGTATGAAAACGGTACCCACGAATGGGTTGACGCGAATCTTGGTTCGAAAGTTACGATGAAGTACCCATCCTGCTACCTAATGGAGCCAGGCGCTCATGGCGAGATGCTTTCGATGGCATTCGCTGGCCCTGGCCAAGTACAGGACGCCGGGACGAAAATGGTCCATTTTGCCCCCAACACCTCAAGCAAAGTTGTCTCTAAGTCCATTTCCAAGGGCGGTGGTCGTTCTTCCTTCCGCGGGTTATTGAAGGTGTACAACGGCGCGAAAAATTCAAAATCTAGCGTAGTTTGTGATGCCCTTTTGTTAGATCCAAAATCCCGTTCGGATACCTATCCATATATTGAGATCGACGAAACGGATGTAACCATCGGCCACGAAGCCTCGGTTTCAAAAGTGGGTGAAGAACAACTGTTTTACCTAATGAGCCGCGGTTTGACACAAGAAGAAGCTACCACGATGGTCGTTTCAGGGTTTATTGAACCGTTGGTTAAGGAATTGCCGATGGAATACGCGGTTGAAATGAACAGACTGATCCAATTGCAGATGGAAGGATCGATCGGGTAATATGGCTAACCTAAAACTATCTCCAACAATACGCCAAACGGGACCGAAACGTTTCCATTTTTCTGAATCTCAAATTCTCAATAATGGAAAAAACAAGGTCAGGGAAACGGCATTTGATGTTCTCAACAAAACAACTCTTCCAGATACTTCTGTAGAAGCTTGGCGCAGAACTGATCTGAAAAGTTTTCCAATAGACTCTTTCAAAATATTCACAACTTTGGATGAAATTGCTTTACCACAAATTCCAAAGGAAATATTAGAGCCGATGGTGGATGACAAATTTGGCGGGCAAATAATCACTACCCCTTTTTCAACCACGATTGCGCTCGATGAAGATATTAAAAATAGCGGTGTTATTTTCACCGATCTCAAAACAGCCGAAACCAAATATCCGGACCAACTCAAGAAAATTCTTGGTACATTGGTCAACCCAGAAGAGAGTATTTTTGCCGCCTTATCTGCCTCATTAGCCCAAACCGGTGTGTTTATTTATGTGCCGAAAAATGTGAAGGTAGTAAAACCATTGCACAGTATTTTTTGGGCGGGCGGTAATGGGCTAGCGTTTATTTCGAATATTTTGGTGTACCTAGAAGAAAACGCCTCGCTTACCTTCGTTCACGAATCGGCTTCCCCCAAGGAGTCAGAGGATCAGATCCTTTCCTCGAATAATATTGAAATTAACCTGTCAAAAGGTGCACAATTACGATTTGTTGAATTACAATCTTGGGGCAAAAATGTGTGGAATTTTTCGCACGAACGTTCTCGAGTAGAAGAAGGGGCTAACCTTGATTGGATCATCGGTTCACTTGGCTCACGATTAACAAAGAACTTCTCTGACATTGATCTGGTCGGCGTGGGAGCAACTGGGAGAATGTCTGGTTTTTATATCACCGACAATAACCAGCATATCGATCACGATACCCAACAAAACCATTTCGCCGGAAAAACCACCAGCGACTTGTTGTTCAAAGGAGCTTTGTTAGATCACTCCCGTTCTGTGTGGCAAGGGATGATCTATGTCGCTCCTGATGCTCAGCAAAGTGATGGCTACCAAGCAAATCGGAATCTGATTCTAAGCGAGCATGCCCGTGCTGATTCGATTCCCGGGTTAGAGATCCTCGCGGATGATGTACGGTGTAC
>CAZSLN010000027.1:0-28558 GCA_964607645.1 uncultured Anaerolinea sp.
GTTGGCGCAAACCAACCCAAGCAAATCAACCCACCATATCCCATAAACGCCAGCCCCCAAAAGACCTGAGCCTTCCGAAGGGTTTCGGCACGACGAAACCTGTTGGCGCCAGCCAACCGCCCTTTTCATCCCCAAATACAAAACACCCTCAGCACACCGCCAACCAGTGGTGACAGGGTAACCCTAGCGGTTACCCTCTTGACGACAACCCGCCCCCTACCACACCCAAGGAATCAACCGCTTCGTCTTCCCCATATACTCGCGATACCGAAGTCCAAAATGCTCTTCCATCATCTTCTCTTCCGCCCCCGCCCTATAAAAGAAAAAGATCAAAAACACCACCACATCAACTCCCCCCGCCAGCCAATTCTGCAGCAACAACGGCTGCGCCAAACACCACACCAACTGCGAGGTATACATCGGATGCCTCACCAACCCATAAACTCCGCCGCTAACCAAAGTATGCTCGGCTTGTATCTCCAAAGTAGGCGACCAATTCATCCCCAGGTCTGCGTGCGACCGCCAAAAGATCAGCACCGCCAGCAGCATCAAACCCGCCCCTACCCCGCTCCATACCGCCGCCAGCTCATAATCCGCAAACGATAACCACGACGTAACGCTATACAACAAAGGCAGCAACCCCATACCAACCAGCAGCAGGTTCAACAACAGCTTCTCCAAGGTTGTACTCGCCGCCGGCAATTTCGCCTTACTACGAGCCTTGTTATACGGCATACGAATCACGCTCTCCGCCACCATTCCCAACCAATACACCACCATCCCAAAACCTTTCATATATTCCTCCAATTGCGTAAAGTACCCAAAGAATACCCCCAACAAGCCGTTTCTAACAATAATTCATTATTTATTAGCCAAATCTACATAATTAGTACATTTTTTAAGGTTACACCTGCTTTAATGATAACAATAAGTTGTATATTGTAGATATAAATATGCAAAAATAAATAAGTTAAGTTACTATTCGATTAAATCGCCCCCCCATTGTTCGGTTTCACCGAACTGAAAGGAACTGCAACTAATGGATCTGGCTCTGACCTCTACCCAGGCAGCCATCTTACTGGAACTTCAAGAAGCAGGGACTCCCGTCTTTGCTGAATCCATCGCGAAAAAATTTAATCTATCCAGTGGTGTCGTTCGTTACAACATCACCACCATCAACGACTGGCTAAAGGTCCGTTTCGACCCCATCATCTCACGCCCCAAGTATGGCTACAAATTAGAGATCCCCACCAAAAACGTGCCCGCGTTAATGGAAGAGCTCAACCATACTCGCATCCAACCCGTCTACAACCCCGAAGAACGCCAGCAGATCCTCTTGTTCCACCTGCTCTTCTCCTCCGAATACACCCCCCTCGAACTGCTCTCCAACGAAGTAGGCATGTCGAAACAAACCCTGATGCGCGAGATGGATGCCGTAGAAGACTACCTGGTAAAACGTCAGCTCTACCTGATGAAGAAGCCGCACCTTGGCACCCGCGTGGTCGGCCCCGAGAACGCCATCCGCCACACCCTCATCAGGCTCATCATGGATGTTATGCCAGAATCCGTCCTCATCAAGCTCATCCAATGGGGCGTCTACGACTCCATCACCAAGGAAGCGTTCCTACACCCGGTGCGCAAAGCCTTCACCGAAACCCTGCGCAAGATCGACCTGCAAGGCGCAATGCGCTTGGTCAGCCGCGTCGAAGAAAACCTCGACCAAAAAATGGGCGATAACCGCTACCTATATCACATCCTATATTGGGCAATTTCCATGAAGCGATGCGCCGGCGGCAATGTCGTTACCCTCCCCGACGAATTACTAGATATCTCCTTCAGCGAGACCGAGACTCGTGTGTTAGAGAACACCATCAAAAGCTACAAAAAGGAAAGCGGCATCACTGTAAACCCCTGCGAAGCTACCATGTTCCTGCTTGAGGTCCTTTCCTCCCCCTTGCTCAGCAAGCTCGAAAGCATCAGCACCGTCGATGTATCAAAGCCCGAAGACCTGCGCGCCTCGCTCTTGGTTACCCGCCTGGTAAAAACAGTAGCCGATAACACCGGCTTCAAAATGACCGACTTCTCCATCCTCGAAAAGATGGCACAACATATATCCAAGATGCTGGTACGCATGAAGTTCAACCTTCCCATTGAGAACCCCTTCGCGATGGAAGTAAAAACCACCTACCCCGATATGTGGCTCGCCACCCTCGAGGCCATCAGCGCCTTCGACCCCGAGCTCGCCACCATGAACAACGAAGAGATCGCTTTCATCGCTATGTACTTCGTGCTCGCCCGCCAATTAGAATCCAAAAACGAAGTACGCCACCACCCACGCGTGGTAGTAGTATGCCCCACCGGCGGTGTTTCGGTTTGGATGCTGGTTTCGCGCCTCAAAGCCGAAATGCCCACCCTCGAGATTATCGATAACGTCTCCCTGCGCGAACTCAACCGCATAGACCGCAAAAACATCAACGCCATCATCACCACCGCCCGCAACATCACCGATAAAGACCTCCCCGTGATCTGCGTCAGCCCCTTCCTCTCCGCAGATGACATCACCCAGGTGAAGGCCAGCCTGCATAACTATGGGTTTCAGGTGTAGCATGGCCCTTTCTGAAGCCACCACCCAGCTCGAAATCCTCGCCGCGCGTATAACGCCATCCGCGTTATTTATGCCAAACATGAAGAATGTGACAACTAAGGTAAACTTGTTCCAATTTGTGAGTAACCTTCTTTATACCAATGGGTTATTAATTAAAAGTTCAGCATTTATGAACGCCTTATTAGAAAGAGAAGAGATGGGACCTACGTTGCTGCAAGATGGTATGGCAATCCCCCACGGACAGGACGCCTGCGTCCTTCAGCCCTCTCTTTGCGTGTGTCTCTTTCAAACCGCCTTCCACTATGAAACACCTTTCTCCAATGCGTTGGTCAACAAGGTGTTTTTATTTTCTCTTCCCATATCCATGGATAACCACCCGGTTGAAGCTAATTACTTTAAGGCTTTTTCAACCAACCTGATCAATAAAAGCTTCACCCAGGGCATCCATCCATCCATGGACCATCGTGAATTTTGCCGCCACACAAGCCAAACCCTTGCCAGCGGCGTAAATCAAATTTTTCTGAGTTAATGGAGGTAGCATCATGGCAAAAACATTGAGAATTATCGTAGCGTGTGGCTCCGGCGTGGCAACATCCAACGTAGCGGCCGAAAAACTAAAAGGCGCATTATCTGATCGAGGCCTGTATGCGGAAGTTCGTGCCGTAGATATGAAAAGCCTCGAATCTGAAGCCAGAGTTGCCGACGTCTTAGTTTCAATTACCCCGTACGCGACCCGCGACCAGGAACTAAAAATCCCGGCGCTTAATGGTATTCCCCTTCTAACCGGTGTTGGTATAAGCGCACTTATCGATCAAATCGTCGCTTTATCCTAAATTCTTATACTAAAACCCACCATTCGATCGCGATCAAAGATTACGAAAGGAGAGCTCCAACCAAACAGATACCATCACTTTTCGCCATCAGGTACCTTGTAAGTTGTTTTTAAAGATTTGTACAACAAAAACAAATTCAAAAAAGGAGTTCTGTAAATGAATGCATTTATTCAAGCTTTTCTAGATCTTGGTACAGCTGTAGCTCTACCAGTCATCATGATCATCCTCGGATTGGTCATCGGCATGAAGCCCGGTAAAGCCATCGGCGCTGGTTTATTACTCGGCGTTGCTTTCACCGGTATGGGTGTTTTGTTCGGCTTCGCCTTCCCCGCCCTCGGCGGCGCTGGTGGCGCTATGGTAAGCCGCTTCCCTGGCCTTACCTTCAAGTCCTATGACCTCGGCTGGACCGTTGCCTCCGTCATTTCCTGGGCTTGGCCATATGCCTTCTTTATGTTCCCCCTCCAGATCGCCATCAACATCGTTATGTTGGCTCTCGGATGGACCAAATGCTTAAACGTTGATATGTGGAACGTTTGGCACAAGGCTACCCTCGGCGCTTTCACCACCGCCCACCTCAGCGGCTCCTTCCTTGGCCCCAACGGCGCTTTGGCTGTTGGCTTCCTGATTGCCGCTATTTGGGTTGTGCTCGAGCTCATCTCTGCTGACCTCACCCGTGAGCAGGTTTACAACCTCACCCGCATCCCTGGTATCGCCGTCAGCCACAACATGCTGCTCGATGCTTTCTGGATGGCTCCTCTTCTCGACCTCCTCGAGAAAATTCCTGGAATCAACAACATCCACACTTCCCCCGCAGACCTCCGCAAGAAGCTTGGCCTCTTTGGTGAGAACTACATTCTCGGCGCCATCCTCGGCTTACTCTTCGGTCTTCTCGCTGGTTACGACTACAAAGGCGTTGCCAACCTCGTTATCGCCGGCGCTACCATCATCACCGTATTCCCAATGATGGCTGGTCTCTTTGCCCGTGCTTTAGCCCCAGTTGCTGAAGGCGCTCAGGAATTCATGCAGAAACGTTTCCCCGGCCGCTCCTTCTATGTCGGTCTCGATTGGCCTGTCCTCGGTGGTATCGATGCCCTTTGGGTAACCGGTATTCTCGTAGCCCCCATGCTGCTCTTCTGGGCCTTCATTTTGCCCTCCAGCTGGAATGACACTCTGCCCTTCGGCTCCATCATCGCTGTTTCCCTTATCGCCACCACCACTGTTCTTACCCAAGGCGACATCGTGAAATCCGCTTTGCTTTCCTTCATCGCTGTCCCTGTGTACCTCAAGGCCGCCACTTTCTTTGCTCCTTACCTCACCAAGCTTGCTCTCGACACTGGCTCCATGCAGCTTCAGGAAGGCTACCAGCAGATCACTTGGTTGGAAATGAACGCAGCCGGCTTCCGCTTGATGGTATTCGCTGTCCTCGATATGCTTAACGGCAATATCGTGCTCGGCGCTATCTCCGCTGTCGCTCTCGTAGCTTGTGGTTTCTACTGGGTCTCTGGCATGAAACGCCGCGAGAACGCCGCCGCCGCAGTTTCCGGTGGTATCTCTGGCAACCCCAAGCCTTACTAAGATCTAGTTTTTTTACCAAACAATGGTCCCCTGGCTCACCCCAGGGGACCAAAACAGAAAGAATCGATTGTGATACTGACCGTAACGCTTCACCCCGCTTTGGATAAGATCCTACGACTACAAAAACTTCGCTCAAATGATATCGCCAGAGCCACCATAGAAATGCAATATGGCGGCGGCAAAGGCAATAACGCGGCTCGTGCCCTTCATAACCTCGGCACACCCGTTACCGCTACCGGCTATCAGGGCGGCACTATTGGCGATTGGCTCATCCAAAACTTTGCTTCTGAAGGGGTTGAAACTAATTTTCTGCGTTGCGCCGCCGGCACCCGTACCTCGCTTATGTTGATCGAAGAAGAAACCAACGATACCTTCGCCATCTACGAGCCAGGCCAACAGGTAACACCCGATGAGATCGAAGCCTTCAAAGCCCACTTTACTACCTTGCTCCCCAACGCTACCATGGCGCTCTTTTGCGGCTCTGCCCAAACCGCCCCATTGGCGCAACTTGTCAAAGAACTTATCAACCTCGCCGAAGCCAAAGGCGTAAAATGCGCTCTGGATGGCTCGGGTTTAGCCCTAAAAGAAGGCGTAAAAGCCAACCCTTCGCTACTCAAAGTTAATCGCGAAGAACTATCAGAACTGGTTGATCATCCTCTCACCGATGAATCTGATCAGGTGAAGGCAATGCTGGAAATGCGCCGTAGAGGCATTTCTATTGTTGCTCTCACCCGTGGTAAGAACGGTTTGCTCATCACCAACGGGCAGGACTTCCTAGAAGGAATTCTGGTGATGGAGAATGTGGTGAACGTAATGGGTTGCGGCGATTCTACCTTGGCGGGTATGGCCAAGGGAATCTCGGAGAACGCCAGCCTAGAAGAAGTAGCACGCCTTGCGGTAGCCTGTGGTGCTGCCAACACGCAAGTGATCGGTGCCGGCTTTATTAGCCCCACCCTCGTAAAAACTCTAACAAATCAAGTGTTGATAAGACGTTTGAACTTTTAATAGAAATAGGAGAATTATTATGTCAGAAAATTATTGGGAAATGCGCAAACAGATCGCGGAGATCGGTAAAGTAATGTACCACCGTTTGTTAACAGATGCCGCTGGTGGCAACATCAGCGTTCGTATCGGCGATGTCATCCTTATGACCCCCCGCTTTGCCGGCTCCAAATGGCACTGGGACCTAAAACCCGAGAACGTCCTCGTTCTCAACCTCCAATCAGAACGCATCGAAGGCGAAGGCGAAGTTTCCCGCGAAGTTCGCGTCCATGCCGACCTGCTCAACAACTTCTACCCCGATGCCACCGCTGTCGTTCACGGTCATGCCCGCAACAGCTTAGTGTTTTGCTCGGTCCAAAAACCCATCCCCTCAATGCTCTACTCCACCGATAAATTCGGCAAAGAGATCGGTTTCGTCCCCGATGCCCCCGCCCACACACAAGACCTCGCCAACCACATGGTTGCCGCCATGGCTCCCCAAATTGAGCGTGTAAAAAAACAAGCCGCAGTTATGCTTGCCCCCCGCCACGGCGTATTCGTCTTAGCCAAGGATCTCGAAGCCGGCTACGATGCCATCGACCGTGTTGAAATGGGTGCCTATTGCGCCCTGATGAGCAAACTCGCCTAAGGGGTGCCGTTATGTCTGCATCAGAAGCTTCCCTTTTTATGAAGGACTTGGTCTTTGTTGGCCTTGAAGCTGAGACCTCAGAGCTAGCCATTCGAACGATGGCCAATAATCTGATTCAAAAAGGCTTCGTACATCCAAGTTTTGTCGAAGCGGTTCTTGCTCGCGAAAAAATATATCCAACCGGTTTGCCTACTGTCATACCGGTTGGCTTACCGCATACCGATGTAGAACACTGCATCAAGCCAGCCATTAGCGTAGCCATCTTAAAAAAACCGGTGATTCTCCAAATGATGGGCGACCCCACCCAAACTGTTTCCACCAATCTCATCTTCCTATTATCGGTTGTAACACCGGCAAATCAGGTCAAACTTCTCACCCGGCTCATCGATTTCTTCCAGCAGACAGAGAAATTGCAAAGCCTCATGACCAAAATTAACGCTGATGAAGTTGTAGCGATGTTGCAAGCGGAACTGGAAACCATACCAGCCGAAGCGACCAAAGCCGCCGCAAATACCACTACCTCCGGTAACTCTTTTGAGGCCACCGTAGATCACCCCGCCGGCTTGCATGCCCGCCCTGCAGCCAAGTTCGTACAGATGGCCGCCAAGTTCCCTTGCGCCATCAAAATTACCAACCTCGATAAGCCTAAATCCTATGTGAATGCCAAAAGTATTATCAGCGTGCTCACGCTTGAGATCTCCAAAGGCAACCGCATCAACGTAACCGCGGAAGGCGAAAGAAGTGAAGAAGCGCTTGCCAGCCTAAAAACTCTACTCGAAAGCAACTTTGGGGACTAATTTTGCATGAAGACATTCCAGGGAATTGGAGCTTCGGCAGGGTACGCCATTGGCAGCGCGTTTTTTTACAGCACTGCCCTGCCGGTCATCGAACGAAAACAATCAAATTTCCCGCAAGGCGAAATTGCCCGCCTAACCAAATCTGTTGAGCAAGTGGATCACAATCTTCAACAATTAGAGATCACTACCGCCGCCAAGATCGGCGAAGCAGAAGCCGAAGTGTTTGGCGCTCACCGTATGTTTCTCAGTGATCCATCCTTTATCACCGAGATACAGAAAGCCATCAAAACCAACAGCATCACCGCCGAATGCGCCGTTTTAGAAGTAGGCAACAACCTAAAAGCCGCTTTCGAAGCCATGGAAGATGACTACTTCCGCGCCCGTGCCGCCGACATAGTAGATGTAAGCACACAGATCATCCGCAACCTGCTCGGCATCAATATCACCGGCCTCGATAGCTTTACCAGCCCGGTAGTGGTGGTAGCCGATGAACTCAACCCATCCGATACCGCCCGCATGGAACCGCAAAACATCCTCGGCTTTATCACCCGCAAAGGCGGCAAAGCCTCACACGCCGCCATTTTAGCGCGCAGTTTGGGCATCCCGGCCGTAGTTGGCGCCGGTGATGATGTATTGCAGATCTCCACGGATACCCCCCTATTGCTTGATGGCGCTGAAGGCTGTGTCATCGCCGACGCCGACGAAACTATCGTTGCCGAGTTCGTTGCCAAAAAGCGCAAGTTCGACCAAGCCATGGAAGCCTCAAAGACCACAGCCCACCAACCAGCTATCACCCTTGATGGTGTTCGCGTCGAGATCGTTGGCAACATCGGCTCCAATTCCGATGCCGAGCGCGTCATCGAATATGGCGGCGAAGGCGTAGGCTTGCTCCGCACCGAATTCCTCTTCCTCGACCGAAAAACCCCGCCCACCGAAGCGGAACAGCTTGCGGTTTACCAACAGATCTCAAAAAGCCTGCTGGGCAAACCGCTCATCATCCGCACCCTCGATATCGGCGGCGATAAACCCCTGCCCTACATCAACCTCCCCCTCGAAGATAACCCCTTCCTCGGGGTGCGCGGCTTACGGCTGTGCTTGCAACAGCAAGATATCTTCATCCCGCAGCTGCGCGCCATACTGCAAGCCTCCGCCTCCTGCGATATCAAGATCATGTTCCCCATGGTTACCACCCTCGGCGAGATCCAACAGGCACGCCAGATCGTTCGCCAAACCAGCGACCAATTAACCGCCGAAGGCAAAGCCATAGGCAGCCCATCCTTGGGCATCATGGTAGAAGTCCCAGCCGCCGCGGTCGCCTCAGATCTATTGGCACGCGAGGTGGATTTCTTCAGCATCGGCACCAACGACTTAACCCAATATACACTGGCAGCCGATCGCGGCAACCCCGGCGTCCAACACATCGCCGATCACTTTCACCCCGCGGTTCTCCGCCTCATCCAACTCACTATCAACAATGCCCATCGCCACAGCAAATGGGTTGGCATCTGCGGCGAGCTGGCTGGCGAATTGCTGGCAGCCCCCTTGCTGTTAGGCATGCACCTTGATGAATTCAGTATGGGTTCCATGGCCATCCCAGCGGTCAAGAACGAGATCCGCCAGTGGTCCATACCGCAAGCTGAAGCAATCGTTGAGCTGGCCTTGAACCAACCCGATGCCGAAAGCGTCAGGGCATTTTTAGCCTCCCACATTAAAACCAAACAGGATCAACCTTAATGAGTGAACCACAAACCGCAAAACAATTACTCGAAAGAATGGTAAAAGGATACAACCCCAGCGCTTATAACAGTGATACCGAAGTGATGTTCCAATTCACCGGCGCTGAAAAGAGTACCTATTACCTTAAAATAGAGAACGGCCGCTGCACCCTGCACCAAGGCGAGCTTAGCTTCTGCAAACTCACCCTCGAAGTGGATACCTCCACCTGGCAATCCATTTTAGATGGCGAGATCCCCTGGAACATCATGGCTCGTAATTTCATCATCAAAGGTAATAACTTTGCCCTGTTGGCAAAATTCCCCCAGGTGTTCGGTTTCTAAGAACATAGAAAGCGTAAAATAATGAGTAACCCCGAAACACAGATCCAAAAGATCATGCGCGAAATGGGCGAAGTTGGTTCCATGCTTCATGCCATGGGCGCCGCCGAAGGCGCTGCCGGAAACATTAGCTGCGGCTTTCGAGTAGCCACCGATTTTGCCGCCGAGTTCCCAGTACAAAAGGTGATTGATATGCCGTTCCCCGCCCCGGATATGGCTGGCTTTGGCTTTTTAGCTACCGGAAGCGGCTGCCGCCTTCGCGATATTCTCAAATTTCCAAAAGAGAATGTCGGCGCTTGGGTAGTAAACCCCGGCGGCCTCACCGGTACCTACTACACCGCTGAAGGCGTCACCTTCACCCGCCTCACCAGCGAGTTCAACACCCACATGGCCTTCCATCGTGGCAAGATCCTCGCCTCTAATATCGATATCAATTACATCGTCCACGGTCACCCTCCCAAAACCACCTTCCTTAGCCACCTCGAACGCTACCAAAACGAGAAGTACCTCAACGAGCACCTCTTCCACTGGGAGCCCGAAACCCTTTTTCACTTCCCCACCGGCATCGGCATGGCGCAATTTCGCACCCCCGGTACAATGGAATTGACCGAAGAGACCCTGCGCGCCCTCACCAACCACGAGTTCGTTATTTGGGCTCGCCATGGCGCGGTTTCCCGAAGCGCGAAAAGCTTTATGCACGCCTTTGATATGATCGAATACATCGAAACCGCTGCCCAATACGAGTACTTCAACCTCACCATCGGCGAACAAAGCACCGGCATCCCTACCCCCGATATGCTCACCTTCGCTAAGATCGCCGGCATCAACCAAACGGTCTACTAAGCTCCATCACCACCCTCCAAAAATACAAAAACGGCGCCTTTAACAAGGCGCCGTTTTTCTAACCCAAGCTCGTGCCGGTCTCCCAACCTAGCATGCCTCCGTAAACGCAAGGGCTCCCTCCCAAAATAAACCCCGACGCTCTTAGGAGCGAAGTGACGTGAGAGCCTCCCCTCACCGCCAGCAATCGAGGCTTGCCAAACAAAACAAAACCCGCCCCCTACTTACACTTGATCTCACTAATATCAATATCCTTTCGCAACGATTCACCACTAAATTCCAGCACCATACCCGGCGCCAACAAAGAAATCGGAATCTCCGCATACCCCGTCATATACACAACCCAATCATCGGGAACACTTTCGCTGCAAAACGGGTAATTTTCAAATTCCGCGATCTTCTCCAACCCCACCCACAGATCATACCCAGCCGGCGCAACATTCTCAAAGACATAGCGCCCGTCATTATCCGTATAGGTCACCGCGTAGATCTTTTCTTGAAAAGTTCCCTGCAATTCCTTCCGGATCAAAATAACCGTGGCATTCGCGATAGGCTCCCTCGGTGACGAGCGAAACACCTCACCCTCAATACTCCCCCCGCCCGCCTTCACGATCCCGGTTGCCGGTATCGGGGTCGCTGGGTATTGTGTCGCTGCTTCCATTGCGGGCTCCGTCTTCACTACCGTTACCGCCTCCATCGTGCTGGTTCCCTTGGCATAGCTATCAACATCCACCGGGTAAGCCTCATTCGCCAATTTTGACGAACCAACAGACCATCTCGGAAAGCCATCATTCGCCGCCGAACCAAGGATCGCGACGATATTCTCACCATTGGGGTCCATCGCGAAAATATCCCAGCTGCCATACGGATCAGCGGTAAAGATAATTTTTTCGCCATCCGGGCTCCAGTCCGGTGCCCCAAAGTTGGCGGTATTCTTGCTCAACCGCTTCAACCCGCTTCCATCCGCGTTCACCCGGTAAATCTCCCAATTGCCATCGCGGTTGGAATTAAACACCAACATTTTCCCATTCGGTGACCATGCCGGCGCGGCATCGGTTGCTGGGTTATCGGTGAGCCGAACCCTTTCACTTCCATCAACATTCATTACGAAAACTTCCATATTCCCATCAACCGTTCCGGTGAAAGCGATCTTTGTTCCATCCGGCGAATATCTTGGAGTACCTTCCTCCATCGGGTCGGTCGTCAAACGTGTTTGCCCGCTTCCATCGGCGTTCATCACATAAATATCCCAGTTATCATCCCAGTTCGATTGATACAAGATCTTTTTCATATCCGGCGACCAATCTGGGTAATAATCCTGTGCCTTACTGTTTGTCAAATTAACCGGATTCGTCCCATCGCGGTTCATAACATATATTTCATAATTGGCGTCACGATCAGTATTAAACGCGATTTTCTGGCCATCCGGCGAAAAAGCAGGGCTGCCATCATAATAAACCGTATTCGTCAACCGTACTTGCTCGCTGCCATTCGCCTGCATCGTGTAAATTTCATAATTTCCATCACGATCAGACCCAAAAACGATTAGGCTGTTCATTGCAGGCTGAGTTGGGTTTCCCTCCGATTCCTGCAAACCAGTTTCCTCACCAATACCGTTCCTTCCCAAACCTACAATTCCCCGTAAAGCAAAATAAGCGACCACGACCAACAACAAACCACCTACCCCCAGCAGCCCCATTCGCCAATTTTTCGGCAACATT
Organism: uncultured Anaerolinea sp.; assembly: GCA_964607645.1. GTDB lineage: Bacteria > Chloroflexota > Anaerolineae > Anaerolineales > Villigracilaceae > UBA5195. Next base: position 12,056 of record CAZSLN010000027.1, read on the forward strand.
GCGTTCCATGCCCCAGGCAACCGCCTATCCACGATCGTTGGTTTTGCAGCGCTCATCTTATGTTCTACGCTTAGTTCTGCTCCACAAAAGCCGCAATGCTGCCAGTGCGCTTGCGCAACCTGGCCGCATTGTGGGCATAACAACCGGGGCTCTATAGCCTTGCCAGTAAACGGACAAAACAACAGACCATCCGTGTGTTCCTTTTCACAATGCGGGCATTTCATAACTCACCTCTTTCCCCAACCGTCGTTGGGACTCATGGTTTCAAAATTTGTGTATCCCTTATGGGGTCACAATGATTTTCACCGAGTTACTGATCGATTCAGCAGCATCCGTCAAAAGATAAGAGTCTGTTTTCACCTCAGGGGCCACAAAAAATATTTCCAAATAGGTCGGGTCATCCACAAAATTTTCGTTCATAGCTCCGTACAACGGCGTCATCCCCACCACCGATTGAAGCACAGCCGAGTTTGGGTCAATATCCCTTTGCTGACGGTTCACATTGCTAAACATCGAAAACATGCTAAAACTCAGAACGCCTTCTGGGCTCGCCCAATCTTCGATCGATCCACGATCTGGGATAACGTATTCCTTCAACCCCGCCGCATTCACCTTCCAAACAAAAAGCACATTGATCTTCTCTTCAGCATCGGGCGACAATAAATATTGGAAGGTGAATTGAATTTGGGTCAAATCAACCAAGGTCACCGTGGCAGGTTGAATATTGTAAATATAAACCTCCCCACCATTGGCAAAAATTTGCGCAGCCTCCGCCAACTCTTGCGCGGTTGCCGGCCTTTGAGTGGCGTTTTGATCCATCCCCTCTTGCGGTAGCGGGGCAAGGATCTCATTTTCAACAGGGTTCACCGGAGCAGCGGTCGCAACATCTTTGATTACCGCGGCTGCCGGCATTAAAGTTGCCCCAGCGGGGGCGTTTACTGGGTTTGGTCTCAGCATCATCGCAAAGCCAATTAGAATTCCTCCAAAAATAAGGAAAACCGCCAACAGGATCGATTTTCGATTCGATCTTAACCTGGCAATCTTTGCGGCTGGCGCGGCTGTCTCAGGGCTTTGCGCAAACCTCGTCGCGGTTTTTTGGGGGTGAGAACCTTCTTGATACAGTTCTGCCCTACAATAACCGCAAAAAAGCCAGTCCGGTTCAAGTTGCTTGCCGCAGCTTGTGCAATGGCTCAAGCCCAAAGGCTTGCGTGTCGAACCATTCACTTCATTCTTCGGTTTATTTTCCTGTTCCATGGCAGCCTCTCTACGTTCTAAAATTTTCTACCAATTCACAGCCCAATGCATCCCCCACCAATCTCATTCTCATTTCGCCTTCGTTCCACTACGTCACTATTCCCGCAAACCAAATCAATGCAAGTTCAATTGCGTCAGCTCCACCATTCCATCCAGCGGAAGGTCCATTTCCATCCCGCCAGAGCGTATGGTGGCTTTATCCACCGTGCTCTTCACCAAGCCAACATTCGGCGCGTACCATTGGGTTGTGTACACCGTTAGCACCGCGGCGGCGCTGTTGGTGTACTTTGCCGGAATAGTAACCAAAAATTCAAAAGAATGCCCCACCTTAAAAGCCCCAAAGGTGCCGGCGGGTACCGTCACATCTTCCACGGTTCCATCCAACATATACTTCAGCCCAAGTTCACTCGATCTGCCGATTACCAACCCTTCTTTAGTTAACGGGTCGATCAAGCTAGCGTTATCCTCGGTGAGGTAAGTAGTAGACCAATCCATTTTCCATCCAGCCGCGGCAAAAGCATCGTACCCAGGCATGCTCGGGTCCTTTAGATGCACGGTATCGAGCAGCTTATCAAGCCGGTCGGCAAAAAGCATATCCATCACATAATTTGGAAAATTATCGATCGCGCCATCTTGGCACACAACCAGTTCTTCAATTGAGATCTTACTGGTTGTATCTGAAAATCGCAATAGCATGGTTTCGGTACGATCCTTGCTAAACACCAGCGCTTCTAAAGAATACGAAAACACCCCTCGTTCGTTCGTAGTTTGGTACTGCCAAGTATTGCCCTCCTCCAGCGGGATGAAGGGATTTTGACACGGTCCAAGCAATTTAGGGATCTCAGTAGGCACAGCCGTAGCGGTAGGGGGTAATGGAACGGTCGGTGATGCGGCAACGGCTTGGGGAACCTGGTTGGCCGTGGGCGATGCCCTACATGCAGAAAGGAGTACGATACAGAAAAGGGTGCAAACAAACCTCATCATAAGAACCTGCCCTTTCTAGAAAGTTGGCTTACTAATATCATAGCACTTTTTTCCTTGAAGTTCTCTCCGCTTCCTTTATCTCTTGTATCTCCGTTCAACCGATTATTCTGAAAAAGATGCTACACTTAAAGAAGAGGGAAAATGAACCGTGAACACCTTTGAAACAGGAGGCATTTGTTTTGAGTTGTTACGTTGACCACAGTTCCATTCCAACAGGCAAGAACCCACTTCGCCTTCTTGAATATATAGGCCAACAACGATCCCGCTGCTCCAATCCCATGATCCACCCCACCAGATACAACCAATCCAATGTGTTTTATCTTCCCAACCAATCTCCCAAATTGGCGATACTTTTCGCATATGGGATTATGTTGGCATACCACCTACCCCGCTACCCCAAAGCTATATCTCGGGCATCGATAAATCCAATTCTGAAAGGCACCCTATGAAAACCAACCAATCCTATTTTTTCCCGATTATCCTTTGTTTAGCGATCACCCTCTCTTCCTGTGGTGGAGCCGAAGCCACCCAACAACCGCCCGCCGTTGCTGCCACGGCTGACCCCACCGAAACCACCCAGCCCACCCCAACCGCGGCACCTACCCAGGTCCCCGTCATCCCCTGCAACATCGTCTTCGAAAGCGACCGCGATGGTAACCTCGAGATCTACAGTATGGGCCCTGACGGCAGCAACCCACAAAACCTATCCAACAATCCCGAGGTCGATTTCAGGCCTGTTTGGTCCCCCGATGGCACCAAGATCGCCTTCACTTCGCGTCGTGTCACCCCTAAAGGCGGCGACCAGCACATCTTCGTCATGAACGCCGATGGCACCGGCCTCACCCAGATCTCCTTCGATTTCTACGCCGATTGGCCCGATTGGTCCAACGACAGCAAGAACATTGTCTACTCAAACGACCAAGATATTTTCATCACCGACCTAACAGGCAAGAACAAGCCTACCAACCTCACCAACGATGATATGAAAGATTCCCAGCCAAAATGGTCCCCCGATGGCACCAAGATCGCTTGGTCATCTTCCAAGGATGGTCAGTATTGGGATATCTACGTCATGAACAGCGATGGCAGCGATGTCAAGCAGATCACCAATAACGGGAAAAATGGTTGGGCAAAATGGACCAACGACAACCGTTTGTTCACCGGCTGGGGTTGGAAAGACGAAGAACCCACCTGCAACAATTGCATCTCCTCCGTAGATACATTGGAAAGAGTGGAGGGTGGTGGAAAAGGCGAATTGGTAAAATTCTTCCCCTTTGTGACCCTTAGCGGTGACCGTGTAGAACTCGTCAGTTTTGATAACTTCGAAGGTAATTTCGAGATCTACGCCCTCGGGGGATCCCTTCCCGATACCCTTAACCTCGGTATCGGCAATCTCAACCTAACCAACAACCCCACCGCCGATACCTCCCCCCACTGGCCGGCGCAATGCATACCACCACTAGCCCATATTGCGGCAAGCAATGAAAGCCCCACCGCCCAACCACCTGCTGATCCCAACCAGCTCGTGTTCGGCTACGAGGCTGCCGAAAATAATATGACCCCGCGGATGGAACAAGATCTCCTCAAAGCCTGCGATGAACTCAAGATCCGATGCGTAAAAAGTGACGATATGCTGAAGCTTGCGGAGCAAAAAGTGGATGCTATCCTCTCGTTCTCCAGCCGCTGGCATGTAAATGGTGCCTGGCCCAAGATCAATCAGATCGCGAAGCAAGGTATCCCGCTCTTTATGCTCAACGCCGAATCACCCGAACCCGGCGTCTATAACCTCTCCAACGAATGGGTCGCCACAACTGCCACCCTTGATTGGATGTTCAAAGAAATGGGGGATTCTGGCGAGTTCGTTTACTACAATTTTGGCGATAATTCGATCCATAAAGATATCATCAACCAAGCCCTAAAAGATCACCCCAGCGTCAAAGGCACCTCCATGCCCGCCAATTATGATAAGCAAGAATTGAACGAGGAGAGCATAGTAGCCCTTGTAAACGGCAACCCCAATATCAAAGCAGTTTGGAGCACCGAATGGATCTCAGCAATCTTTTGGGGGCTAAAGGTTGCCAAGATACAAACTCCTCCGGCCATCATCATGGAACCGAGTAAAGAAATGTTTCAAGCCTGGCAGGGCTGGATAAACGAAAACCCGTCCGCTCGCGGCATCGCAACCATCAAGCCTGGCGGCACCGGCTACGAAGGTGTTTACGTTGCCTATTACCTCCTCAATGGAGTCAAGATCGATCCCGCGATGCTCACCGGCGCTGCGAACAATACCTTTAGCTATGATACCCCCATCATCACCAACGAAAACCTAAGCGAATGGCTGCTAAAAACCGATAGCCTGCGCACCATCGACCGAGGTATCCTCGAATTGCCGCCCATGACACCTGCCGAGATCAAGGAAAAATGGTTTCTTGAATAAGGTCAGATCGGTAATGTGAACGACAAAAAAGGACACCCTCAAAAAACAAAAAAGGGGTTGCCCCACCTGAACCAAAAGTTAAAGATTGGGCAACTCCTTTTTTATTAAAGAAGCGGAAAGGTTCCGCGATAAAACCTAAAAATCCATCCTATTGCCGGCGCTTTCATCCCAGCTCGGCTCCCAGAACCCCTCCGCCAATTGCATCAACAAATGCGGGTTGGTGATAATAATCCGCTCCCTGCCCTTGATCAGATAACCGCTCTTTTGCCATCGCCGCAAAATTCGGCTAACGGTAAACAGGGTAGTACCCACCTGCTCAGCCAAACTCTGGCGGGTAAACCGAACCTCCACCGCGTTGCTCTTTCCCACATGCTTCCCACTTTGGTGGGCGATCGTCAGCATCGCCCTGGCAATGCGCCGCTCCGCTATATCTGGTTCGCCTTGGGAAAAATGCTCTTGCAGCTCATGCAAATATCCGCTCATCAGCTTTAGCATACTAAAAGATAACGTAGGGTTCTCTTTCGCCAACACGGTAAATCGATCCGCCGGGATGGCCAACACGTGGCAATCTTCCACGGCTTCAGCGCATGCGGGGTACTTGGCGCTGCCATGGGCAATGCCAAACGCTCCAAATAACTGCCCGGGGGTTAGCTTACGCAAGGTGATCTGCCGGCCCTCTTTGGTGATCTGGCATAAACGAGCGTTCCCGCCAAGCAGCACATAAAAAGCTACGGCTGGCTCCCCTTGCCTGATGATCAATGAACCAGCTGACACCGCCTGCTGGGTTGAGATTGCCGCCAGTTTGGCAAAGCCATCGTCGCTGGCGTCGCTGAAAATGTGAACCTGCCGAAGCGCGGTTTCGATGGAAAGAGTTTCTGTCATGGTTTCGGTATTACTCTATTTTCCCTAATAAATTTTTGGTCCGTTTATTATAGAACGAATTTCCTCGTGAATGCAATTATGGGCTGTCCTCAACGGCCTTTTTGATCACAACCGAATGCAAAAAGATAGGCAAGTCATACGCCGAAATGCGGAAATCAGTCCCCCATTTTTGGTTGCCATTAAAAGTGGCGTCGGTGAGCTGTAGGGTGGCGGTCTTCCAGGTTTTGGTGTTGGTTAAAGTGGTAATGTATTTTTGTGCATAGCATAGATCACAAGGGTGCTCCGGCCCAACCGGCGCCTTATCGATCTCCACATACATCGGCCCATACCCTTCATCAAAATACTCCACAGTAACCTCTATCGGCTGCGGACAACCATAAAAGGTGTTGGCGACATCAAAATAGATGTACCGAGAACCTTCTGTGTTGGCAACCGCCGGCACGCCCTCCTTCTCGATCATCATCGTGCTGCCATCATCGCCGGGTTCCTCTTTGATCCACAAGCCGTTTGGCTCGCTCTTGCCATCAAACACCAGCTGCACACTTTCGCTGTTCTGAAATTTAAATTGCGCACCAGCATAAACCGCCGCGAATTTGCCCTTCAGATAAGCCATCATCTCAGCATCTTCCGCTACGCAAGCGGTGATGCCGCGCAGCTGCCATTCGGTCTTCAGGGTTTCAGTGGCGCGGTCGTAGCTCATGTCCAATAACCCCAGCGCTCTGCCACGCTCGCCGGCGGTGACCACTACGGTTGTACCCACCAGCGCAGGTTTCTCGATCCAGCTATGCGAATGCCCTCCAATGATGATATCCACCGGCTTGCCCTGCCGGTTCAAATACTCCGCCAACATCTTATCGCCAGAGAGGCCGATATGGGTCAACAGCACCATCACATCCGGCTTCTCTGTCGCCATAATTTCGTCATACAGCACCATCACCTCGTCCTTCGGCTCCGGAAAGCAGATCCCCTCCAGCCGGCCAGGCGCTTGAAACTGCAGATCACGCATCGCCAAACCGATCACGGCAACGCGCACCTTTTCGCCCTCAGCCGCCCCCAACTCATAGATCTTATAAGGGTTCGCCAAACGCAGATCCTCCATGCAATGGTTCTGAGCGTCACGCGCTCTAAAATTCGCGCTTAAGATCTCCATCGGCGGCGAAGCCTGCAGCACCTGGTAAAACACGTCGCGGCTGACGAAAAACTCATGGTTGCCAATGGTAGCGGCATCCACGCCCAGCATCTTATACACCTCCAACACATCCATAGGCTGCACCGGGAAGGAAGGGTACGTCCCTTCAGACCAGTCACCGGCGTCCAGCAGCAGGCTTTGATCCGCCCCTACCACCGCCCGCTCCTCTTGGATGATCGTCGCCAGCCGACCAGCCCCAGGCATCCAAGCCCCATCCACGCTGTTTTCAATGATCTCAGCATGAAAATCGTTGAGGTGCATGATGCGGAAGTGAGCAACCCCCTCGCCGGAAAGAGCGTCGCGGCTCTCGGGGGTGCGAATTGCCGGAAAACGATAACTCACCGTAGCCGTAACCACCGGCGTAAGGGAGGGGGATGGCGTTTCACTCGCCGCCGGCACCGAAGGCTCAGCCGCAATGGTCGCCGTCATAGGTTGGCAAGCAAACAACGCCATCACAACAAAACTAACAAAAAGCCAAAAGACCATTTTTTTCATAAATCACACTTTCATCAAACAAGAAACCTTATTAAAAATTATAGGCTTCCAAGAGGTAAAAAGAAACAACGAAAACCACAAATCGAGACAAGATTTACGCGGTTATTCCCAATACATCCACCACGCGGCGCAGCGTCGCATTGCGGCATGCCGCTGACATAACCGTTTGGCGTCAGCCAACCGCCCTACCACTACCCAAAGAAGAAAACCAGGCACACCAACGCCATGCCCCTGCTGGAGTAAAAAGACCCCCCAAGGCCCATCCTCGCGCGTAGCTTCTTAGCGCCGACAAGCAGTGTTGGCGCTAGCCACCCCGCACTACCCCCCTAAGCGCACGCGCGCACCTGCCTGATAACTCAACGTTCTAATGCATAGCAAAAATCACAAAACACCCTTCATCCCCAAAAAACCCCGATTGTAAACCCCCTCTGAATTCCCTATAATAAAAACAACAACACCTCTCATCACCCCAACCAAACATCAGCACATTAACCCTTACCACCTTCCTAACCGAGGTCCCAATGAAAATACTCCCTTGCGTCATGAGCGTTTTCATCGTCCTTTGCCTACTCTCTTGCTCCGCAGGCGTTCCCGCCCCCACCAATCCCCTCGACCCAGCAAACCCATCCGCGGCATCACGCCAACCCGTCGAAGATCCGCCCCCCAACGCCCATGAACCCGTGGTGGTGCTGCGCGCCGAAGACCCCAATTTCGCGTTGGTAGCCTTATTCCAAAACCACGAAACCATCATCGCGATGACCAAAACCAACGAAGCCGACCAAGTAGTGGATGTTACCGGTGCCATCTTCGTCGCCCCCGATGGCCGCTCTATCGTGGTGTACTTCGAGAATGGTCTACCCGTCCGCGCTATAGCCGAAGGGCACAGCATAGAGTTCTATAACTTCACCGAGTCCACCGTCGATATCGCCATCGTCGCGCCGGATGGCACCGTCACCAACCAAACCAACATCCCCTTCGACCGCCAAAAGATCCACACCGTCAGCCCCTCCGCCGCCTATCCCACACATGGCGGACACCTCGCCAGTCCGGTCCTGCCCGCCAGCGATGCCGATTTTGATTGGATCCAATTCGCCTCCACCGCCCTCGGAGCGTTTAGCTGCGCCGCCACCATCGCCACCGGCGGCACCTTAGGCATCCTCTTTGGCGTAAGTTGTGGAATCTTCATCTACACCAGCTACTTTCAGATCACCGAGCAAGAACCACCCCTCAAAGTAGATCTCGGTGACCAAGGCTCTGGCTTGGTCAGCTGTGGCGCGGATTTTGTGGAGAAAAAATACGTGATGGCCGCCGCTGATTGCGGCAAACTCATCCTCGATACCTCCACCGCCATCGGGAAGGAATCAACGAGCACTTACGAAAAACAAACGAAAGTGCTCGAAGAATACAACCTCAAATCAAACAAAAAACCTATCGGTCGTCCAAAAACCTGCCCAGATCTAACCCCAGAAGAATGCGTCAACCTCGGCAAACACCAATACCACATCACTACCGTGGTAAACCACACAAAAGGGTACGACCCCAGCAAATCCTGCCGCGGTCCCTTCGACGAAATGAGAAAAATAACCGTTTCCTTCAGCGATGATACCGTGACCACCGAAGGAGTATGGTGGTTTGGCGAACTAACCTATTTAAAGGAAGGCCCAAACAAGTACATCTCAACCTACCCCGATTGGGTTTACGCGTTGGCCTTTACTCCAACTGGCTTTACCATCCAAGAAAATGAAAATGACCCGGATTACGGATGTGTCTGGTATCACACCTTCCAGATCATCCCCTGACCTTCGCCTACCCTGAATGCCCTTGGTAGCTTCGTGTCTTCGAACAATGCCGAATTTTACCAACGCAAATCCATTCCGAGCTTTGCGTCCTACGCGCCAACCCACCCCAGATTTTCCCTCTTTCTTTGTGCCGTTCGTGTTTTCGTGTGACACCGCCTTTTCCGATAGCACTTCCTCTCGGCGCCTTTGCGGCTTTGCGCGAACCCGAACTTTCCCTCACTATATCGTATTTTTACGATATAATAGGATCATGGATGATGAAACAACCCAACTCGCCAGCATGCTAAAGGCCCTCGGCAACCCGGTAAGGCTGCAGATCCTTACCTATCTGGCCTCCACCCGCGGCTGCATCACCAACGATATCGTCCAACAGATCCCGCTCGCCCAAAGCACTATCAGCCAGCACCTCAAAGTGCTGCGCCAAGCCGGCCTAATCCTCGGCGAGATCGAAGGCCCCGCCACCTGCTACTGCCTCAGCCCGCAAGGCTTGCGTTGGCTGCGTGCCGCCTTCCTCCAAACCTTGGATAGCCTCGAAACCCAACCAGAACCCCAACTGATCCAACTCGAAACCAGATCGGAGAAACCATGACCCTATCCAACCCCTCAAAAGAATATTTCGACCAGATCGCCCCCAATTGGCAGGCGATGCAACAAGGCTTCTTCAGCGATGCCGTGCGTCAAGTCGCCATCGATAAATCCTACCTTCACCCGGGCATGGATGCCGCCGATATCGGTGCCGGCGCCGGATTCATCAGCCAAGGGGTGGCCCCCTTTGTCAGCTCCCTCAAAGTGGTAGATGTCTCACCCCAAATGTTGCAGGTCGCCAGCCAAAACCTGGCTGCCCACCCCAACATCACCTACCACCTCGGCACCGCCGATTCACTTCCCCTCGAATCCGCCAGCCTTGATGTGGTCTTCGCCAATATGATGCTGCACCACTGTCCCAACCCGCTCGCTTCCATTACAGAGATGGTCCGCCTGCTTCGTCCCGGCGGCCGCCTCACCATCACCGACCTCGATGCCCACACTCACGAAGAGCTGCGCGCCGAGATGGCCGATACCTGGCTCGGCTTTAACCGTGCCGACCTGCGTAACTGGTTCGAGCAAGCCGGCTTGGTCAATGTACTGGTAGATTGTACCGGCCAAGATTGCCACGCCCCAACCGCCTCCATCGGCATCTTCATCGCCACCGGCACCAAAAAGATCACCGCCCAAGACGCGGTTCAACAAAACTACGCCGCCCGCGCCCTCGGCGATTCCGCCTGCTGCGCCGAAGGCAGCTCCTGCTGCAGCCCCGGCATCGTTTCGCTGGATGACATCGCCAACATCACCTGGAACGGCGGCTATGCCGACCAAGACACTGCTGGTGTGCCGAGTGAAGCCGCCGAGTTCAGCCTCGGTTGCGGCAACCCGCTTGCCATGGCAAAACTTAACCCCGGCGAAACAGTGCTCGATATCGGCAGCGGCGGCGGTCTCGATTCCTTCATCGCCGCCAAACGTGTTGGCCCCACCGGCCGCGTCATCGGCGTAGATATGACCCCCGCCATGCTGCAGCGTGCCCGCGAATCCGCAAAAAAAGCCGGCTTCACCAACATCACCTTCCGCCACGGCGTTGCCGATAAACTACCGGTCAGCGATGCCAGCGTCGATGTCATCATCTCCAACTGCGTCATCAACCTTACCGAAGACAAAGCCAAAGTGTTCAGCGAAGCCTTCCGCGTGCTGCGCGCTAATGGCCGACTCGAAGTGAACGACGTCGTTTTTGGCGGCAACCTGCTGCCCGCCAGCCGCACCAACACCCTCGGCTGGAGCGAGTGCATCAGCGGCGCCTTGCCCGAACAAGAGTACCTGGACCTCATCCGCCAAGCCGGATTCAGCAACGTCACCGCCCTCCGCAGCACCAGCCACGGCACCTCCAGCGATGGTGTATCGGTTTACTCGGTGCAAGTCTCAGCGGTAAAGGGCGAGTAGAAGGAGCCATCCTAATAGATGTTGTCACAACCATAAGTTTTTCCACATATTAAACTCACTTGGGCATTCGGATTTTCTACACCGAATGCCCAAGATTAAAAAGAATTGACCCCCTCCACCATCAAGATCTCTAAAGATTTCATCGGCAACACCGTTTGGCTCATCGGTGGAATCGGTAAACCCCGCAAATACTACCTCAGCTACACCTTTCAGGCAGCCGCAGCCCCCCCTCCATCGCCGGTACCAACGGACATACCTGCGACCCACCCATCCTGCTCTAGGACCTTCCCTGGTTCAGCGCCTTCCTAAAAAGCCAACTCAACTTCAGCCTCGGCCAGCGCAAGATCGCTGACGAGTTTATGGTGGAGATCACCAATGCGCTGCATGCCTCTAAATAGATTCCATTTAAACTATTGGTAATTTTTCATTATTCTGATAAAATCACTCCGAATCAAGAATTGATAGGAGTGATTTTATGATGGACGCGAAAACCGCCAAAGAAAACGAAGTACTTACCCTCTACCTAACCTTTATCCAACAATGGAACAACCGCGATGCAGCAGCGATGGCCGCCTGTTGCGCCAATAATTGCACCCTCATTGGGTTCGACGGTAGCCTAATGCAAGGCCGCCAAAGCATCGAGCAACAGCTCAGCGGCATCTTCACCGATCATCCCACCCCGCGCTACGTTACCCTGCCCGCCAAGGTCACCTTCCTCCACGCCCAGATCGCCCAACTGCTCGTGCATGTGGGCATGGTCGTCATAGGCACTGATCAGGTCGACCCCGCCCTAAACGCTGTACAATCGGTTACCCTAGTGAAGCAAAACGGCCACTGGCTCATTGAACAGTACCAAAACACCCCGGCGCAATACCACAACAACCCGCAAGCCGCCCAAGCCCTCACCGCGGACCTAAACCGCGCCGCTAAAAACTGAAACAAAGCATAGGGTATAATAGCCCTCTATCTTTGCTTTCAGGAAATTCAATGTTCAATGTAACCAATACTATTACCATCAACTGCCCCCGCTTCGAAGTAGCCGAATTTAGCGCCAATCCCGATACCTACTCGCAATGGTACGGCGGCATACGCCAAGTAGAATGGAAAACAAACCGCCCGCTCATAGTAGGCTCAAAGATCGGCTTCACCGCCCGCATGCTCGGCATACCAGCAACCTTCCTTTGCGAAGTGCTGGAATACGTCCCCGGCTACCACCTGGTCCTCAACGAAACCGGCACCTCCTTCACCCTTCAAACCATCCTCAGCTGGGAGGAAAACGCCGAAGGCCAAACCGTGGTCACCCTCGAAAACAACGGCGGCTTCCCCAATCTGCCCAAACCCCTCGCCCGCCTGCTCGAAGCCATCCTAGGCGGCGCCTTCCTAAGAGCCAGCATCCATAACCTAGCGGCCCTCAAAAAAGTCGTGGAACGAAAAGAATGCAAGGTGAATTAAAGGGTGTGCTTTTACCCGCTTATTCTCCCCACTTACCAATTGCAAAAATGATGATAAGCATATAACGTTCCCCAGATTCTCAAACTCCCTCACTTTCCCCACACGCTCAGCCCAACCAGCGCTCCTTTCAAAAAATGTCTGGTCTTTTTGCTTGCTATTCCTCTTCGCTCTTTGAGTTTCGGTCTGACCGACATGAACCCACACTTGCTCTCGCCTCACTCGCACCCCCGCGTTCTCAGCCCAACCGATGCGCCTTTCGGGAAACGCCAGGTCTTTTCGCTTGCTCGTACTCTGTGCACTTTGCGATCTTAGTGTGAGCGGCCCTTGATCTTCACATGGCCGCGCTGTCTCTAAGCGTTAGGAGCAAAAAACCTCACCTCGCCCCCACCCCCCGCAGCAGATCCTCCTGCGTCAGCACCGTATCCTTCAGCCCCAAGGCCTGTCCAAGGCGGGTCAGTTGTGCGGGTTCTACGCCGGTGGTGGCCAACAGCTCGGCTTGCGCCATCACCTCCGCCGTCGTCCCATCCGCCAGCACGTTACCATCGCTAATCGCCACCACCCTGTTAAAATTCTCGGCGCAAAAATCCATATCATGGGTGATCACGATCACGGTCTTACCAGCGGCATGCACGGCGTCCACCACATCGGTGATGCGCCTCACACCAACCGGGTCTTGACCAGTGGTGGGTTCATCCAGAATTATGATGGGCGTATCCATCGCCAGCACGCTGGCGATCGCCACCATTTTTCGCCAGGTGGGCGATAGGTCATACGGGTTCTTCTCTTGATGCGGCAGTAAATGCGTGATCGCCAGCGAGTCCTCAACCAGCCGCTCAATTTTCTCTTTATCAAAGCCCAAATTGCGCGGACCAAAGGTCACTTCTTCTCGCACGGTCCTGCAAAATAATTGCTCATCGGGGTTCTGAAACACATACCCCACCCTCGCCGCCAATTTGTTCACCGGCATCTCGCGGGTATTCCAATCGCCGATCAGCACATCGCCTTCGGTTGGCTTGAACAACCCGTTTAGGTGGCGTACCAAAGTGGTCTTGCCGCTGCCGTTCTGGCCAATCACGGCCACCTTCTCGCCGGCGGCAATATTTAATGTGATGCTATGAATCGCCTCAAAGCCATTGGGGTAGGCAAATCGCAGGTTCTTGATCTCAATGTTCATCGGGCAAACCCCTTCACGGCCTGATCCAGTTGTATCGGTAATTCGCTGTTGTTATACAAACCGCGCTCGCGAGCCGCCCTTGCCGCCAAGGTATAACGGCTAACCGGGTGATTGCCTGCCAACACGCGCTCATCGGTCAGCACATGTTGAGCCGTCCCATCCGCCACGACTCTGCCGTTTTCTAAGGCGATCACCCTGGTGCTAAACGCGGCAATCCACTCCACTTTTTGCTCCACCATTACCACGGTCATGCCCTGCTGGCTCATCCGCTTCACCACCGCAAACACCTCCCGCGAACCGATCGGGTCCAGCTGCGAGGTGGGTTCATCCAACACCAGTACGCGCGGTTTCATCACCAAAATGGATGCCAACGCCACCCGCTGCTGCTGCCCGCCCGAGAGCGAGTAAGGCGAGCGATCCGCCAGGTTGCTGATCCCCGTAAGCGCCATCCCTTCTTCAATGCGCGCCGGCATTTCTTCGCGCGGCACGCCTAAATTTTCCAAACCAAAAGCGATCTCTTCATACACGGTGTACTTCGCCCCACTGATCTGGTTGAACGGGTTCTGAAAAGCCAGCCCCACCTTCAACACCAACTGATCCAGCGTACTGGCGGTGGTATCTACCCCATCGATCTCCACCTTGCCGCTCATCTGCCCCTTATAAAAGTGGGGGATAAAGCCAGCTAACGCAAATGCCAAGGTAGATCTTCCACTGCCATCCGGCCCGATCACGGAAACAAACTCGCCCTCCTCCGCCGAGAAGGAAATATCCCACAGCACCGGCGTTTCGGTGAGCGGATAGGTGTACGTCAGGTTGCTTACATTGATCACCGCCATAGGAACGCCCCCACCGTGATGGCAATCAAGGTTATGCGCAAAGCTTTATCGAGCCTAGTGTCGGCTACTTCTTTCAAGGATGTTTTTTTCAGTGTACTCATAAACGCCCGCGCCTCTATGGCGATGGCGCGTTCTTCCACCTCCACCAGGCTGCCAAACACCAACGGCCCCACCAACGGCCCCAACGCCCCAACCCGTTTGTCAAGGCTGCCTTCAGTATCCAACCCACGGCTGCGTTGCGCGCTGATAATGGCGGCCGCCTTGGCCTGCATCTGCGGGAGGATCTGCAAGGTGCTTACCACCACATAGGCCAGCTGCCCGGGCAAACCACGGCGGGTCAGGTCGGTCATTAGCTCGCTAGGATGGGTGGATAGGATGAACAGTAAAAAGGAGGTGACCAGCATAAAGATGCGGGTGGCGTTCACAAAAGCCAGCTGCAAGGTCTCGCTGTACAAATGCAAAAACCACAGTTCCACTAGCAATGTCTTTCCACCCGGTATAAACAAAGCTTGCATCACAAACAAAAAGCCGGCCGCCGGAAAAACCATCTTCATCGATACGTTAAAGAACTCACGCTGCACCTTGCCAACAAACGCCAACACGACCACCCCAACGATAAGGGTTAACGGCAACCAGGGTTGCTTTATGGCATAGCTGAGCAGAATAAATGCGAACACCATAACCAGTTTGGTCAGCGGGTTGGCGCGGTGCAATAAGCTGTCGCGCTTGATATAGAAAGAGAGGCGTTCGTGCATACTTTGATTTTAACGGAAAAAGCCGCGATCTACAAAAGATCGCGGCTTTTAGTATTTTTTGTACGTACTTTAGTTGCCCAAAACCTGGTTCAGGCCAAACGCGGCAAACACCAGCAGCGCAACCACAATAACGATGGCGATGATCATCTGGTTCTGCTTGCTGCCAGAATCGGGCTGAGCGTTTTCGGGGAAGGGGAAGCGGGCCAAATACCGGCCAGAGAGCCCCTGTAGAATGGAATAAGCCAGCAAAGCAGTAGTGATCTTATCTACAGGTTCGGTGAGGAAGTTTGCGCTAAGAACCGCTTGCACCACACCAACACCCGTCTGCATCAGGTATGCGGTGAGAAAGGAAATGCCGCTGGCGGTGATTCCACCATAAAGGTAGACGGCGATGGGAGTGCTGGCAACGGCAGCGGTAACAGCCACCAATAAACCGGTAACAACCACCTTCCAAGCGCTTCGGAAGAGACCAAACTGGGCGCATACACCGGCAACAAAGCCGATGAACATGGCAACCGGCCACCAAGGCAAAGCGTTCGGGTCAATTGCCAAACCCCAAATCAGGTTAGATAAAACACCCGTTAGCGCGCCAGCCCAAGGGCCAGCCACAACGGCAACCAAAATAGTACCAATGGAATCGAGGAAAACGGGTAATTTGAGGGTGAGCACGATCTGACCAACCACCACATTTATGGCGATGGCCACTGGAATAAGCACCCAAGTCATTGTGTTGAAATTCTTCTTAAAATTCATACTTCCTCCGAGGTTCAAAAATAAAATTCAAATGATTCTACATATAGAAACACCAATAACTCCCATTCGAAACGCAAACATACCATTTGTACAATGAATCCAGCAAAAAGTCAACTTTTTTTACGGATTTCAAAAACAGGATCCATAAATTGGCAAAAAAAAGACCCGACGGCGGTTCCATTCAAACCATCCCTTTGTATTCACCTCATTTTAATAACCAGCGACCACAGAACAACTTATTAAGACGCAAATTTCCGCCAGCCCCAAAAACGAACCGATCTAATTAACTGAATTTCGACCCATTTAGCGCGGAGCGTTCACCCACTGCTATCCTCGCGGTAAAGGAAGTTGAAGTTCTGGCGGGTGCCCAAAGCGTTCAACCACTACGCATCAGAACTCATCCTCACAACATTCACCTCGACCGCCAAAAACCATTCCTATTCGTCATTTATTCTCCTCCGATTTTCTTGCGGAAAAAGTGATGAGCTTAGTGTATTTCAATTACAAAACATAAACCGGCAT
>CAZSLN010000028.1:0-10585 GCA_964607645.1 uncultured Anaerolinea sp.
TCCCTGGGGAGGAAGTAGCTGGGTTTTCTACCACTAACAATCCAAAATACTCCGGTTTGGTCAAATCATCTAGGCTTGTGGGAACAGTCAGGTCATTTTTGGCGAAGAAGGATTTTGAGTAATTAATACAGACATCACCGTAATCCACCGGCAAAGCGCGATTCTTAAGGTCGAGGCGGAAGTCATCGGGGACGAACTCGACCATAGGCGAGGCATAGGTCTCAAAAATTCCGGCATCGAGCGCGCGAGATAAATAGGTATTATCCACACCAAAAAAGACATCAGCGATGGGGGCGTCCTTGGTTAGGATCGCTTTGTTGATCGCCGCTCCGGCATCGCCTGATTTGAGGAAAGCCACTTTTGCGTTGTGGGCTGTTTCAAATTCCTTGATAACACCTTCAGAGACAGCGAAGGAATCATGCGTCATAACTACCAGTTCGGTAGGCGGTCCAGCGATTTCGGTCGGTTGTACGTCGGTAGCGGCGTTGTTCTCTGGCGCTGCTGGGGCATCGACGGGGGCAGTGACCTCAGCTTGGGTTGCTTCAGCGGGTGGTTTTTGTGGGTTTGTTTCCTCAACTCCTAAAGCCTGAGCGCAGGCAGATAATAGGAAGATGAGAATGAAGGTAACAGTTAATATTTTTTTCATTTATTCCTCTCGTTCGTTTCGAATATGAACACAAAAAAGTGTTCCTTGATCAAATCCAATAGTACAAATATTGGTGGTCATGCGGTTGCTTATTCCGCGAGATTGATTAGGAAAAAGGGTTTCCCCTTTTAAAGGATACTGCAGCCCAATCGTTGTTATGCCTGTAACAGGAACTCCCCAGGGAATCAGCGAAATCGTGTCGCCCGGTTTGCCAACAATTTCTCGACCCGGACCAATGAAGAATGCTTCCGTGATCCCATCCTCCAGTTTTACTTTCTTGTTGGTCAATTTTGGATCATTCAGAATCATCATATTACCAAGGATTTGATCTACCCTACCGCCAAACGCTCCGGTAATAATGATCTCTTCAACATCCATTTCAAGAGCGTAACGCAAGCAAAGATCTAAGTCAGTTTCATCCTTGTTTACCGGATATTTGATAGTAGGTATCTTTTCGGTTAGGAGGATGTCTCGGTCATCAGCGTGAATCGAATCGAGATCACCGATGACGACGGTTGGAACCAACCCGATCTGGCGAATGTGATAATAGCCGGCATCCGCGGCAATTAGCAGGTCATCTTCGCGGATCATTTGCTGAACGAAATTGGGGTGAGGGAAATCACCGTTGGCAAAAATGTAAGCTTTCATACCTTTAATAAAAAAACCTCTATGCATTGGCAAGAGGTTGGAAAATTCATTTCAATCCCTCCGCCGGTACGATCCGGATCAGGTAATGCGGGTCGAGAAATAACTCTCCTCTCAGCCATAAAGGGCTCCCCGATGATGCTTTTGATAACTTATTGTATCCTAAATGGTGTACGACTTCAATTATGCGGTCAATTTTTGATATACTTTTTATCAATGTCATCCGAAATTAATGAGGTTATTCGCTCCAATCGCCGAACCATTGCTATCGTGATCGATTCGCGGGGCAAAGTTGTGATACGCGCACCACATAAAGTGCCGATGAGTGTGATCACAGCTTTTATCACTACCAAGCAAAGCTGGATCGACCAAAAAATCGCAGAGGCAAAGCAGCGAACTTCGAAACCGGAAACGAAATTCAGCGATGGGGAATTATTTTATCTGTTTGGTGAAAAAAGACAATTGAAGGTAACCGTTCAAGCGAAAAGCGCTTTGGCTTATCTCAATGGGGAATTTGTTCTTCATCCAGCACGATCTGAAAAAGCCATCCTTCTATTTGAAAAACTTTACAAAAAGATCGCGAAGGACTACCTAACCGAACGCGCAAATTCTCTGGCGGTAAAGTATGGTTATAAATTTGGCAAAGTAAGCATTACCTCAGCCCGCACCCGCTGGGGGTCTTGCAGCACCACAGGGACGATCAGTTTTACTTGGCGGTTGATTATGGCTCCGGTGGAGGTAATTGACTATGTTGTTGTGCACGAGTTGGCTCATATCAGTATTAAGGATCACTCGAAGAGGTTTTGGAATAAGGTAGAAAGCTTGATGCCGGACTATAAAAAACATAAATTATGGCTGAAACAACACGGAAGCGAACTTAGCCTTGAAGGAGCGCAATGAGGATTGGTTATTTATCAGAAAAGATGGAAGTGGTGGAGAATCCAAACAAGGGTGGAAAAGCCGTAATGGCAAAACACCTGATCCGAAAAGATGAATTGGTCGCCATCTGGGGCGGATTTATTGTCAATTATCAGCAGTTGCGCCAATTGACCGAAGAAGAACAGGGTCATACAGTTCAGGTCAGCGATGATTTTTTCCTCGCGCCGCTTAATATGGATGAACCAGCTGATTTTATCAACCATTCCTGTGATCCTAATTGCGGGCTTCAGGGGCAGATCATTTTAGTGGCAATGACAGATATACAGCCGGGGGAAGAGGTTACATTTGATTACGCCATGACCGATAGCAGCCCCTTTGATGAATTCGATTGCAGCTGCGCTTCGCCGCGCTGCCGCGGTAAAGTGACCAGGGACGACTGGAAGCTGCCCGATCTTTGGCAGAGATACGAAGGGTATTTTTCTACCTATCTTGGCAACAGGATCAATAAGTTTAGAAGGTCGATTGACTAAAGGGCAATTTATGGCAAAAATACACACAAGAACTTTCCGTGTTCGCTGGTCCGAATTGGATTCAAGCGGTACTTTTTCCCCAGAAAATTTCCTGAGATACCTGATCGAGACCGCCTACGATTGGGGGGATTCGCTTGGCTTGGGCAGCGTAGCCTATGAGGAGATGGGTATTTATTGGCTCATTCGTCAAACCGAGATGACCATCTATAAAACCCCCGTTCATAATGATGTGGTTGATCTGACAATATGGATGTTGTCTTGGCAAAAAGTTCGCGGTACTCGCTGCTTTGAAATTAAATTTAGTAATACCGGCGAAATCATCGCTCACGGTATTCAAAAGATCGTAAGCATGGACCGGGCTACGAATCGGCCTACGGTTTTGGCTGATGAATTTATCGATTCCTTCAAACTGGAGAACCCGATTAAGTTTGAAGAGAGTGGTATATCCTTTTCCAGTTCCTCTAAACCCTTTTTCACCTGCGCCAAAACAGTGGAATTGCATGATCTGGATGCCCAGCAACATGTAAATAACGCGGTTTATTTTAGCTATGCCCGAGAGGCTTTGGCAAAAGCCCTCTCTTCACAAGGGGTTCCCGTTCAATCCCTAAGCCCAGCGTTCCTGCAGATCCAATATACATCCCCCGCGGTGTGGGGGGAAGAGCTTAAATTGGATGTGATCAACGAACAACCGGCTGTTACGCCGGCTGTTTATCACATCAAGATGGTAAGAAAAATCGATGGTGCTTTTGTTTCTGATTGTGTGATCCGCTTACGAGATTGATCACTCGTTAATGAAATTTTTCTCCCCGGCATCAACGCGTACCGATAAAAAGTTGTTTTTTGGCGGCAAGGGGCAGGACCAAATATGGTTGTATGCGCAGTATGGGTTGTAGGCAAGATTAAAATCGATATAAAGAATATCGGAACGAATTTCTTGTGGTTCAAGGTATCTGCCACTGCCATAGGTTTCATCGGGAGCGGTTAGGTCGGTAAAAGGTATAAAAAAGCCATAATCATCTTCAAACACTTCAAGGATGCAACTCGCCTCTTTATAGGTAAAATCAATCTCACCCACCAGCGAATATTCGCGCACAGCTCCGGTTGATGTTGTCAAAGCTACGGTTTCGGTCTTGGCGTATCGGTCGAGAAAAACCTCCATTCGTAAGGCTTCATTCTCAGGAAAGTAATTTAGGCCGGTAAAACTCCGTTTTTGGTCACTAGTCAGCGGCGATTGATTGCCTTCCCTGAAGGAAATATCTTTATCAAAGCGGAATTGTTTGATTGGGTTCATAGTTGGATGGTTAACCTAACTTGACTGACCGCATAGAGAGTGACCCGTAGGTCACTTTGTCGGCGAAGAACTCGATGGATTCACCTTCGCTTTTCAATCCCATCGTATAGAGCAACGGTAAATAGTGTTCAGCCGAGTTGATCGCTAAGGCCGCCTCTTGCCCATGTTTTTCATACTGGATCAGGGGTTCATGGTCATCGGTGAGGATCCAATTCTTTACTTTTTCATCAAAAGATACCGCCCAAGGGTATTTTTCTTCGTCATTGAAAACCACAGAACGTAGGTTATGCACGATATTTCCCGAGCTTACGATCAATACGTCTTCATCGCGTAATTCGCTTAATTCTCGGCCTAGCTGGTAATGCTGCAGAGGGGTTTTTTGACGATCAAGGGATAACTGTACAACCGGAACGTTCGCGTTGGGGAAAAGCCGGGCCAAAACAGACCATGTACCGTGGTCCAATCCCCAAGTAGTATCAGCTTCAACCGGAGTGTTTTTGATGATCTCACGGATGGAGCGTACCAATTGGGGGGATCCGGGGGCAGGGTATTGATAATCAAACAAGACTTGAGGGAAACCGCCAAAATCATGGATCGTTTTTGGTTTTTCCATGGCGGTAACTTTCGTGCCGAGAGTTTCCCAGTGCGCTGAAACCGCTATTATTGCTTTTGGAGTAGGTAGTTTCTTCCCCATTTCGATCCATGAGTTGGAAAATGGATTTTCTTCAATTGCGTTCATTGGATTTCCGTGCCCAATGAAGAGTACGGGCATTTTATTTGTCATAGTGATTGGTCTCTATCGATAAGGTCTTTGATGGTTTCGCGCCTTTGAATAAGGGTAGTTTTGCCATCATGAAGTAGTATCACCGCGGGCCTTCTGGCACCGTTGTAATTACTGGCCATGCTGAGGTGGTATGCACCACTAACAGGGATGGCAACAAACTCACCTTCGGTAAGTTTTGGAAGGTCAATATCTTCGATCAACACATCGCCGCTCTCGCAATAAGGTCCGGCAAGCGATACTTGTTGAGTTTCCGATGAAAATGGCGAATTGGTTCGAAGGCAGGAGTACCGCGCTCCGTACAGGGCGTGCCGGGGGTTATCGGCTAATCCCCCATCAATCAATGCCCAAGTTTTACCGCCGACTGTTTTTAA
This sequence comes from uncultured Anaerolinea sp., assembly GCA_964607645.1. Lineage (GTDB taxonomy): Bacteria > Chloroflexota > Anaerolineae > Anaerolineales > Villigracilaceae > UBA5195. Next base: position 5,147 of record CAZSLN010000028.1, read on the forward strand.
CGCGTTCACTTCGTACACCGAAACCCCCGCTCGCGCTACCAGGCTTCTGCCAGGTTCGATGTGCAGTTTTGGAAGCCTAAGCCCTCGCTGGTTGCAGCCTTCTTTTACTAAAGCAGCTACAAATTGGATGTATTGATCAATGCTTGGGTCAGGTAATTCAGTTTCGTGATAGGCAATACCCCAGCCGCCGCCGGGGGATAAATGCCACTCCCCTTCGAAGCTTATTTCCTTTACTAGGTCTAATGCGCGGGTGATACCATCCCCAATAGGTTCCGGGTCGCGGAACTGGGAACCTTGGTGGAAGTGAATTCCAGTGAGCGGTAGATCATTCTCCCTGCAAAATGCTGCGGCAAAGCGTATCTGTTCGGTATCCATGCCAAACTTGCTGCCGGCATGACCGGTTTGTGTAAAAGAATGTGTATGAACAGAGGATCCGGGTTGGAAGCGAAGCCAAAGTTCTGGTAGCGGATTTGTTTTTGATAAAACGGCTAGTCTTTTTAGTTCCGTCAGGTTATCCACAACAATCGTGCCAGAGTATTGAATGGCGGCGGCAAGATCTTCGGCAGTTTTATTTACCCCGTGAACCTTAATATTGGTGGCTGAAACCCCAGCATTGGCGGCAATGCCGATCTCGCCCGCTCCAGTACAATCCATATCGATATCGTTAGTAGTGATCCATTGGCAGATATGGCTGCTCAAGTATGCCTTTCCAGCATAGGTGATACCCCAGGTATCTATTCCCCAATACTTTTCGAGGGCTGATTTGTAGGACTTCAGAGCGGAATCCATTTCAGCCTGATCGTAAACATACAGTGGAGTGCCATATTGCTTGGCTGCTTCGCTGATATCTACATGATTGATGAAAAGCTGATCGTTCTCGATGGTAGTTTTTTGAGGGAAAAGGGGAATTCTATTTTCAAACATTCATTAATTTCCAAATAACAGTAATAACCAAGTTTCCAAAGGAGTTTTCTCAAGAACGACCTCGGCAGGGTCGGCAGTCGCGGTTGGTTGATCCCCAGGAATAGGGACAATGGCTACGGGGTTATCGCCCGGTTTGATCATATGAGCTTCGCCTCGGGCAAAATCTTCCACAGCGGCAGGCGACGTAGCATAGGCGATCTGAGTGACAAGCGCGTTTTGGGTGCTGATCAGATCTGTGGCTTGAACACGGGCAGTAGCGGCTTGATTTTGAAGGGGGGTGAGCTTGTTTTGCAAGTTATTAATTTGCAGAACAAAATAAATAAAGCCGACCAATAAAAAGATCAGGATCAACCTGTTTTTTTCGATAAAAAAGGGGCCAATTTTCATAAAATTATTTTACCACTTTGAGTTTCGTTAAATAAAAAACCCGTTTATAAAACGGGTTAGTGCCGAAGGAGGGACTTGAACCCTCACTCCCTTGCGAGAACTAAGTCCTGAACCTAGCGCGTCTGCCAATTCCGCCACTTCGGCTGAAGCAAAATGAATTGTAACTTTTTTTAGGCGCTTGTCAACCTTTATAGATCTAAAGCTGGTTTGTATAAAACATCACCTTTCGCCTTGTTTCAAAGATGATTGAAAAAAAGATAGACTATAATTTTCAGCGTTAATTGACTCTATCCAAAATAAAAATGTCCATTTTACCGTTCCTCCTCCCTTTACTTTTTTACGCATCAACGATTGCGGCTATTGTTGTATTTTTGTTCGGTATTAGTATCTTGCGGGTAGGTAGTAAAAGCCCATATTATCGTTTGAAGCAAAAACAATTGATTTCAGGTTGGAAGTGGATAGGAATTGCGTCAGTGTTCGGGTTCACAAGTTTTCTTTTATGGAGTAAATCGCCAACGGGTTTGTCATTGATGGTAGGTAAAAGTGATCCTACTTCTACCGCAACCACTGTTCCCACACTTCATCCAACAGTCACGGCTGCTTATACAGCGATGCCAGCCACACTAACGATCGAACCCGGCATGGATGCTACATCACCGGAAATGTCGCCGACGGCAGCGAGTACAAAGGCCCCTACCTTTACACCAACACCCACTTTTACGCCTACTATAGCCAATACTAAAGCACCTACATTTACACCCTCAGTAACGAATACCAAAGCACCAACGTTCACCCCAACCATCAAACCAACATTTGCCCCAACTTGGACGCAGAAAGTTGTTCAACCTACCATCGTAAATACGCTGGCGCCAACACGGACCCCCACGCGAGCAAATTAACAAAAAAAAGAGGAGAATTATGAGCAATAAAAATTCCAAAAAACCACAAGCAGTGTCTTATTCCATTCAGGTGATCATCGCACTCGTACTTATCGGAATGTTTATCGTCGCTTTTGCGTTATTTAAATATGTCCAAAACAATCCTAATCCTACCGAAATTGCGCAGGAATCCGCTCCAGCGGCTGAAATTGTGAAGGAACCGGCTCAGGGTAACACTACATTAAAGCAATATGACGCTGCCCCTGCAATGACCATTGATCTCAATAAAAAATACTTTGCTACTTTCCAAATGGCAAAAGGTGGTGAATTCAAGGTTCAACTCTTCCCCGATAAAGCGCCGATCACAGTCAATAGCTTTGTTTTTCTTGCCCGCGATGGTTTTTTTGATGGAGTCACCTTTCACCGTGTGCTGGAAGATTTTATGGCGCAAGGCGGTGACCCAACTGGCACGGGTATGAGTGGCCCCGGTTATGAATTTGTAAATGAGGATAGTGACCTCACTTTTGATAAACCTGGCGTTGTGGCTATGGCAAATGCTGGCAGAGATACCAATGGTAGTCAGTTCTTCATTACCTTCCTTGAAACTCCACAATTAAACGGCGGCTATACGATTTTTGGCCAAGTAGTTGAAGGCATGGATGTAGTAAATGGAATTACCCGTCGCGACCCAAATACGAACCCCGACTTCTTGGGAGACGCCATCAAAACCATTGTGATCACCGAAGAATAATCGACGAAAAAATCGCCAGCGACAGTGAAATCTGTCGCTGGCGATTTTTTATTTTAAGAATAGCTTTTTTCTTGTATTTTTACTTGTAAAGCAACAAAGAAATTGATCGTTGCGATCACAACCCCCATCAAGAATACGTATTGAAAACCAAATTGATTCCAAATGAAACCACCCAGCAACGCGATGAGGATCGAAAAGATGTGATCTATCGTTACGCCGGCTGCTAATGTTGGCTGTACATCTCCCGGAAAGAGGGCAATCTTACGCATATACATCGAGCGAGCCATTCCGACCGAGAACAACATTTGGTCTAGCAAGTAAAAAACACAGATGGCGATGAACGCCGAGTATTCAGGGAGAATAAATTTTGAGAATCCATATCCAAGGCTCACAAAGACCAACAAAACGGATTCCGTAGCCAAAACAAACCGTTCCCCTTTTCTATCGATGAGCTTTCCAAGAATGGGTTGAAAGAAAACACCGATGATGCCGCCGATGGTAAGCAAGGTTGCCAAGGTTTGGGTGGGTTGTTTGAAGATGGTGACAATCACCCATGGACCAAATGTAATAAAAAGCTGCTTGCGTGACCCAGAAAGGATATTTAGTAAATAGTAAAGCTTATATTCTTTTTTAAGTTTTAGGAACGATCTTCTTTCTAGGTTTTCTTCAGGTTTCATTGCGTACATCATCATTGTAGCAATCCCAAGGAACAGGGCTACCATAACAAACGCTTGAGTGTATTCAAAGTGTAAGTATTTGAATGTAATAAACACTAAAAAACTTCCGATGATCGTGGCGACATTGCGAATGGAGTTCAATTGCCCCAAGCGCCGGCCGGTTTGGCCTTCTTCAGCAAGTTCCATGCCGATGGTTTGGGCAATGGGCATGAATAAGTGTTGTCCCATACTATATACAAAGAGAAAGAGCACCATGATGGTATAGGTTGGGGCCGCGAATCCAATCAATAAAACGCCGATAAAACTAAGAAGCATTGATAACGCGCCTAACCTTCGGCTGCACAAGATCCAAAGCGCGGCTGTTACGAATACTACCAAAAACCCCGGCAGCTCTCGTGGAAACTCGAGGAACGATCGTTGCCAAGGAGTTGTGTCGTATTTGTCCTTTAGGTAATTGTTGAAGATGGAATCAAAAATACTGTATCCCATACCCATCGAAAAAGACGCGAAAATAAAAATCTTCAATTCGCGTGGGGTACTAAAAAGCTGCTTTAATAATTTATTCATCCACCGTTCCAAAAATTAATATAAAAAGCTTCCGTTGTTAGGCGGAAGCTTTTTTGGTTCAAGATACTTTAGATACCAACATTACTCAGGCCTTCCAAGATCTTTGAAATTGTCACCACAAGCTCGGGATGGGTAACCTCAAAGTGAGCAATTGAGTCTTCGAGCCGTGTAGTTAAATCCTTCTGGCTCTCCTTCTGGTCTTCTTTTTTTTCTAATAATTGAAGGATGTCTTTACTCAGATCTTCGAGTAATTGTTTTCCTTCGTTATCTAGGTTGTTGCGTTTTGCCAACTCCTCGTGCAGTTCGTTTAATAAATCCTTCAAGTGATCATCTTTCATCAGAACACCTCCTGAAGATCTCTGTTTCTTAAATTCTACAGTAGTTTTCGATTTTTCATCCGCTATCGTTGCTTTATTTCCTCTAGAAAGACCTCGATTCGCGAAATTGCTCCGGCAAAACTAAACAGATCCAATTGGAAGGGGATTGATTTTCCTTGTTCCAGCAAGCCAGTACCTTCCCATCGGCGATACCCGATCGTATTTCCATCGGCGTCGTAACCAACGGCGGCTACCCACAGGGTAATTTCTTGCGCAGATGGGGATGAGCTTTCGATTTTGCCACTCACACTACTAGATAGCCCATTCCAACTCGAATTAATTTGCTGATCCACAATACGAGCGCCAACCGTAGGCTCTTGAGTAAGTGATAATTTGTTGGAAGCGACCAACTCAGCGCTGTGATCACCGAACTTCGTGATACCTGAAAAGAAAACATGGGCAGGGTATGTTTTTCCTGGGGGAAGAACATTGAGCAGAAGCAGGCCGTTCTTCGATTGCATTTGTTCTCCGGTTTTATCGAACAAAGTAAAACGTACAACGATATTCTCAAGAGATGTTTCATTTTCGTTTTTAACTGAGACAAAACACTCGAGCCCATCAGGTTGGGGGTAACAGGTTGAAGCACTGAGCGTTAGTGGTACTGGCGTGAACTGAGCGGAATTGCCGCTTGAAATGGATTGCTCGGGGATGATTAGAGTGTCGCCAATGGTGAGCGCGCTGGGAACGGTGCTGGGATTGGCGAAAAGCAACGTTTCAGGGGTAAGGTCAAACCGTTTGGCAATGCCATAGATCGTATCGTTGTAGGCGATCGTGTAAATTTGAGGGGTGTTGGTTGGTAGCGGTGTATTTGTTATCGCAGGCTGCACAGTGGTAAGTTTGTTCGTCTGGTCAACGACGCGGGTGGAGTATGGATTGAG
>CAZSLN010000028.1:10595-21555 GCA_964607645.1 uncultured Anaerolinea sp.
ATACTGAAAGTGAAACAGTAACAGTGCGTAAAGTTATACTTCGCATATTTTATTTATAGGAAATTATCCATGACCAAAAAAATTATTTACGTTTTCTTACTTGGAATTTTATCAGTGTTAGCAATTTCTGGTTGCGTTCCACAGAGCAGTGCTTCTGCACCGGAGATCGGTGTGGTTGAAGCGAATGACCTTTTTACAAAACAAGAAACCTTCTTCCTTGATGTTCGGGAGCAAGAAGAGTGGGATGCGGTTCATATCCCTGGAACCACCCTCATTCCTTTAGGTCAATTGGCGGAGCGTATCAATGAAGTACCGAAGGACAAAAATATCGTAGTGGTTTGTCGATCGGGCAACCGTTCACAGCAAGGGCGTGATATTTTAAAACAAGCTGGGATTACGAATGTGACCAGCATGGCCGGCGGTATCACGGAATGGTCCAAGCAAGGTTTTCCGGTAGAACCCTAAGGATAAAATAAAAAAATGGCTCAACCATTTACGGTTGAGCCATTTTTTTATATTTTTATTCTGGCTTTTTGCCTACACTCCATACAAGGGCAAAGCGCCCTGAGGTAATGCCAGTTAAAGATGCCATAATCATGTCCATCTTCCCAAACAATGGTTATGCCATAAGCGCCAGTTGGTTGAACGGTTGTGACGCGAGTTTCTGGTTTGTCTGAATATTCAAAACGAAAGATCTCTTCGTCTGGTTCGGTCTTCATATTCTCGTGGCCGCCACGGCATTGGGCGCAGGGGCATGCAGCCCTTAGCAACGAAAATGGGTAGGAACTCTGATGCCCATCTCCCCATTCGATCGTCATTTCAAGCGCTGGGCGATTAGCCTTGATACCAATTGCTTTTTCGGAAAGCATAAATCCTCTTATTGATCTGTTATTGTTTTTAAGTAATTTGTTACTGCCCATCCAGTTCTATTTTCATTGTTAATGGAGGCAAGAAAGTACCAAGTATAGCCATCTACTTGTTTAGGGCCATCCACTACTTTGAAGGCTTCTGTATCAAAGCCCATAAAAACTTCTTTACCAACCAAACTGGGTTGTGCTCGAAACCTCAACCCGGTGCCTTCAGTATTTGTTACTTGTACCACAGAGCCAATGCTGATCTGCCCAGGGGCAAGGGTTGGCGTAGGGGTGGGTACGTAAGGATCATTGGTATTTACCGGATAAGCATTGTTTGTGGTGGTATACGGCTTAACTGTTGCTACCGCAATGATGCTAGAAAGGTCAGATGGAGGGGGAGCGGTGAAGAGAATTAAGATGAAACTGATGATAAACAAAGAAGTTGCTACAAAAATAGCAGCCACAATTACTTTAGGTGTTAGTAGTCGAACTAGATACTTCTTCATTTTTTAAGATTATAACCTACGATTAAACCCCTGAAATCATGGAAAAATTGTGTATTTCTATAAAATTCTTACGCAAGTGGTATATGATTACCAACATCAGTAGATGGAGGTGTAATGTTTGATAAGGTTATGAACATAGTTCAAAAATATAAAACCCAACTAATTATTGGATTAATCATCATCATTGCGGGCGCAATAGCCGCAATCGAGTTAATAAACGCGCCTACTTACGATGTGGCAAAGGTTACCCGCGGCGAGATCTCCTCAGATATAGAGGCGAGCGGAACGGTTCGTTCCAAACAATCGATCGAATTGGTTTGGAAAACAAATGGTGTTGTAGACAGGGTAAATGTGAGGATCGGCGACGTGGTTACAGAAGGTCAGGTTTTGGCTGAATTAGATATGCTCACGGTTGAAAAGAGTGTCCTGATCGCTGAATCCGACCGAATTTTAGCAGAGCAAGAATTGTCAAAAATTAGCCAGCCAGGTCTTGCGCTCGCTCAGGCTTGGACCAATTATGTAACCAGCAAGCACAAAACACAAGACGCCCAAGTTTATTACGATTCCCTGGTTTCAAAGCGGTCTGGAGCTGAATTACTGGAAGATATCAATGATGAGATCACCGATGCAAGACTGCAGGTAAAGTATCTTCAGGGAATTTTTATTGACTACTATGAACAACTGAGCGATTCTAGTACCCGCAAGTTGCAAATGATCGTAAAAATTACCCAAGCCAAGCAAAATGTAACGGATTTGATCGCTCGATACAATTGGTTTAATGGCCATGCCGACCCCGATGTGGTTGAAATGGCATTATCGGACCTGAATATTGCCAAAGCAAATGAAGCGGATAACGAACGTATTTATCGAAAGATCAAAGAAAACGGCAATGTCGAAGAGATTGCGAAAGTGCAAGCGCGAATAGATTCCGCAACATCAGTGCTTAGCCGTGCGAAGTTGACATCTCCAATATACGGTATAGTGACCAATGTAACAGTTTTGCCCGGTGATTCGGTAAAATCTGGCACAGTTTCCATTAGGGTCGATGATCTTACTTCCTATCAAGTAGACCTCTTCATTTCTGAAGTGGATGTATTGAATGTTCAAGTAGGACAAGCTGTGGAATTGACCTCAGTTGTAGCCGACGGAAAAACGTTTGATGGCACGGTGATACAGATCGATCAGGCTGGCAGAGATGTAGATGGGGTTATTGCGTACAAAGTGAAGATCGAATTTTCTAATCTTGCCGATGAGCTAAAACCGGGAATGTCAGCGGATATGACCATCCACCTAGAAAAGATCGACAGCGCCTTGTTGATTCCCACTGAATCGGTACGGTTTGTGGAGGGTGTTAGGATCGTCTTTCTATTAGTGAACGGACAAGCGGTTCCAACCGCCGTGAGGGTTGGCGCGATATCGGGTGATACTGCCCAAGTTGTTGGTGGAAATATTTCGGAGGGTGATAAGGTTATCTTAAATCCTCCTTCAGTACAGGGTCTCGATCCTGAATTTATACAGTAATCAAAGAAAAATAGGTAGTTGAGGAGTAGCAATGAAAATCAATAAATTTATTCTCATAGGGCTGGCAGCGGTTGTTGTGATCGGTGTTGCTGCGTTTTTTATAATCCAAAGTAATAGTAACGCGGCAAAAGATAGCCAATACGAGACAGTTTCCTTAGAGCGAGGTGACCTTACCGCCAGTGTTGGCGCTACCGGTACCGTTCGTTCAGTTCAAAGCGCGGAGCTATCGTGGCAGACCAATGGCATTATCGACAAAGTTGCCGTAAAGATTGGCGATAATGTAAAAGCAGATGCTGTGTTGGCTAGTTTAGTTCAAACATCCATGTCACAAGCTGTGATCATGGCAGAAGCCGATTTGATCACAGCCCAAAATGAGTTGGATGATTTGATGAATTCATCAGCTAGCTTATCGCAAGCCCAACAAAAACTTGCTCAAGCCAAACAGGCTTTGGAAGACGCGCAGGAAAAAGTAGATAGTATTAGTTTTCAAAGGGCTTCCGATAATTTGATCCTGCAGACGCAGGCAAATACAGACCTCGCGCGGAAGGAAGTTGCGCTCGCGGCTGATAATTATCATCGTTATGAACACAGACCTGATGGCGATTCGACAAAGGCAACCGCTTTGTTGCGCCTTACGACCGCTCGTCAAAATCTTACTGACTTAGTCAATTTATACAATTGGTATACCGGCAAGCCCACTGAGCTTGATAAAGAAACCTATTATGCTGATCTCGCCTTCGCGAAATCAGATCTCGCTGATGCTCAACGTGAATACGATCGCCTCGCGGGTGGACCACCCGAAAGTGATATCGCCGCAGCAAAAGCGCGAATCACGGCAGCGCAGTCGACTATCAATATGGGCAAGATCATATCCCCCTTCGATGGGGTCGTAACCCAAGTAGACGCTATGGCTGGCGACTTGATCAATCAGGGAGTATTTGCTATTCGAGTTGATGACACTTCGAAGTTATTAGTAGATCTACAGATCTCAGAAGTGGACGTAAATAGTCTTAAGGTAGATCAGGAAGTAACTGTTTCCTTCGATGCTGTTCAAGGAAAAACATATTTGGGCAAAGTACAACAAATTAGCCAATACGGCAGCTCTACAGGTACCGGGGTCAATTTTGATGTAACAGTTGAATTGACCGATAATGATGAATTCATCAAGCCCGGTATGACTGCCGCGGTAACCATTACTGTTAAAGATATAAAAAGCGCTCTTTTCGTCCAAAACCGTGCGGTACGTAATGTGAACGGGCAGCGTGTTGTGTACGTACTGAAAGACGGAATTGCCCTACCGGTAGAAATTCGGCTTGGGGCGACAGCTGATACTGTGAGCGAGGTTGTTGGCGGTGAATTGGTAGAAGGGGATCTGATCATCCTCAACCCACCATCCACTGACCAAGGTATGTTCGGCGGTTAGGATAAAAATGACAGAACCTGTGATCGTTGTTGAAAATATTGTAAAAACCTATTTCATGGGTGATATTCAAGTGAACGCCTTACGAGGTCTAACGATGACTGTCAACCAAGGTGAAGTGATCGCTATTATGGGTCCTTCTGGCTCAGGAAAATCGACCCTAATGAATATTTTAGGATGCCTGGACCGACCCACTTCTGGAACATATCTCTTGGATAAGGAATTGGTATCCGACCTATCGGATGACAATTTAGCTTTAATCAGAAACAAAAAAGTTGGTTTCATTTTTCAAAGCTTTAACTTATTACCACGAGCAACTGCCGCAAAAAATGTAGAACTTCCCTTGCGTTACGCCGGGATGAAAACAGGCCGAAAAGAAAAAGCCATCCAATCGCTCATCTCGGTTGGCTTGGAAGATCGTATCGATCACCGTCCCTTCGAATTATCAGGTGGCCAGCAACAGCGTGTAGCGATTGCCCGCGCCTTGGTCAACGATCCTGCGATTATTATGGCTGATGAACCAACCGGCAATCTCGATTCCAAAGTGGGCCAGGAAATCATCGATTTGTTGATGAATTTGAATAAACGGAATGGCACAACGATCGTAATTGTTACTCACGATCCAAAAGTTGCTGCCCAATGCCAAAGAACGGTTCATATCCGTGATGGTGTAGTGAATGAGGATCTACTATGAACCTATCCCAAATAATTTTAGAGGCTCTTGAAAGCCTAAACGCGAACAAAATACGTTCTGGTCTAACCATTCTTGGTATCGTTATTGGTGTCGCCGCGGTGATTGCTATGCTTGCTGTTGGTCAAGGTGCCCAAAATTCCATCACCGGTTCCATCAATGGCATTGGTACCAATGTTTTGTTCGTTTTCTCGGGTAAGCAAACCGCCGGCCCTCCCGGACGCAATCAAAACGTATCTAAGAATATTCAAAAACTCACGATGGATGACGCGGAAGCCATTGCCGATCCATTCGCGGCTCCATCAATCGCGGCGGTAGCGCCCATTTTGCAAGGCCAGGCAGATGCCACCGCGCAAGGGATCACAGTAAGCACAACGCTATATGGGGTTACCCCTAGCTACGAAACTGTGCGCAGCGCGACGGTTACTGAAGGAAGTTTTATCAATTCCGAACAATATTTAGGTCATGCCTCGGTTGTGGTGTTAGGACCAGACCTGGCACAGCAGATCTTTAATCGTAAAGAAGGTTTGGTCGGTGAATCTATTCGCATTTCCGGGCAGCCTTTTAGGGTAATTGGCGTGCTGGAGAGCAAAGGTGGTTCGTCTTTTGGTAATGCTGATAACCAAGTGGTCATTCCATTAACTACAGCGAAAGACCGTGTTATTAAACGAAACAACAATGAAGTGGATATGATCTTTGTTCAAGCAGTCACGGCTGAGCAGACCACCCTCGCTTCAGATGAGATCACCCAAATACTACAAACACGCCATCATATTCCCATTGGGGAAGACGATGATTTCACGGTTTTTACACAACAAGATATGCTACAAACAGCATCTTCCATTACGGGCATCTTAACCATTTTTCTTGGTGGCATTGCCGCCATCTCGTTGCTGGTAGGTGGAATAGGTATTATGAACATTATGTTGGTGTCGGTAGCCGAACGAACCCGCGAAATTGGTTTACGCAAAGCACTTGGCGCTACTAAAAAAGATATTTTGACCCAATTTCTAGCAGAGTCTTCTTTCTTGAGTTTGTTGGGAGGTATGTTAGGGATCTTTTTTGGATGGGTGATCTCATTCATTGTGGGCCGGGTTGCGGCAGCAACGGGCAACTCTTTTGATCCATCGATCACGCTTGATTCGATCTTGCTCGCCACTATCTTTTCAGCGGCGATCGGTATGTTCTTTGGAATCTATCCCGCAAGTAGGGCTGCTAGCTTACAACCAGTTGAAGCACTTCGTAACGATTAATTTATAATTCCATATAACTATGGAACAAAAGATCCTTCTCAACAATCGGTATGAGCTGCTTGAGCCTCTTGGCTCGGGAGGAATGGCGCAGGTCTTTAAGGCAAAAGATTTGATGCTTGAGCGGCTTGTCGCGATCAAGATATTGAAACCAGAATATTCAACGAACCCAGTTGTTCAGGTAAGGTTTCGGCAGGAGGCGAAGGCGATTGCCAACCTCTCCCATCCAAATATCGTCACGGTGCATGATTTTGGTTTTGACCAAAAACGATTATTTATTGTGATGGAATACCTTCCCGGCTTGAACCTTAAGCAAAACATCCGTAAAATTGGGTACTATGATCCAAAAGAAGCGATAACAACAATGATCCAGATCTGCGCGGGTTTGGGATATGCCCACCGCGCAGGGGTCGTCCACTGCGACGTGAAGCCCCATAACGTCATCATTACCTCAGATAACCGCATAAAAGTCACCGATTTTGGCATCGCCAGGGCAATCGCAGGAATTAACCCAGAAGAACAAAATGAAGTCGTTTGGGGTTCACCCCTCTATTTTTCACCCGAGCAAGCCGCCGGTAAAGCCCCTTCCCCAGCTTCCGATGTTTATTCCGCGGGTGTAGTATTTTTCGAAATGCTCACCGGTAGGCCGCCATTTGTGGCAAAAACAGCCGAAACACTGGCCCGGTTACACCGTGAAGCGGTTCCAGAAGACCCCACGCAGATCAACCCCAAAATAAGTGAATCACTCGACATAGTTTTGCTCAAAGTCTTATCCAAGGAGCCATCGGCACGTTACCGAACTGCAGACCAATTTGGTAAGGTGTTATCCGCCATTTATGAACAAGAATATGGGGGAAGCAACAACGCTCCTGTGGCTAAGTCACCATCACTACAAGGCGATGGGAATCGACATACCTCCGATAAAAAGAAAAAGAGAACCCAAATTGACCCTGAAGCGTCGACTCCCGACTTTACCACGATATCTTTAACGTTAGCTGCGTTAGTAGCAGTTGGAGGTTTGATTCCTTTATGGTTGGCAATCATATTAAAATGGGTTAATATCATATACAGATGAACAGAGTAATAGCTCCTTCCATTCTTTCTGCAAATTTCGAAAACCTCAAACAGGATCTGCTTGCCTGCGAAAAAGCCGGCGCTGATTGGATCCATGTGGATGTAATGGATGGTCACTTTGTACCAAACATTACTTTTGGTCCGCTCATTGTTGAAGCGTGCAAGCGATCGACCTCCTTACCTCTGGATGTTCATTTGATGGTCGAGGATCCTGATTCCATGATTGAGGCATTTGCAAAGGCAGGAGCTGATCGGTTGACTGTACACCAAGAGGCTTGCGTTCATCTCGATCGCACCATCCAGCAGATCAAGTCATTTAATGTCAAGGCGGGCGTCTCCATTAATCCAGCCACGTCGCCGATTGTGCTTACCGAAGTGATCGACCAGCTCGATCTGGTGTTGGTAATGACGGTGAATCCAGGTTTCGGTGGTCAATCCTTCATCCCGAACAGCTTAAAAAAGATAAGAACCATTCGCCAAGAAATTGGGCGTTTGGGTTTGGATACCTGGTTGGAAGTAGATGGTGGAATTTCACAAGTGACATTGCCTTCGGTGTTGGAAGCTGGGGCGAATGCTTTTGTAGCAGGGAACGCTGTCTTTAATCACCCTGAAGGAATAGAAACAGCAATTCGAAAAATTAAGGAAATGTTCTAAGGATTAAACAAAAAAATCGCGAATTATCGCGATTTTTATTGTTGATTCGCAGCGGCAGTACTAAGAAGTCTTCACCATTGTGCGAATGCATTTAGTGCACAATGTTTTCTGTGACTTTACGCCTTTTTCATACACGGTTACTTTTTGCAAGTTAGGTAAAAACTTGCGATTAGTAGCTCGCAGAGAAAAAGAGCGATTGTGACCGAAAGTAGTGGTTTTTCCACAATGAGCGCATTTAGCCATCGAAATATTTCCTTTCTTGCTATAATTACTTTGAACCTTGTCTTAGGCGCAAGATTTTACCACAAAGCGAATCGAATGACAAGTAAAGTGTTTAACATTATACAAAGGACCTAAAAATGGGACAAGAAAAAACAACACTGGGTAGTATTCATATTTCACCAAGCGCGATCGCCGCGATTGTATACCATTCAGCCTTACAATCGTACGGCGTGGTGGGCTTGGCTCCAAAGAATATCGCTGAAGGGATAACCTCCTCTATCACCAAGGAACCCAGCCGAGGGGTGAATGTTCAGTTCGTTGATGGCGGTTTGAACATTGATGTTTTTATCATCGTTGAATACGGCACTCGCATCGCCTCTGTTGCGGGAAGTATTCAAAACGCAATTCGTTTCTCTGTTGAGAAAAATATTGGTTTAAAAGTTCACGAAGTCAATGTTCATGTACAGGGATTACGAATAAGCAATTCAGATTAGAGTTGCATGTTTACCACAAAACAAAAAGATTTAAAAAATATTGCAGTAGGAGATTTAATGTGACGTCTGAAACGACCTTTGATGGTGTGATGTTGAAAAAATTAATGGAAGCTGGCCATACCTGGTTAAGAACGAACCATCAAACGGTCAATGCATTAAATGTTTTTCCAGTACCTGATGGCGATACTGGAACCAATATGTTGCTTACAATGAACTCCGCAATAGCTGAAGCTGCTGCCTCAGGAGACAAAAAAGCCTCTGTAATGGCGGCCGCTTTTGCTCAAGGGGCCTTAATGGGCGCCAGGGGTAATTCTGGCGTGATCCTCTCCCAGATCTGGCGTGGTTTTTCTCGCGCTGTACATGGGCATGATGTGATCACTGCCAAAGTTCTCGCTAATGCCTTCTCCGAAGCACGTGATACAGCCTATAAAGGTGTTGTTCGCCCGGTTGAGGGAACGATCCTTACTGTAACAAAGGATATCGCCAAGGAAGCCGAGATAGCAGCGGAAGAAACGAATGACGCGATAGAAGTTCTTCGACGGGTCGTTGTTGCCGCCGATCGCTCTGTCGCGAGCACTCCCGAGTTTCTTCCCATCCTAAAGCAGGCTGGAGTAGTGGATTCAGGCGGAAAGGGTTTGTTCTTCATCCTCGAAGGAATGGTGCGCTACCTTGATGGCGCATCCTTAGATACGGCACTTTTCTCGGTGCAACCCCTCTCGGCGATGAACCTTGAAAATGCACTGGAAGATGTAGAAGAAGGGCAAGATTGGGAAGTGGTTGTAGATTTCCGACCTGGATCTGATTTCAGCTTGGAGCAATTCTATTCACATTTGGAAGACATTGGTACCTCGATCCAGGTTGGTGAAGGGGAGGGTATGTACCGAATGCACATCCATACCCTTTTGGAAAAACGGTATGAACCGATCGATTACATCCTAACAATCGGCACCATTACCAAAGTGGCAATGGAAAACTTGTTAGCCCAAATGGATGAGATCGAAAGCCAAACAAAGCACTCAACCCTTGAATTTGCCAGTGTTACCCCTGGCCAAATTGCCGTCATTACGATATCTCCTGGCCCCGGCATATCTCGCATTTTTGCTAGCTTGGGCGCTGCCGCCGTAATCAGCGGTGGGCAAACGATGAACCCGTCGACCCGGGATATTTTGGATGCTTTCGAGAATCTTCCAACCGACAAAATTGTAATTCTTCCAAATAATAAGAACATTATTCTTGCCGCTAATCAGGCAAAAGATGTCACTGTAAAGCAGGTGCGGGTGATTCCCTCAAAAACCATCCCTCAAGGTTTATCGGCGATGCTTCAGTTAAATCCGGATGCTGATTTGGATGTGATCGCTGAGAAAATGATCAAATCCCTCAATCATGTCATCACGGGTGAAATTACTATCGCCAGCCGCTCGGTGGAGATCGATGGCGTTTCTGTGAAGGAAGGGCAAGTTATTGCTTTGGAGAACGGAAAACTATCCCTTTCCTCTGATAATTTGGAACACGCCTGCCTACAGTTCTTAGATAAGGTGAAAGCGCAAGAATACGAGTTAATAACCATCTTCTATGGCGCTGAGTTGAAGCATGCTGAAGCAAACAGAATCGCTGATCTGATCCGGAAAAAATATCCAAATCACGAGGTTGAATTGCAAGAAGGCGGTCAGCCGCATTACCAGTTCATCTTCTCAATAGAATAAAGTTAAAAATAATTCTTTGGGGTAAATAGAAGAGGCTGGTAGATTTTCTTGGTTCGATATTGAAAATCTGCCGGCCTTTTTTGTTGTCATTCGGTTAGTTATCCTATTAATAGATATGATTTTTGGGGATGCCAAAAAATTCATAAGGTAAAATAATATTATGCAATCATCCATCGAAAAACTACGAAAATTTTTCCGCCTTGAAAACGAAAATGGCTACCAGAACAAAGCCGTTATTGGCGGCCTTGCCAAGATATTGGAATTTTGGGAAGCGGAAGCACGCAATGAAACGGTCTCCGAAGATATTATTTCTTTGGTTTCAGCGCGTTTGCGAGATTACCATCGGCTCACCCCCACATCTCGAGCTGAAACGTTAAAAGGGCTTTGGAAACGGATCCAAGGACAAGCGGGGGCTGGTGAAATTCCGGAACCAATTTTTACGGAAAATGAACCAGAGCGGAAACCAGTTCCTGCGAAAGCTAATATCGCGCCTGAAAAAAGTTCTGCCATGGCGCAGCCTCAAAGATCAGAAGCCCCTCAGCGAGAATCATATCGCCCGCAACAACAACGG
>CAZSLN010000028.1:21565-28467 GCA_964607645.1 uncultured Anaerolinea sp.
GGGAACAACAGGAACGCAAAGTTGCCCCACGTTCCTCTTCCTTCCCCGGTGCGCAAACATCCCAAACACCGGCAGCACTCAACGCCAGCCTAACTGTTTTGCATGGTGTTGGGCCTAAAAACTCCTCCAAGCTTGAAAAATTAGGCCTCTACACCCTTGGTGATATGCTATATTTTTTCCCCCGCCGTTATGATGATTACAGCAAGCTAAAACCGATCAAAGCGCTCTTCTATGGCGACGTTGTTACAGTCATTGGACAAGTTCAATCCGTTTCCAACCGAACCCTTGGCAACACCAATCGAAGTATGGTTGAAGTAATCTTAAGTGATGGAATGGATTCACTGAGAGTTACTTGGTTTAACCAGCCATGGTTATCGAATCGTTTTAGTAAAGGCGTGAATATCGCTGTCGCTGGCAAAATTGAACAATACCTCGGCCGCTTGGTGATGAATAATCCCTATTGGGAGCCGGTTGAAATTGAAAACCTACACACCAATAGAATCGTGCCGATTTACCCGCTTACCGAAAATGTGACCCAAAAAAGTTTGCGCGAATTGATGGATACGGTGATCCGGTTTTGGACCCCCCGGGTTTCGGATCCCCTACCTGTTACCCTGATTCGCGATGCCAAACTTATGGGTTTAGGCGAAGCTCTATATCAAGTTCATTTTCCGGATGATCAGGATCGGCTAACACAATCACGCGATCGTTTGGCATTTGATGAGATCTTCTATTTGCAGATGGGCGTTTTACGCCAGAAGAAAGATTGGAACTCAGTGGATGGTCGTGTCTTTGAGACCGATCAGGAATGGCTAAACTCGGTCATTGATGGTTTACCTTACCAGCTAACCAATGCCCAAAGACGTACTATTGAGGATATTCAAGGGGATCTACGCTCTGGTAAACCGATGAATCGCTTGATACAAGGCGATGTAGGCTCAGGGAAGACCATTGTAGCGGCTATGGCGGCTATGTTCATCATTCGTAATGGAGCTCAGGCGGCTATTATGGCACCTACTTCTATCCTCGCTGAACAACATTTTAAGAGCTTATCTCAAACCATGATTGGCGCGGGTTTATTGATGGAAGGCGAGATTATGCTACTAACGGGCGATACCAATACCGCTGAGCGTGAAACCATTAAGACCGGATTGGAAAATGGAGACGTTAAGATCCTAATCGGAACTCACGCCTTAATTGAAGATCCGGTAACCTTCAAAGATCTACAACTGACCGTCATTGATGAGCAGCATCGTTTTGGTGTTGGTCAACGATCCGCCTTGCGCGCCAAAGGCAACAATCCACACTTATTAGTCATGACAGCTACCCCAATTCCACGGTCGTTAGCGCTTACGCTTTATGGCGATCTTGATCTTTCAGTAATGGATGAGATGCCCGTAGGTCGACAGCCCATATCAACCCATGTAATACGCCCACAAGAGCGTGAAAGGGCTTATTCCCTTGTTCGCAGCCAAATAATGGCTGGCAAACAAGCTTTTATTGTGTATCCACTAATTGAAGAAAGTGAAAAGTTGGAAACCGTAAAAGCTGCCGTGGATGATCATGAACGATTATCCAATGATATTTTTTCCGACTTGAAAGTAGGATTGTTACACGGCAAGATGAAACCCGAAGAAAAAGATCGCATCATGACGGATTTTAGAGATGGCATCTATCAGATTTTGGTTTCAACCACAGTGATCGAGGTAGGTGTGGATGTTCCCAATGCTACAGTTATCCTTATAGAAGGCGCTAATCGGTTTGGTCTTGCTCAACTCCATCAGTTACGCGGCAGAGTTGGCCGCGGCGGAGGAGAATCTTTCTGTTTGTTGATCCCTGATCATGAGGATGCGGCTGAGAACGAAAGACTGCAAGTGATGACGGAGACATCGGATGGTTTCAAGCTGGCTGAGATGGATCTGAAATTGCGTGGGCCTGGGGAATTTCTTGGAACAAGGCAATCTGGTTTTGCGGGTTCCCTAAAAATGGCATCACTAACGGATATTGCTTTGATCGAAAAAGCTTCCGCTTTTGCTAAGAACATCTTTGAAACAGACGCCGAACTGGTCCTGCCTGAAAACAAAATGCTTTCAGAAGCATTAGATCGTTTCTGGGGCGTAAGAAGCGATATAAGCTAATTTTTTGTTGATCGAGGAGTGATAAATGGTTCGAGCTATGTTTCCCGGTACGTTTGATCCGATCCATTATGGACATATGGACATTGTTAACCGAGCATCCAAGATCTTTGACGAAGTGTTGATAGCGGTTTACGATAAACCTGTTAAAAACTTGCTGTTTTCTCCAGAAGAACGATTGTCTTTGGTTCGAAGTTCGTTTGAAAATCGCCCAAACATCAAGATCATGGGCTATAGCGGTTTGACCGTGAAGATCGCTCGCAAACATGATGTCAACGTGATCATTCGTGGTTTGCGCGTTTTCTCTGATTTTGAATTTGAGTTCAGAATGGCATTGGCGAACCATCGCCTTGAAACAGAAGTAGAAACGGTCGCCCTGATCACTAACGAAGAGCATACCTTTATTTCTTCAACCACTGTTCGAGAGATTGCGATGCTGGATGGGGATGTTTCAAGTATGGTTCCACCCCACGTAAATGAAGCGTTGCGGATAAAAATTGCGGGAATGATAGATATGCAAGGGCCAATCAATTCACTTCGCGATTGATTTAAAGCGGTTAGGGTATTTTTTATTAATTGATATAATAGTTATAATGTTAGTAATTATTTCGTTCTACTGCGAACGGAGGTTCCATGGATATATTGCACCTTGTAGACAAAATTGAAGATCTCTTTAACGATAGCCGTGCATTACCATTTACTCGGAATATAGTCATTGACGAAGATAAATTACTCGATATCATCGATCAGATGCGAGTAACGGTTCCTGAAGAAATTAAAAAAGCCCAGCAGATCGTGACACAAAAGGATCGAATCATCGCTCAGGCTCAGGAAGAAGCCAATCGAATTATTACGCTCGCAAAGGAAAAAGCTGAGCAGATCGTTGAACGCGAAGCAATCGTTAAAAGCGCTCAGAACCGTTCCTCTCAGATTGTTACCCAGGCTCGTGATGATGCGTCGGCCACCCGCCGCGACGCAGATAATTATGTGATCGATTCGCTGCAGTCAATGGAAGAAGAAGTGACCCGTTTGCTGACCCAGATCCGAAATGGCATTCGCAAGATCGAGGAAGATCGCCTGCGAGGTTTAGTACCGAACGGAAACGAGAGATCTACCGATCAATTTGACGAGGTGGATGAGTAAGTCTTGATCAACACTCAATAAATTTGAAGTTTTTGTAGCCCTCGGCATTTGTACTAATCTTGAATATCCCCCCTGAAAGGGGGTATTTTTGTAATTCCGCGGGGCTCATGCCAACTCGGGCAGAGGTAACATAAAGATCGTTGAGATCAGGTCCGCCAAAGGTGCAGGATGTTGGATTTAGCGCGGAAATATCGATGGTTTCTAACAACCCCCCTTCCGCTCCATCCCAAATAGATAGGCAATGTCCGCCCCAATGGCAAATGTACAAACGACCATCTTTATCCGCGGTCATGCCATCAGGGAAACCTAGGGAAGCGGGTACCTTGATAAAGTCAGCTGGATTCGAGAGCGATCCATTCATGCTGTTGTAGTCAAAAACTTTCACCGTACGCGTTGGGGTATCGATCCAATACATTTTGGTCGCGTCCGGGTTCCACGCGATGCCATTTGAAATGGTGACGTTGCTGATCATTTTTTTGGTTGTTTGGTCCAGATCGACCAAATAAACTGACCCATTTGGCGCGTTTTCATTCATATCCATTGTTCCAGCGATGAATCGGCCATCAGGGGTACATTTTCCATCATTGAATCGATTATCGGGGAATTGAGCGTCGGGCTTGGAAATATAGGAAAAATTGCCATTTGAAGGGGTGAATAGGCCAATCCCATCCCTTACACCAGCGATGATATTATTTTTTGTGGTTAGGCCAAAGCAGCCAATATTTTCCGGAAATATTGTGGGGATTGGCTGTGGAGATGTAGTATCCCATCGGTAAAGGGTGTTCTCTAAAATATCAACCCACATCAATTCTCTTGTTTCCGAATTCCACACAGGGCCTTCCCCGAGGGTGCATTTGGCATCAAGGATCAGTTCAGGGGCGGCTATGGATAAGGATTTCATGGGCACCTAGTTATTTTTAAAGAGAGATCGGCGAGATTCTTTTTTCCAGTTGATGTTTCGTAAATGGTCTATGTTGTAACTGAACCGCGCCGGCAAGAAACCAAAATTTCGAGGGATGGAATCGACAGGGCAGGTGCGATTATAGGAAAGATAATCCACCCAGTAGGAGGAAAGGAAGAGGGTAGGAAAGATACTGTCCAAAAAAACGTATAAGGTCCGAAATATCGAAAGACTAAGCGGTATCATTCTGCGATCAATACCAATGGTCTCTTCGATTGTTTCCGCGATCTGTTTATAGGGAAAGAATTCCGCCCCGCCAATGTCGATGGTTTTATCGATCAGATCATCTGAATGAATGGTCCACATCATCGCCATGATCAAATCATCGATATGCAATGGTTGGAGCAGGTTTTCTCCGTTTTTTGGCAAAAAGAAAACGGGAAAAATGGCTAATAACTTCGCGATAGAGGTTGTGAAGTGGTCGCCGGGACCGTAAAGAATGGAGGAGCGGATGATCGTAAACGGAACACCGCTTTTGCGGATGTGATCTTCGGCAATGCCTTTCATCTTTAAGATTGGGTAGTACGAAGCTCGATCTGCACCAAGATGACTAATGTAAATAAATTTCTTTACTTTCATTTCGGAGGCAAGATTGGCAAGGTTTTTTGTTCCTAATGAATCGGTCTGTACAATATCGCCGCGAGCGCCTTGCCTTTCAGCGCTGGCAAGATGGATCACCGTATCTACCCCTTTTAAGGCAGCTCGGACGCTTCTTTCATCGGTGAGGCTCGCCACTGCTACCTCGATCGGGATTCCTTTTGGAAGGGTAGGGGATTTTGGCGAAGGTTTCAGGAGGGTTCGAATGGAATAACCATTCGAGGTGAGCTGGAGTAATAATGATTGTCCAATAAACCCGGTGCCGCCGGTGATCAAGATCATTGAGGGGTTTCCGTTTGAGTTTCCATTGGAAACAGAAAATCTGCGATGGTGATCGCGCTGGAAATTAAGTCGATTTTGCCGGGAAGGTCGTATTCGGGGGTAACTCTAAGTACAAGGTCGTCGAGTGCTTGGCGAACCGCCGCGGGTAATGCTGGTTCTGTTTTTAGGAGCTTGATTAGGTTCATGGCATTCTTGTCAACTACGCGAATATCTCTTTGAGCATAAGCAGCATTAATTGCAAAACCAGCCGCCCGCCGTGCGCATACCCTCGATTTCCCCTCGTTCTTCTCATCATGGTATTTTCGAGCGTTGGCAATTTCTTCGTAAAATTTATCCAAGTGATTCATATAGCCGAATTAAACCACAAACTCAGGCGAAGCGACAACCCATTGTGTCGACGGCCAACCGGCCCTTTTCGTTAATTTGGGTTAAAGCTCCGCTGTTAAGACTCAGCCGTTCGCGAAAATTGGCAAAGCCAACGCTCCTAATACCCCGGCCATGTTGCCCAGCTCGGGCAATATGATATACGAAGAGATGTTTTTTGTTATTTGTTCTGATTGAACATAACCATTGAGTACCTTTAAGACCTTGCTATGAACCATTGGTAATATATGTTCTTGCTGGGCTACCCCGCCGCCTACGATGATTTTTTGTGGAGAGATCGTGAGGATGTAATTCGCCAGAGCATTGGCAATATGATCGGTTTCGATATCCCATGCTGGATGATCTTTTGGCAAGGTCTCAGCTTTTTGCCCCCAGCGTTTCTCGATGGATGGACCAGCCGCCAACCCTTCAAAGCAATCTGTATGAAACGGGCAGCTGCCCTTAAATGGGTCTTTGGATAGATCATGCGGGATCCTGATATGCCCCATCTCCGGATGCAATAATCCGTGCGAAAGGCTGCCATTGATATATAGACCGCCTCCTATACCCGTGCCGATGGTAATGTAAAGAACGGTGTCACACCCCTTTCCACCACCCCATTTTGCCTCCGCTAACGCCGCTCCGTTCACGTCTGTATCGAAGTAGATCGGTAGCCCTAATTCCTTTTTCAATGCGTTCACAATATTAAAGTTAGACCAACCTGCCTTGGGCGTGGGAAGAATGTGACCGAAAGTAGGTGAGCTTTTCACCGGGTCAATCGGTCCAAAGGTGGCAACGCCAAGCGCGGTAATTTTTTGGGGTTCATCCAAATACTTCTTAAAGAAATGAATCGCTTTTCCGGTCGTTTCATCAGGAGTGGTAGTAGGAAACCGCACTTTCTCAATGATTTCGTTAGGACCTGAGCCGACCGCGCAAACAAACTTGGTACCGCCGCCTTCAATTCCGCCAAATAAGGGCATTACTTCCTCCGTGAGAATATTTCATCGATTTTTCTTCAAAACGCTTTTCCAAAATCAGTTATAGTATAAACAATATATGCTTGAATTGATCGATGTTAAAAAAACCTTTGAAGGAAAAACACTTCTTTCAGATATCTCCTTTAAGATATCTCGGGGAGAGATTGTTTGTTTATTGGGTTCCTCAGGTTCGGGCAAAAGCACCCTATTGCGATTGATTGCCGGTTTAGAAACAGCGGACAGCGGCAAGATCTTGTGGAACAGCACTAACCTGCGGGAGATACCCTCGTATAAACGCAATTTTGGATTTATGTTTCAGGATTATGCCCTCTTTACCCATATGAACGTGTATAAAAACATTGCCTTCGGTTTGAAAATGAAGAAGTGGTCCGAAATCGAAACAAGGAACCGTGTAATGGAAGTGGCAGAATTGACCAACTTGGT
>CAZSLN010000029.1:0-28269 GCA_964607645.1 uncultured Anaerolinea sp.
TGTGGTGCCATCGCCCATTTCGCCAACGGCATTGCTGCCCCAACAACTAACGGTACCATCATCCAGCAAGGCGCAGGTATGAACTTCAGCGGTGGAAACGGACACAGCGTTGCTGATTCCGGAAACGAGCACTGGCGAAGAGCTATCCGTGACCGAGGCATTACCGAGCTGGCCGGAGCTGTTTTTGCCCCAGCATTTGATCGTTCCATTTTCAAGGCTGGCGCAAGTATGGTTGGCGCCGGCTGAAATGGTTTTTGCGGTGGTAATTCCAGTAACCGAAACAGGTGTTTCGCTAGTTACTAGTGTGCCATTGCCCAGCTGGCCTGAGCCATTATCGCCCCAACATTTTACAGCGCCGCCATTGAGCAGTGCGCAGGTATGGTCTTGCCCTGAGGTAATGGATACCGCGGTGGTGATGGTTGAAACCGTCCATGGTGTATAGTAAGTTGCGCCTGAAGTTTTTCGGCCCCAGCACTTAACCGTGCCATCGCTGATGAGAGCGCACGAATGCCAGCCGCCCGCGGATACAGACACGGCATTGCTGATCCCATCGACGGTAATTGGTGTAAAGCTTAGCATACCATATGTATCTGGGTTACCGCCCAACTGCATTGAACCGTTATTGCCCCAACATTTTACAACGCCGCCGCTCACGACCGCGCAGGTATGGTACAACCCGGCCGATAATTTTTGCTGTACTGAGGCATACGGGCTTGGAACACCTGTGTTGAAGGACCAGAAGGCATTCTGCAGGTCTTCGCCGTAGGTGGTGCCAAAACTGTTGACCGCCCGCACTTGCCAGTAGTACACGGTTTCGGCCGATAGATCGCTGAGGCCCATACTGATCGCTGTTCCATTATCTACCCAGTTGGGGCTTGCCGCAGCGCAATCTTCAATATTGATGTCGTAATAGCACACTTCATATTTTGTGGCGCCAGAGCTGGCTGCCCAACTAAGAAGAGGGCTTTGGGGTTGGCCGGTAGAGCCAAGGGCGGGCAGACCTTTGCCGAAGGCGCCAGGGACGCCGGTGGTGAAGGACCAGAAAGTAGTTTCGCTGCCGTTGCCAAAGGTGGGTCCATAGCTGTTCACAGCTCGGGCCTGCCAATAATAGGTGGTGGTGTTGGTGAGGCCGCTAATGACCGCGCTGGTGTCGCTGCCGTTATCGATCCAAGGTTCGGCGCAAGCGTTATCGTTAGAAGTATCATAGCAGTATTCGTAGGAGCTAGCGCCGGTGCTTTCTGCCCAAGTAAGGGTAACGCTATCAGATTGCCCAGTTGCCCCGTTTGCCACAGCGGTTTTGTTGAAGGCGGTTGGTACACCGGTAGTAAAGGACCAGAAGGTGGTGGGGGCATCGTTACCGTAGGTAGTGCCAACGTTGTTGATGGCTTTCACTTGCCAATAATAGGTTTTGTTGATGGTGAGCCCGGTGAGAGCCTTGCTGGTACCGGTGCCATTATCCACCCAAGGCGAGCAGGTGGTGTCGTTGGTGTCATCATAGCAGTATTCGTAAGAAGTAGCGCCAGAGCTGGCATTCCAAGTGAGAGTTACGCTGCTTGGCCGGCTTACGATAGCGTTGGTTGGCGCTGTTTTGGCAAACGAGAGCGGCAGTGAACCGGTTCTAAAGGACCAGAAAGCGGTAGAGGTGCCATCGCCATAGGTGTTGCCAAAGCTGTTGACGGCGCGGGCGTGCCAATAGTAGGTGGTGAGGGCATCTAAATTGGTCAGCGATACGCTGGTGTTGGTGCCGTTATCGACCCACGTGGAGCAAGCGTCGTCATCGGTTTTATCGTAGCAATACTGATACTTGATGGCATAGGTGCTCAACCCCCAAGAGAGGTTCACATCAAACGGTACTCCTGTAACACCATCCGCGAGGGCGATCTTGTAGAAGGTGGACGGGAAGGAGCCGGTGGTGAAGGACCAGTAGGAGGTTTCTGATAGGTTGCTATAGGTGGTGCCGTAGTTGTTCACGGCGCGTACTTGCCAATAGTAGGTGGTATCGGCTGAGAGGTCGCTTAGGGCAAGGCTGGTGGCTTTGCCGGCATTGTGCCAAGTGGTACATGCATGGTCGTCTGTGGTATCGTAGCACACTTCAAAGTACTTCGCTACATAACTCTGTTCCCAAGTGAGGGTGGGGTTGGCGGGCAAACCGGTTGCGCCATCGAGGATGGTGAGCTTGTTGAATTGGGATGGTACACCAGTGTTGAAGGACCAGAAGGCGATATCGCTGCCATCCGCGTAGGTGGTGCCAAAATTGTTGCTGGCTTTTACGTGCCAATAATAGGTTGTATCTTTTTCCAATGCCTCCATTGGGATGCTGGTATCGGTACCATTATCGATCCAAGTACAGTTATTATCATTGTAGGGGTCGATACAATATTGATAATTGGTGGCGCCTGAGCTATCCAACCAGGTGAGGATAGGATCGTCGGATTGGCCGGTAGATTCATCAACCGGGTTGCTTTTTCCGAATGCGGCCGGAGCGCCGGTGGTAAAGGACCATGAAGCGGGTGCTGAGCCATTTGCGTAGGTATAGCCGAAGGTGTTGCCAGCCCGAACCTGCCAATAATAGGTGGTTGCGATGGGCAAGTCGGTTAGATCGTAGCTGGTATCGGTGCCAACATCTATCCAAGAGGCGCAACTATCGGTAGTGCCATAGCATAACTCATAGTTCGAAGCACTGCCGCTGGTGGCCCAGGTGAGGGATAGGCTTCCGGGCTGCCCGGTGGCACTTTCGGCGGGTGTGGTTTTGCTAAAGGAGGTGGGCAAGGTATCGGTGGCAAAGGACCAATCAGCGTTGGCAGAGCCATCGGCGAATGTTGCGCCGTGGGTGTTGATGGCCTTTACCTGCCAATAGTAGGTGGTATCAGACGCCAGGTCGGTAAGATCGATGCTGGTATCGGTGCCGGTGGAGGCCCAACCGGTGCAGGTATCATCATCGCTGGTATCGTAACAAACTTCGTAGCTGGTGGCGAAGGTGCTGGCGGCCCAGGTAAGGGTAACGCTGTTGGGCAGGCCGGTAGTGCCGTTGGTGAGGGTCGTTTTGCCAAAGGCGGCCGGCAATGAGCCGGTGGTAAAGGACCAAAACGCCGGCAGCGAGCCATTGGAGTAGCGCGTTCCTACGCTGTTGGTGGCTTTTACCTGCCAATAGTAGGTGGTGTTTTCAGACAAGCCGCTAAGGGCCAGGCTGGTGGCGCTGCCATTATCGATCCAGCTAGCGCAGGTGTTATCGTTGCTGGTATCGTAGCACACCCAGTATTTGGTAGCGCCTGAGCTGGCAGCCCAGCTAAGGGTTGGCTGGAAGGATTGGTTGCTCGCGGCGTTGGTTGGGGCGCTCTTGCTAAAGGTAGCCGGTAACGACCCAATGGTAAAGGACCAGAAGGAGGTTGCTGATCCGTTGCCGTAGGTATTGCCAATGCTGTTTACGGCGCGCACCTGCCAATAGTAGGTGACGTCTGCGCTGAGGTTGGTGAGCGCAACACTGGTAGCGGTGCCGTTATCCTGCCAAACGGCGCAGGTATTATCATTGGTGGTATCGTAACAATACTCGTAATGATCAAAACCGGTCGCCGCTGCCCACGAGAGGGTGAGATTTGTTGAATGCCCGCCGGAGCCGTTTGCCACAGCGCTTTTGTTGAAGGCGGTGGGTAGGATGCCGGTTTTGAAGTTAGAAAAATTAGTAGTAGAGGCATTTGAGTAGATAGTGCCGTAATTATTCACGGACCTAACATGCCAGTAATATAAAGTGTTCGCTAAAAGATCGCCGATCGCGACGCTGGTGTTGGTTCCATTGTTTACCCAAGTGGTGCATTTGCCGTCGTTGGTGGTATCAAAACAATATTGGTAGTTTGTAACACCAGAGCTGGTAGACCAGCTAATGGTGGGCTTTACTGGCTGGTTGAGAGCGCCAGTGGTAGGCGCGCTTTTGGTGAAGGCGGTAGGTAGTCCGGTGGTGAATGCCCAATTGTTCGTTACCGCGCCGTTGGCGTAGGTGGTGCCAAATCCGTTAGTAGCCCTTACTTGCCAATAGTACTTGATGCCCTTGGAAAGACCGCTTAGGGTCTTTGTGGTTGCGGTTCCGGTGGTGACCCAGTTGGTGCTGGTTGCGGTACAGGCGGAGGAGGTTTTATTAAAACAAACCTCGTACTTGGTAGCGCCCGAAACGGCTTGCCAGGTGAGGATCGCGGCAGCCGGCTGGCCTAAAGCAAGGTTTAGGGGGGTAAGTTTGTTGAAGGCGGAAGGTGTGCCGGTGGTAAAGGTCCAATAAGAGGTTTCTGAGCCGTTGCCGAAAACATTCCCGAAGCTGTTTTTGGCTTTTACCTGCCAGTAATAGGTGGTGCCGGCAACCAGACCGCTGAGAGTCTTGCTGGTGGCGGATCCGTTGGTTACCCAAGGCGAGCAGCCGCTATCCACATTGGTGGCGACGCACACATCGTAACTGGTAGCGCCGGCGCTGGCAGCCCAGGTGAGGGTAGGCGTGCTGGATTGTCCGGTAGAGCCAGTGGCGATGGAGCTTTTGGCGAAGCCGGCTGGTACACTGGTGCTAAAGGACCAATAAGCGCTCTGACCGCTATTACCATACCTGCTGCCCACGCTGTTGTTGGCTCGTACCTGCCAGTAGTAGGTGGTATCAACGGTGAGGCCGGTGGCGGTGTAGCTGGTGGTTGTTCCGGTATCGTGCCAGGTATCGCACTCACCGTCGTCGCTGGCATCATAACACACCTCGTAGCCGGTAGAGCCGGAGCTTGCTGCCCAGCTAAGCACAACGCTGCCGGATTGCCCGGTTGCTGCATCGGAGGGGGATGCTTTGCTAAACTCGTTGGGTACGCCGGGCTTCACCGACCAGAAATTGGTGGTTGAGGCGTTGGCGTAGGTGGTCCCGAGGCTATTTACCGCACGCACCTGCCAATAGTAGGTCGTTTCAACGGTGAGATCGCTGAGGACCTTGCTGGTGGAGGTGCCATTATCTAACCATGTGGTACAGGCGTTATCGTTGGTGGCGTCGTAACAAACTTCATAACGGGAAGCGCCAGAAGAAGCTGCCCAACTGATGGTTGGCTGAAGTGGTTGACCTGTGGAACCGGTGGCGGGTGCTGATTTCACAAAGGCGGCGGGAACCCCTGTTTTAATGGACCAAAAGGATTTAATATTGGCATCGCCATAGGTGGTGCCTAAGGCATTTACCGCGCGAACCTGCCAATAATAAAGGGTGTTGGTAACCAAGCCGGTTAGGGTTTTACTGGTGGCTGTGCCATTGTTCACCCAAGAGCTGCATTTGCCATCATTGGTTTTATCAAAACAAACCTCGTACTTGGTAGCGCCAGAGCTGGCGGACCAGCTGAGGGTTGGGGTAAGCGGATGACCGGTAGAGCCGGTAGCGGGGGATACTTTGTTGAAGGCAACCGGAACGCCGGTTCTAAAGGACCAGAACGCGGTGGTAGATCCATCGGCATAGGTGGGGTCGAAGCCATTGTTGGCTCGCACCTGCCAGTAATAGGTAGTGTTAGTGATCAGACTGGTAAGGCTCTTGCTGGTTACGGCGCCTGTTGTTGCCCAAGTTGTGCAGGCGTTGTCGTTGGTTGTGTCGTAACAAAAATCGTAGCTGGCGGCGCCAGTGCTGGCGGCCCAGGTGAGAGTGAGACTGGTGGGCTGCCCGGCGGAGGCATTAGCTACGCTGGTTTTGGTGAAGGCGGCTGGTGGGTTGGTGGTAAAGGACCAAAAAGCTGTTTCGGATCCGTTTCCGTAGGTATAGCCGTAGGTGTCGCTAAAATTATTGGAAGCTCGTACTTGCCAATAATAAGTGGTATTTGCCACACGGTTGTTGAGAACGATACTGGTGGCGGTGCCGTTATCTACCCATGAGGCGCAAGCGTCATCGTCGGATTCGTCGTAGCAGACTTCGTATTTTGAGGCACCAACGCTGGCCGCCCAGCTGAGGGTTACGCTTTTGGGCTGGTTGGCTGCGCCATCAACGACCGCGCTTTTATTGAAGGCTAATGGCACGCCGGTGGTAAACGACCAAAAAGTGAGGGCGCTGCCATTGCTGTAAGTGCTGCCGGCGCCGTTTACCGCGCGTACATGCCAGTAGTAGGTGGTGTTTCCGGTTAGGCTGCTAAGGGCAAGGCTGGTGGCGGTGCCATTGGTGGTCCAGTTGCCGGTGGTAACATCACAATCGGCAGGGGTTGTTGTGTATTTGCATACTTCATAGCTAGTGGCGCCGGTGCTAGCCGCCCAGGTGAGGGTAACATTGCCGGGTTGGCCGGTGGAGGCGGTTGTGGGAGCGGTTTTATTGAACGGCGCGGGCGAACCGGTGTTGAAGGACCAAGGAGTAGTGGAGGCGTTGCTGTAGGTGGTGCCCACGTTGTTGACAGCACGGACATGCCAGTAGTAAGTAAGGCCATTGGTCAATCCGGTGAGGGTTCGGCTGGTGCTGGTACCGTTGGTGACCCAGTTGGTACAGGCGGCAGCGCTGGTGGCGTAACAAGTTTCATAACGGGTAGCGCCAGAGCTTGTTGCCCAGCTTATGGTTGTGCTAAGCGATTGGTAAGATGCGCCGTTAAGTGGGGTGGTTTTGGCGAAAGCGGCTGGCGCGCCAGTTTTAAAGGACCAGCGGCTGGTAACAGTGCCATTGGCGTAAGTAGCCCCGAGGCTGTTTACCGCCCGAACCTGCCAATAATAGGTAGAGGCGCTAGCGAGACCGGTAATTTCCTTGCTGGTTGCGGTACCGGCGGTGATCCAGTTTGTGCTGGTTGCGGTACAGGCCGTGGCGGATTTGTTGTAACAAACCTCGTAGCTGGTTACTTCGGTGCTATCTCCCCAGGTGAGGGTAAGGGTTGATGTTCCTTGGCCGGTAGCCGCGTTGAGGGGGCTAACTTTGCCAAACGCCACCGGGATGGCGCTGATGGTGATGATATTCGCCGAGACTTCGGGTGTGGCGGTGATGGGCTGGGTAGGAACGAGGGTGCTGGTGGAGGTGGATGTGGCGGTGCTGGCAGGCAGGGTGGCGGTATCGGCAGTGGGGTTGATGGGGGTAGTTTGCGCTATAACCGAAACATCATCGAAGATCACCGCGGGGGAGGTTTCGCCGCCGGTGCTGAGGGCAAAGGTGCTCGGTAGTAGGGTGAAGGTATCGGCGGAATAAACCGGCTCAAAGGTAATGCCGTCCAAAGACCAAGACACATCCATCCGCGAGCCGTTATCGGTAGAGCTAACAACAATGCTCAACCATTGATCACGGTTGGGCTCGATGCTTACGGGGTTGGAGGAGATCGTTTGGAAAGCGGAGGTGGCGGGATCGGTTGGGTTTGCCACGGCTTCAACGCTGCCTGTGGCGCGGTCGATAAAAATTGCCAAAACGCTGCCTGTGTTGGCATCCACGCCAAAGGCTACGCCGGCTTTGCCTTGGTCCGACTCGAGGAAGTTGATCTTGGTAACGAGCGAAAACTCGGTGGGGAGGGTAAGCCCATCCACCATCAAGAACGAAACGCTGGACGCGTTTTGCGTGGCGGGGAATTTTAAAGAACGCTGGCCATCGGTTTCGATGACCGTAGGTTGAACCGCGGAAGGTTCGAGCAGAGTCCAACCAGTTGGAAGGGCATCGAGATCGCTAGAGTTGAAATCTTGGAAGAAAGGAAATTCGCTGGGGAGGGAGGAGATGCGGATGGAGGCGGATCGTTGGGGGTTGGAGGCTTTTTCGATGACGGTATCGCTACTGGGCGAGGCAAAACTGATCTGGGTGGATCCAATTAGGATCATTGCCGTGATCAGGAAAATGAGCAGGAATTGGGAGATTGCTTTATAAGAAATAGAACGAATCAGCATTTGGGCCATCCAAAGGTGTGAGTGAATAAATTAGAGTTTTATTGTCGGAATTGTTGCTTAATAACATTGTAGCAATTAGGCCGGAAATTAACAAGGGGTACAAAGGTACTAAGGGGATATTTGGCGGATTTTTGGGATATTTTCAATTTTTAAACGATGATTTGGAGATGGTGGTAAAGTATGGGCGAGGTTGGTAGGTTGGTAGTTGGTGGGGAGGCCTTCGCCGCTGATCAAATAGCCCAAAAATTGATAGGTTGGGGTGGGTTCTTGGGTCTTTTATTTAAGACGGATGGGGGAGATGGGAAAGCAGGTTGGCCGAGGAGCGGGGTTGTGGCTGGGCTAAGAGGTGTTGGGGGATTTGGGTTATTGTTGTGGATAGTGCTGCCTTCGCACCTCTTTTTCAGAGACCCTCCCCATTTTCAACAATCGCCACTACAATTAGAAACAGGTAGGGTTTCTTGGGCGCGGATTGGGCTAAGGATCCAACACTCTCTTTAAAGGAAGACACTGAGATATACATATGACAATTCTCTTTTTTGGTATGGTTGTTTCGCTGATTGCTCTCATTTTCTTGGGCAATACCACTAGTTTGCTGATGGTTCCGCCCACTACCCCCGAGCAGTTTTTAGCGGGGATGCCGTATAGCACTTTCTCGTTCCTCGGTCAGGATCGCGTCTTGATCCAACCTAGTTCCACCTTCTTCGTTTACCTATTGGGCGTGCTGATGATCTTGCTGGGCGTGGTTTTCCTCAACAACCAAAAGGGGCAGCGCTCCCGCTACCTGTGGGGAATTGGTATGGTGTTGTGGGGGGTGAGCGCCATAGTGGCCGGCACCAGTTATCAAGCCTTTGGCTACGAGCTAAAATGCCGCGGGCAGGAACTTTGTTTGTTCACCAGCACGTGGGAGCTGGCCTATATGCTGATCACCGCCTACTCCATCAATTATTTGGTTGCCGCAACCGGCTACACCAGCGCGGGTGCAACCGGCTGCAAGTGGATGGTGCGCTTCGCCATCGCGGATAGCATCGCCTACACCGCCTATATCTTGATCGGCGCCATCCTCCCGATCAAATTCTTGGTCACTTACGAGGGCTTTATGGCCTTCATCGGCGCTAACTTCTTGTTGATGTTCTTTATGAACATTCGCTATTACCGCGTTCACCACGATGCTCTCAATAAAAAACTGATCCAAGTTTGGTTGGGCTTTCTTCTGGTCAACATCGGTTATTTCGCTTTTCTCTTTGGCGGCTTTGGCGCCTCGCTGTACGCGGCAAGCGGCCTCTGGTTCAACGAAAACGACGCCCTGCATGTGCTGCTGATCGTTTGGTCGGCTTTCATCTACTTCGCCCTTAGGGATGAGAATATGGATGTGAGCGCCGACTAACCCTAAGGAAGCCGGGTAAAGGACGAGGCGTTGTCTGTGGTATACTATCCCCATTGAGGAAAAATGTCATCTGAACGTTTCGCTGAGTGGTTAAAAGAAGAACTAAAAAAACGAGGCTGGTTGGCGGCGAAGCTAGCTCGCGAGAGCGGTGTTACGCGTGGCGCGCTGAGCCATATCTTTAGCCAAGAGCGTGCCCCCGGGCTAGATATGCTGAAAGGCATTTCGCGCGCGTTCGGCTTGCCCTTAATGGATGTGATGAAAGCTGCTGGTGTATTTGACCCCACAGATAACCCGGCCGATGTGAGCCTAGAAGAATGGGTGAGCGTCTTTAGGGATGCCGACGAGGAAACCCGTAAAAAATTACTGTCCGATGTCCGTAAGCAACTGAACGATCCTAATTAGGGTATTTACCAAACGATCCATTTTTTGCCCCTTCGAAAGGGGTAAAAAATTAGCATTAAAATAGAACAAATATTCTAAATCAAGTTGCGCATAGGTATTGATGGTAGGATGGAGGGTGTGATGATCGAAGAGTGGAAACAAAGGATAACTCGGGCATGGCAGTGGGCGTGGTGGATCAGCTGCTACTACCGGCTAAAACCCGCTCAGCGAAGGGCGCTGCTGGGGGTGCGGGTAGCTAGGAATAAGATACATCAGCCTAACATCCCTCAAACCTGAAACCGCAAAGAGAGCTCGAAATTGGTTCCTAAGGCATTTGCTTTATTGGGCGGGGGCAGTTTGGATAAAAACTGGGTTTTCCTTTATGAAAAAAAGCAGGCACTTTTTCAAGTGCCTGCTTTGCGTTTAAGACCACAATACGAACAAAACTTAGTGTGCCTTAGTAGATCGGGTTTCCCGAATCATGGGCTATGTCTTCAGGAAGGATCGTGGTTCTGCATTCCCAGCTATAGCCATTGCCATGCATCCAGTCTGTCATGTTATCCCAGTTATTACCAAACTCATGAGCGTGGTTATTCCACCAACCAGTCCATCGGGTGTAGGTGTTATCTCCCCAGTTGAAGTACCATTCGCAGCTTTTCGCGAGCTCTAGCCTTGGCGCGTCTGTGCCGCATAAGATGTAGAGCACCTTGGTGATGTTAAGGTTGAGTATGCCGCTCTGATTACCACAAGCGGTTGAGGCGTAATAGCTATACTTGCCATCGGTGAGATCGAACCTAGAGATACCAGCTTCGAGAGTTTTGTAGATATGATTGCCGTTAGCGTCGACCAGATCGAGATAGACTACGCCACCGGTTGAATTGCGAACATCCACATGAATATCTGCGGGTTTTCCAGCGAAAACAGTTGCCGGGAAGACAGAAACTAAAAGCAGTACCAGAACCAAAACAAGTACATAATTCTTTTTCATACGGTCTCCTTTTTAAAAACTCCTAAATAAAGTATACAAGATATTGTTAAAATATCAAAAGGGCATTTTTTAACAATCCTCATCATTTGCTCATATCATAGAGGCACCTAAGGGTAAAGACTTGAGAACTTTTAAATGCTGATTTGTATTGAACAATTAAGAATTCTATCTACAAATCGCCCAATAATTTTTGGATGATGGTAAATAACGCAGGGGACCTGGTTCCATGAAACAAGTAATAATCATTTCACTCCTGGATTAATAAGCAAATAACAACGAGGGTGTTGATGTTTTTTCTTTTACGAAAAATGGTAAGACCGTAGAAAATTCCTTGCTTTTTGAAACCTGCCAGAAGGTGAGACCCCATTTTAGTCCAGGGATAACTGAGTAATAGGTTGGAAGACCTGGTTTGATTTTGGCTATAACGATATCGCTTCGCTATCATCCTTGGCTGTATCTAACGATCAATGGCGTTGGACAAGCTGCCTTTGAGGGAATTTATTATCTCAAAGGATCATAAAAAATTCTCTCAGCCGGGATGCGATGAATGGAAAAAGTGAAACATTTAGATCTGCTACGCCAGTGGATAAAAAAACAGGCACTTGGTATAAGTGCCTGTTCGGGAATGTATCTTTGAAACGACAGAATTATTTGGGGCCGTTTTGGCCTACATTGCCCCAGATATCTCCGGGTCGGACGGTGCTAAGACAGGAAAAGCGATATCCATAGGCATCCATATAAGCATACAGTTCATTCCAATCCCAGTTAAAATAATAGCCCCACTCGCCATCCCAAAGTCCTTGCCATTTGGCGTAGGTATTATCACCATAATCCATGTACCATTCGCAGCTTTTGGCGACGTAGATCAGGGGTGCGTCGGTTTCGCAGAAAAGGAAGAGGGTTTTGGTGGTGCCGAGGTTAAGTACGCCACTCTGGTTGCCGCAGGCGGTGCTGGCGTAATAGGAATAAATGCCATCGGTCAGGTCAAATTTTGAGATGCCTGCTTCGAGAGTTTTGTAGATATGATTACCGTTAGCGTCGATCAAATCGAGATTGACCTGGCCACCAGTATTATTACGAACATCCACATGAATATCAGCGGGTTTTCCGGCGAAAACAGTTGCCGGGAAGACAGATACCAAAAGTAGTACGAGGACTAAAGCAAGTGCATAATTCTTTTTCATACGTTCTCCTTTTTATAATGTCTAATTTAAAGTATACAAGATGTTAAAAATATTTCAAGAGATTATTTAAAGTAATTACCCTTTTATCAGCAAATTCATTGAGGTCCTTTGAGCAGGTACCCTGAGCGAGCTAAATTGGGTAGCGGCGAGAATGCAGTTTTGATCCCACCGATGAAAGTAGCTTTTCGACCGCCCATCGATCTAAATTGGTTGTTTGTAAGGCAATCAGCCGTATAGCGGTTTTCTCAGCACGGTAATCCTGGCAGACATATTCTTCCTCATTGCTAAAGTGCCAAAACCCTTGTTAAAAAATGCACCTTAACGTATACTTATGTTAATGGGGGCATTAAATTGGTTAAGAACCCCCAACACCCGTTAAAGTTCGAATCAATTAGGAGGAAATGATGAGCGAAAAAGATGTTGTGTTTGGAAGCGGCGCCGCTGGCCTTACCTTTATGCCGTTGCGGGCAGCCCAAGAGAATGTTGCCGTCTTAAAAACCTTGGCAAACGCCAAAACCTGGGGCGAAGTTCGGCTGGGCATGCCCACCAAGGCTTACTACGAACGCTATTTAACCAATTCGATGCACTACAAAGGTCCCTCCAACCCAGCCGATGGGCAGGACCTTACACCTTTTTACATCGCCGATGAAACCCCCTTTACCCCTAACGATGTCTTTTGGTACGACGATTGGACCTGTTTCCCCTCCCACGCCGAGATCGATATGTCGGTTTGGATGCCGAAGGAGATCCAGGAGAAGTATGGCAAAACCCGCAAATACTATTCCTGCGGCGGCACGCCGGTTCCCCCTGGAAATATCCTCGATTTGGATGAGGACCGGTTGGATGAGATTGTGGCGGACCTGGAAGCGCAAGGGTTTGTTTGCCAGGAGGACGATGACCTGATCATTAACGCCACCACCTTCGACATTGATCTGGACGATTATCCCGATAGGGACGAAGAGTAGAGTCAGTTTTGATCTGATAATAAACAACCGCGTAAAGTTGAAGGAGCCTTCATCTTTCGCGGTTGTTGCTTTAAGCTTCGTGTGTCCCAAGAAAAGCGGAAGGCAAAACAAGGATGGCATTGATGAGGGGTGCGTTAGGCAGACGGATCGCCCGCGGCTCGGATATTTTTAAGATTGCAAGGTTACACGGATGGTGCTGCCTTTGTTCGCCTCTGTTTCGATGGTTAGCTGGCCGCCAATCCCTTCGGCGCGCTCGTAGATGCCCAGCAGCCCATAATGGCCGGCTGGCGCGAACTCGGCTGGGCTGCGCGGCGGCGTGAACCCCACCCCGTCATCGCGAATTTCCATACTTATGCTGCTTTGTTGGTAGTTCAGTTTAACTTCGGCTTTGGTAGCTTTGGCGTGACGCAGAATATTGCTCAGCACCTCCTGGGCGATCCTGTACAAGCCCAATTCGATCTGTGGCGACAGCCTTCGTTCGTCGCCGATCTTGGTAAATTGGATAGGTAGGTCGGTGATTTCTTGGGCCATCATCCCCAAAGCGGTGGACAAACCAAAATCCTCCAAGTAGATGGGGCGAAGCGCGCGGGTTAGCCGGCGTAGGTCGGTGATGCTGGTATTGGATAAGGCAGCCAATTCTTCAAAGGCAGCCTTCTGTCCGGGATCCTCAGTTTTTAGCTGCGCCAGCAATATTCGTTGGCGAATGGCGATTAGGGCCTGTACGGTATCGTCGTGAAGATCTCTTGCCAAGCGGTGCCGCTCTTCCTCTTGCCCGCGGGAGATCGCACCAATATAACCGTGTAAGCTTTGCTGCGAATCGCGCACCTTGCGAGACATCAGTATCAGTTCATTTTGCAGCTGTTTTATCTCGCGAACTCCGCCGACCGATTTTTCGATCGCCGAAAAATCGCCCCAGGCCAACTCCGCGGCTTGCTTTTCAAGTTTTTGTAAGGGCGTAATGATCTGCGATAGACTGAACCAGAGAGCGACCAAGGTAAACCCAAGTAATGGCAGCAGCACCAACGGCGCTAACTGCGTGAGTTTGAGGGTTGGTGTTTCCACTGCCTCCCAAGGTTCTTCAAAAACCAAGACCCATCCCAAAGATCCTACCGGGCTGTATGCAACAACGTGTTCGGCGTTTTCGATCTTTACATAGGTAAAACCGCTTTGACCTAAAAGCCCTTCGGCAACTCCGGGGTGTTGTTGAATGTTTTCGGTGGGGTTTACCATTCCGGTGCTCACTAAGATGTTTTTGTTAGAATCAAGCAGGTAGGCATTGGTCATGCCCATATCGCCCGACATTCCGTCCACCACATCTCTCGCCAGATCCGATAGCTGAACGGTATTTACCACCCAACCACCTGAATCCACTTTATGCGTTAGCTGTAAAAAAGAATTGCCATTGATCTTAGTTACTGTTTGATTGGTTGGCATGATGATCTCAGCGGGGAGGGCGGAAAGGATGCTGGCATCTCCGGAGAAGGCAAGCCGCTGACCGCTCTCGGAATACATCGCTAGGTTCTTTCCGGTATAGGTATGCGCCGCAACAAAATCATTGATCGCCTTCGCTGGGTCGGTGGGTGTGTTTTTCATCAGCATCGCCAAGGCAAATGCGGTTTCCTCCTCCGAATGGATCTTGCTAGCCAAGAAATTCGCAGCTGTCACCACAGCCCGCGCGTCTCGTTCTGCCACCATGGTGCGCATAGCGTTTTGGTGCAAACCGATGCTTATAAAGGTAGCCGCTAATGATAATAGGGCGAAGGGGAGAATGACGAAAAAAAACAACTGTGCCGATAACCCCTGCCAAAGGAACGAACGCTTTATACCATTCCTCATCGCAAGCTGTCTCCGGGGCTGTTTTTTTGCTCGATCCATCCATACGCAATCGCCTTCATTACCGCTTCGGTGCGGCTATCGGCTTGCAGCTTATCGAAAATGTGGGCAAGGTGGCCTTGCACTGTGCGGTCGCTAATAGATAGCCGCAACGCTATGGCTTTGTTGGTAAACCCTTTGGCTACCAACTGGATCACTTCCATCTCGCGGGCTGTGATCGTTTCGGGCGGTGCCGGGGCTTTTGCGCTCATGCGTGCCACAATTTTTTGGGCGATCACCGCATCCACGGCGGATCTGCCGGCGTGTACATCGCGAACCGCTTGGATGATCTCGCTTGGCGAGGCGGTTTTGAGCACGTAGCCATTTGCGCCGGCTTGCAGCAGTGCCTTAGCGTAAGGTTCATCGTCGTAGGCGCTGAGGATTAGAATGCCAACCTGGGGGTGGTGTGCTTTTACCCAACGGGTCACTTCGAGCCCGTTGCTCTTCGGCATTTGAATATCCAGAACAGCGACGTCGGGCGGGTTTTGGGCGATCAGCTCGATGGCGGCTTCGCCATCGCCGGCTTCGCCGATCACGATTAGGTCGGCCGGGGTTTCGAGGAACTGGCGGATTCCGGCCCGCACCACCGCGTGATCATCAGCCAGTAATACCTTTATTTGTTGTTCGGTCATCGTCATTCTCTTATTCTATCAAGTCAGGTGGGGTTATCATACCCCACCTGTTGTGCATAATCAATTATTCTGTCTCGTAAGGTCTTTTCAAATGGAAATACTTGCCAGAACAAAGATCAAAATGCTTGCTACGATCAACAATGCCACACCAACCAAGATCATGCCCATCGGCTTTGCCCTGGTCACATTCTCATTGCCATGGGCAAGGTAAAGAGAAGAACGTTAACAAAGGTTAGAAAGATCATCAGGACCGCGTAAGGGGCAAAGGTACCCCAAACAAGCTTGCCTTTGTGATAGGTGCGAGCGATCTGGAAAACAATGAACACAGAACCGAAACAGCCAAGGGCGATCAATAAAAACTGCATCCATTGGATGGCTGCCATGCTCACCAAAGCGGTATTAGCGCCGTGTGTATCTATGCCGAACAAGGCCATAGCCGTGGTAACCACCGCCCCGCCCTCTGCCAATAGGTGGAAGAGGTTGTGGGCAATGTGGCCAGCCATATCCAAGGCGATGATGGCGTAGCCAAAGCGGGTAAAGTTATCAACAAAGGTGGATCGATTGATCTTTGCCGCTGCCCACGAGGCCAGCGCTAGCAACGAAACCGGAAACAGGATGGCTAAGAAGAAGGTGATGGAAAAATTGATGGCATATTGGGTAGTGCCGGTGAAGGCTTCTAATTTTGCCAGCAGCGCGCCCCACACTTCTAACATGGTAACGTTTTGAACAAAGACGATGCCCATGATCACCGCGGATAAAAAGGCGGCTTCAACTTTGGGCTTGCCAACAAACCACAACTCTTGTGTGGGAGGGTGGAGAGTTAGCTGAATGGAATCATTAGGGCAGTTCTTGATGCAATCGGCGCACAACACGCAATTGGCGCTTGAGGTCATGGTTTTAGGAAATTCGAAGAGCGGACAGCCCGGTGCTTTCTCAGTTCCTTTGTAACAAGAGGCGGTAACGCAAGTGGAACAAACTTGCGGGGTTGCCCGCAAAGATACCATGCCGGCTTGGGCGTAATTGCCAGCCAGCCCGCCCAGAAAACATAGGTGGCGGCAAAAAGTTCGGCGTTCGAAGAATGCGCCAGAGGCGACTACGCCGGTGGTAAGGGTCATCATCAAAATACCTGAACCCACCGGGTTTTCTACCACCCCCCAAACATGATCACTCCACGTAATGAAAATGAACATCGCGTCGATGATCCAGATGCCATACTTTCTGAGAAAACGCGGAACGGGTCGGTTGTTGCCCACAATTTTTTGTACCATATCATTTATAGTGGCGAATGGACAAATGGCGCACCAAAAACGGCCCAGAAAAAGGAAGAGGATGGGAATAAGCGGCCACCACAGCACCCACGTGAGGGCGGTGCCAAGGTTATCGTGCGCCGCTTCGGGGCCGAGCAGCAACTGAAACATGATCACCATAAAAATCATCAACGTAGGCCATTGAATGATCCCGGGAAACCACTTGCTTTGCAAAAACCATTTGATGGTTGGGTTTTCTAATAAATTTTTGGGTGGGGTCAGATGGGTGTTCATTGTTCACCCCCTTGTACGGCCAGGGTGGCGCGTTTTTTGGTAAGGGCTGCGGTACCAATGATGGCGAGGATAACCAGTAGGAATCCGGCAAGGATGTAATAGGAGGCGCGACCTTTAGAACCTACTTCGATCGGAAATTCCGCTTGGAACATATCTGTTTGGGTCATAATGTGCACGATGAGGGTGTTATGCCCGGTTTGAGGGAAATTGACCTTGCCCGAAAACTCCCCCGAGGTTTTATCGACCGAGATCGCCACCAGCGCGGGTTCGCCTTCGAGCGTCGCGCCTGAATTGGCCGTATCCGCCATGGAATCCATTCCGGCCATAGCCGCATTTGCGTCGGCGGGGGCGGTGGACATATCCATCGCCGCCATTCCATCGTCGTGGCTGGATTGTGGTTCTACGGCTCCATGGCTTTCGCTATCCTCACTCACCAGCGACATATCTACGATGGCGTTGCTCACCTTGCTGCCCGCGGCATCAGTGATCTCGAGATGAAAATCATTTTCGCCCACAACTACCGCGTCCGGGAAACTGAGGTGTATTTGATAGCCATTCACTTCGGCAACAAACGCATTAGAGCCTTCATCCGCTAACACAGGCGCTGGTAGCAGCGAAAGCAGCAAGCCAATTCCAAGTACCGAGCATAGAACTAAAGATTTTCTCATCCATTTACCTCGTATTTTTTTCTTTAATCCTACGCCTTGCCGCTGATTTCTGTCAGCGTCAAAACGCGCACATCACCATAGGTGAAATTGCCTATAAAGGTAGGTGAGAAGCTGATTCGAATTTAGCGGGGCAGGATTCTGCGGCGAGGGCGGGATATAAAAACATCGCGTTTGGAGAGCGACGCGATGTTAGGTAATACGATGGAAGGGGGGAGGGCCTAGGCCGGGTGGTTTGTAATCCAGCTGGTGATGGCATTGTAATGTTCGAGATGGTGGGCATAGCTGCCAAGGTAAACATCCGCCAAGCTAAAGCCTCCCAGCCAGGGGTAGGTATCGCCATCTAAGAAGCTGAGTTCATCAAAGCCGCTGCCGAGGGCGATGAATTGCTCGTAGTTTTTGCGCCAGCCAAGCTGCACCTCGTTGAAGGAGAGCCCGTGGTAATTTTGGTAGATCCAATCGTTGTTGGCTTGCAAGTCTCCTTCGGCATCCGAGCCTTGGCCCCATTCCTGAAAAATGGGTTCTTTGCCCTGAGCGGCCGCCTGTACGCGGATGAGCGAGCGTTGCTGCCAAGCCCATAGGTGGGCTAGGGTATCTTTGATGGACCACAGCGAAGGGGTAAGGGGCAGCTCAACGCGGCGTGAGGAAATGGGATCGAGCAATTTTTGCCAGTCGTTGAGTTGTTCTTCCATCGCCGCGAGGATATTGTTTTGCATGGTCATTTTGGTTGCTGCTCCAGGCGGTCTTCAATTTCCCAGGCGTGGTCGAGGGTGTGCCATGCCAACTTGCGCACAAAATAACGTACAGTCCAGATCTCGCCGGTGAGGCCGATCTGCGGGATCTCGCCGAAGGTGGCGCGCGTCATGGCACGTAGGGTAGATTCCCGTATGTCGCGCAGTTCATCGAGCGGGTTGGGGTAATTGCGGAAGCGGTGCGCCCAGCCGAGGCGTTCTAGGTCGGATTGGTCATTTTTGATGACGTGGTTGATGATGCCATACACATCCAAGGCAACGCCGGCTTTCGGGGGCAGCAGATCACGGCCCTCGCTAGAAGCGACGGCGGCATCAAAGGCCTGCCAACACGCCATTAGCAGCGATTGCAGCTTCATATAGTCTTCTTCGCTTACGGTGGTGCTATCGGTATGGGGCGAAACATGCGGCCCACCAAAATCGGTGGCAAAACCGCCGTTCACCGTTTCGAGCAGGTCAAAATCGTGGCGCGATACCGGGATGTTGAAATCGATCTGTGCGGCGTGCATCACCGCGGCATATCGATCGGCGGCCTCGAACAGGGCGATCAACGCCTCTGCCTCGCTCTCGCCCATACCTACCCAACCAGGCCAATCTACCGACCCCGCCAGAACTTTTTTACGACCTTTTTCGATATATACCCGGTTTTTTGTATCCTTAGCTTGCATTTAATACTCCAATAATTCCTCGTAAATTAAGTATAGCATTAATAAACCGTAGCATCATCCAAGTACGAAGCGAACTCCAACGGGGCGGTTGTAAACCCCGACGAGGAGTCGCTCGATGGTTGTGGTGAGGCGCTCTTGGCACCATTCCAGGGTTTCGGGATCTGGCAGGGCAACTCGCAGGTTTTGCTTGGTTTCATCCCACCCCGCCAGGCGATGCTGGCCCAGATGGTTGTGAAAACTGGCAGGGTTCATGGCCTCTCGCAGGCTGCGCAAGGCATATTCCCAGCCGGTTTGGTCATCGCTCGGCGGAGGGGCTGGTTGCGGCTCTGGTGGGGGATCTGATGGGTTGGCGGCTTGGGCTGGCAGAAAGCGTGCCAGGCTTTGCTCGCCGAGGGTAGGTAAACCAACGGCACGCAAATACGCGGATGGAAGGTGGGCGGTGGGGGTGGTTCGATAGGCTTTATCGGGCAGAGTGCTTTTTAATTGGCCATTTAATGCGCGATACACCAACCCCCAGGGTTTGGTGAGGATGCCTTTTTTGTGTGCCGTATAGAATTGCGCTAACCAGCCCAACATCTGCTCGGTGGGGTAGGATGAGAAGGAAGCGCGCCAGGTTATGGATCTACCAAAGAGCAGATCAGCCTTGCGCAGGAGGAGGGTGTTGAGGGCGGCTTGCTGGTTGGTGGCTGAATCCTTTTCTGGTTGGCTAGCGGTCTGGGTTGACCCGCTGGCTTCTGGAAGGGGCAGATAGGATGATCGATCGAGAGCCGGACGATCATTTGGTGGGGATAGGTTGGAGTTTTTTAAAGAAGTTAAGTTTTTGGGTAAGACTGAGTCTTTGTTTGTTTTTAATTCTTTAAGATCTTTAAAGACTGGCGAAGGAGAGT
Source organism: uncultured Anaerolinea sp. (assembly GCA_964607645.1). Taxonomy (GTDB): domain Bacteria; phylum Chloroflexota; class Anaerolineae; order Anaerolineales; family Villigracilaceae; genus UBA5195. The sequence goes on from CAZSLN010000029.1 coordinate 19,738, forward strand.
GGACCCCTTGGAGATTTTTTATGAATGATTCGGGTGTTGGCGAGCTAGTGACGGCGGAAATTCCTTGTTCGGTGGTGGAAGGGTTCGGAGTTGTGGGAGATATGGCTTCATCGTCGGTAATAATTGCCATTTTATTGGGAGGAATAGGCGAAGGGTGGGCGAGATTCCCATTGGATGGGGGAATGGACCGCTGGTTTGCGGTGGGGATGGGGTGTTCTTCGGTTTTGGGCTGGGGTTCGGGCTGCCAATAAAGGTTGCCGTTTAGTAACCGCAGGCACCCCGCCAGTCGCCAGATGGATAACCCCCAACGAGCTTGATTGGTTAAAATGCCTGTATCGGCTTGGATGCGCAGGCAGGCGGCGCGGGTTGTTTTCGCATCCACGTTGCCAATGGCCTGGGCAAGATGGCTGATGGGCAGCCCATCGGGCTCGGCGGATAAGGTGAGGATGATCTTAAGGGAGCGAGCATCTAAGGTGAGAAGGTTTATCAAAGGACATCTCCTATGGGCAGGGGGTGGGTGTTCGCGTGGTTCTGATCAAGGCAATCGTAGGCTAGCACATCACCGTTCGGTTGGGGAAGGTAATAGCGGTTGTCTACTTGGTAGGCTTCCTTTCCCAAATGGGGTACCCGTTTTGGGCGGGCATCTTGGGCATTTTCCACCACCAAAAAGGTCCAAGCCTCGGTTGGAGGAAGATCGGCGACGCAGTTTTGGCAAACCCGTGGACCGGAGGCGCAATCGTAAAAGAGCTCGCCTATACTGATTGTGCCGCCGCAATCTGAACAGGGCTTGGAAGCGAGCCGATCGCGTTTCGGCAGCAGAATTGTTTCTCGAAAAAAGTGATGGTAGACTCGACCGTTCTTTTCCACCTTTAAATTTACCAATAAATTGATCGTAGTGAGCATAGGTCCCCCTTATTAAGTTGTCTGAAGTATATTCTTTTTGGAGGATGGATGCAAGTGGGAAATAGGTGTCGCGGGGCTGAAAAGCGGTGCAGACATGTCACCCGTTTGGGTGTGTGCGCGATGCGGGCCTGCGGGTTGCTCTTACGGCTGGTTTAGCGGTGCGCCTTTGGCAACCGCGAGGGTTGGCCACGCGACTTGTTAGCGCGCGCGGAGGCCTTACCATTACTGTGCTTCTCTGTGCGAGGGGATAGAACACCAGCCTCAACCCTCGCCCTTGCGCCGGCGTCTTGCGGGTGAAATCTTCGAAAATTTTCTTTCGAAACCGAGCAATGTCCCCAACGAATGCGGTTCTCGCACCAATCAGGAGGTGGTTTTGATAGCTTTTGACGCCGCTATGACGCTATAGTTGACTTATTATCAATTTTGGAGGCTATAATGAAAAATAATTCATCTAAACTAACGATCCTTTTATTGCTTTGCAGCGCGGTTTGCTGGGGAATGTTCAACCTGATCGGTTCTACCGTGGATGAGCAAGGGTTTTTGCGGGAGCCATTTTTTCTGATCCCTTTGGGTTGGCTGTTTATCTTTTTAGCTATGGTCAGCGGTCTCGTAACCGTGGTTGGATGGGCAATGCGTAAGCGGGCTAACTGATCCATAGTTATTGGGGTGCCGGTAAGATCGTAGCAACGCAAGGAGCGCTCACCGAGAGCTGAGACAAAACTGGAACTTACTGCGAAGACACAGACCAGCGGGGTTGCGGCAACTTCGTGCTTCAAGGGGAGGTATTGTGAAAAACTAACCTTAAAAGGTTAGTTTTTTCTATTAAGACTACCCTTTTACTGTTTCTAAAAGATAAGGTCGATTTTTCTATCTCTAATATACTTGTGCGAATGGAGACTATATGAAAAAAATTAATATGATTGTACTAGCACTTGTGATGATCATCGCCAATTTTACTACCGCTTTCGCTGGTAGCGGCGGCGTTAAGTTCGTCGAGGTTCGCCCCGATGGTTCTGGAACCAGTTTTGTTTTCCAGGCCGACGACGCGCTGAGCCGCGACCAATTGAACACGATGGTTCGCCTGAATAACGGCAGCGAATTCCCTATGTATTGCAACAATCAGAAAGACAAGGGATTAGTGGTTTGCGAAATGTCTCATAAGGTAGATGGCGGCACAGCTAATTTTTACCAAGGCGGCAACTTCTGGCAGATCATAGTACCAGAAACCAAAGGCGCAAAGACCGGGTCCGGATGTTTTAATGTCAATGTCTATGATTGGCCTGCTGGAGGCGCTCCCTATTCCGGCTGGACGGAAATGGAAACTATTTGTTTGGATTTCGTGCCCGCCGACCGTGAGGTAATGGAAATCGTAGATGATGTCGTCGATGGATATTTCACATATTCCGAAAATGGTCCGGTTTGTGATGGAATAATTAATCCAGGAACCGGCCTGTATTACAACCGTTGCCCTGGCGCCTTTACAACCTGGTAAGCAGGAACATGCCGCGAAAATTTGGCAGCCAAGGAACTTGAGCACCTGCCATTACTAACAACATAATCGATAGCGCCCCCTGAGGTAAGACCAACTCAGGGGGCGTTTTTTTGTCGTTAGAGCGGTAAGCGGGTTCAGAATACCACGACCTTTGGAAGCAGAACAAGGTTCTCCAACCCGCTTGGAAAGGGGCGGAGGTTCTATTGGGGTTCGGCGCTTCTTCAGTTGGGAGTAGAGAAGACTGTATCCAATTTTGGAGGGATGCGATCCAATTCTCCCCCGATCTACTGGTCTCCGCGCCTGGCTAGTACCACCAAAACCACCACCAACCCGATGGCAACGACCGCGACCAACCCGATCAATAAGATACTCACCATACTTGCCTCCTGTTGTTGCGTCTTATTCTTTTTATACTACAATTATTCTAACAACAACAGGATGAATGACAAAAAGCCCTGAAAGTTGTACTATTAATGAAACATAGCATTTGTTTGTTAGAGTGGTTCAAACCAAAGGAGAGTAATTATGGAATGGTACCAGGCTGTTTTACAGAAATACACTGTTTTTTCCGGCAGGGCTCGCAGGAAAGAATATTGGATGTTTGTGCTGGTGAACTTTGTGATCGTCGTTGGGCTCGAAATCGTTATGGGTATTATCGGGTCGATGAACGATAACCTGATGTATTTGGGTAGCGGTCTGATTTCGCTATATGGGTTATTTGTTTTTCTACCGGCGTTGGCGGTTGCGGTTCGCCGGCTTCATGATGTTGGCAAAAGCGGCTGGTGGTACTTCATTGCCCTTGTTCCCTTCATAGGCGCGATCTGGTTGCTAATATTATTCGCCAGCGATAGCCAACCCGGCGAGAACCAATACGGACCCAACCCAAAAGAACTTGTAAGCCTGTAGGAAAACCCACTCGAACTGTAAAACCGCCCTTTTTCTAAAGGGCGGTTTTTATTTTTTCTTGTCTGGTTGAGGGGCATCTGTGGCTGGTGGGCTGCCTTGGTTTGTAAAACATGCAGAGAACCATGGTCAATCATCTTCCTTTTGCAAGCGAAAGCACGGGAAGAATTTGGCGTTCTCTAGCAGGCTTTGGCGGGTGCCATCTAGTGGAATTTGGCTCCAGCGTTCGAACACTTTTTTCATGGTGGGGGCGTAGGTGGTGTATTCTTCAATGGTATCGGCGCATTCCTCAAGGCTTAGCGAGATGGCGATAGCGTTGTAGTGCTGCCGGCCAATGCGCACCTGCAGACGTGGGTCGGCGATAAGGTTCTTGACCCAATCTGAGCGATATGCCCAGCCGCTGATGATGACCGGTTCGTTGGTGAGCTTGTGCCGTGAGAATTCCAGCGGGGTATCGCGCCATTTGCCGCTTTTGCGGCCGCGGGTGGTAATGAGCAAATAATAGGGGCCAACGAATTCGCCGAGTCCGATCTTCCACATGAAGATGGGCATTTTGAAGAAGTATTTTAAAAACCAACCAGGCCTATCTAGGGCGGTATATTTGCCCAATAAGTCACTCTCTACCCGTAGCTGAATTTTTTGGAAAAGGGTCTTTTTTTCGTTTTCTTCGCTCATAGTTCCATTGTAGAACTTACCGCAAGAAAAGAAAAGAGGTTAGTCGTCGGCTACTTCGGTGCGATTGCGGCCGTTGCGTTTGGCTTTGTACAAGGCGGCATCGGCTTTTTGAATGAGCTCTTCGGGTTTGCTGGTGTGCCGTGGGAAGAAGGATACCCCCAATGAAATGGTAATGGATTTGAGCGGTTTGCCTTTGTACATTACTTCGGTTTCGGAGGCGAGCTGGCGAAGTGTTTCGGCGCGCTCGATGGTGGCTTGCTCGGTAGTTTCGGGCATTAGCAGCAAAAATTCTTCGCCGCCTACGCGGCAGGGGATATCGCCTTTGCGGATGTTGGATTGGAAAGTATCGGCCAATGATTTTAGGATCAGATCGCCGGCTTCGTGGCCAAACTCATCGTTGTAACTTTTAAAGTGGTCCACATCCAACAGGATGACACCGATAACCCGTTTACTACGCTTGGCTTGGTGAACCTCGCGGTTGAGGCTTTCATCCAAGAAGCGGCGATTGTATAAACCGGTAAGCGGGTCGCGCATCGATTGCTGGTGCAGGGTATCGCGCAGGTTGAGGTTCGCCAGTGAAAGCTGCAGGTTATCTACCACCATTCTGATCAGCTCGAGGGTGCCTTCTTGATAAAAATTACCATCAGCGCGTTGCAGGTGGATGAGGCAAAGCAGGTCATTTTCGCCATAAAGAGGGATATCGAGATAATCACCTGTAAAGGATGGCGAGAGGTGTTTGCAGCGGAAAGTTGGTGAGGCAATGCTCCAATCAACATTTCTGCCTTTGCGTAAAGACCAACACTCTTCGGGTAAGAATGAGTCATTGCTATCGGTAAAAGATCCCCAAGAGTACTGGTTCGCCAGCTGGTCGCTGGTTGGGTCGGGCAGGTACAGGATGCCGCTGGTATCTGCCAACAATTGGGGCAAGTAAAGCCCTAACACCGGGAAGGCTTCGTTGAGATCACGGCATAGCTGAAGCGAGTCATCCATCTGTCGGATCAGGTCCGCTTCGTGGTTGCGTTTTTCTAACTCCACTACCCAGGTGCCCAGCTGTTGGTTCGCGTCGCGCAAGTCTTCTTTGTTCTTTTTGTCGTCGGTAATATCTTCAAAGGAAGCCAAAATGCCGATAGCCTCGCCAAGGTGGTTTCGCAGCGGTAATTTATTGGTGCGTACCCAGCCGGTGGTTCCATCCGAACGGGTTTCGCGTTCTTCGTAGCCTAATTTTGGCGTATTTGATTTTATTACCTGTTGGTCATCGGCCACATAAAGCTCAGCAAACTGATAGGAAGGCATGTCAAAATCGGTTTTGCCAATGATCTCCTCGGGGGTAGCTAAGCCACAGTCATCGGCATACCGTTGGTTGCAGCCTAAGTAAACTGAGTTGATATCCTTCCAAAAAACACGTTGGGGGATGGTATCCAAAATTGAGCGCAACATTGTTTGCGAGTCTTTAAGAGCAATATCTTGTTTGATCTTTTCGGTGATATCGCGGCCAACCAAGTACCATATACTGCCTCGTCGGTGGGCTAACCACTCGATCGAGAGATATCCGCCATTGGAATGGCGTAACCGGACCGTTGCCTCAAAGGAGTCGACCTCGCTTTTGGAAATTGCCGAGATCATTTCCATTGCCTTCAGCCTATCCAGCGGGTGGAAGATGCTTCCAGTTTCTAGTTCCTTAATTCTTTCCGCGCTAAACCCGAGGTCGGTCATCCAGCTTTGGTTGATGCGCTTGACGCCGGTTTCGAGGTTAAATATAGCCATTAAATCTGGGCTGAGGCTGAAGAAATTATCCAGCTCAGTGGTAGCGGCTTGCTGAAGGAATTCCGCCAGTTTGCGGGCGTTGATGTCTGAAAGCTGGTTATCTAATCGGCGTACGTTTCCCTGCTCATCCAATATGGCGGTGCTGTTTAGGCTGATCCAAATTCGGGTTCCATCTTTTTTCTTGGCATTGATCTCAAAATCCTTAATGTAGCCTTTTTTTCGCACTTGCCGTAAAAAATCTTGCCGCTGGTTTGGGTCAATGAATATTTGTTTTCCAATATCCTGAATGCTGTTCATTAATTCTTCCGCAGAATCGTAGCCCAACATAGTGGCCATTGACCTGTTCGCGGATAGGAAGTGTCCCTCAGGGCTGGTTTGCGAGATGCCTACAATTGAGCTCTCGAAAAGCGAACGGTAATTCTCTTCGCTTTTTGCCAGGGCAACTTCAATTTTCTTCAAGGTCGAAATATCGTGAACGATCGAATAAAGGTAGGTGTGGCCATTCATCGTTACCGGGCCGCTGTAAACTTCCACCGGTACGGTTTCGCCATTGGCAAGACGGTGCCAGAATCTAAAGAAATGTTTGTTGGTGCTTTTTGCCAATTCCATTTCTGTTTTAATTTCTTGCGAGGTCATTGTATTGATCTCATAAATATTCATCGCCAATAATTGTTCTTTGCTATAGCCATAAAAATTCTCGGCGGCAGGGTTCGCTTCGATGATATTGCCGGTTTGCGGGTCTATCACCAACATCACAGTGTGCTGGTTCGAGAACAAGCTGGCATATTTTTGTTGGCTTTCTTCAAGTTCAGCGGTACGCTGCACCACCAAAAGTTCTAGGTTATTGCGATACTCTGCCAGTTCTGTTTCTAGTAGCTTTACCTTTTGTAGATCAGTGAACATTGTCACCGACCCGGTAAAGCCGCCTTTGTTATCATAACTCGCCGCAACCGAAGCCAACATAGCAACTTTGCTGCCATCCGCACGCAGGTAACGGCGCTCGTATAAATTCTGTTTGCCCTTGGTATTCTGCTTTAGGCTCTGGTCAAAGGCAGATCGATCCTCATCAGAAATAAACTTTCTGGCCGGCTCCCCAATTTGCTCGGCGGCGTTTACCCCAAGGATCTCAGCCAAACGACCGTTCATGGTTACGATCCTGCCTTCTGGGTCCAACATCCAGATGCCTTCGCTGGCGTTATTAAAAAGGATAGAGAGACGGGCTTCATTTTCGAATAAGCGATCGAGGCGCTGCCAATAGAGCAAACCAGCGATCACCAATAAGTTGGTAAAAGCCAGCCCAAAAGTTGGGTAATACCAAGTGGATTGGTCTTCATTTAAAAGGATGGCATCCCCAAAAACATAAATGAGACCGGAAACTAAACCGATCACGGCGCTTTGCCAAAGACCAAATTTGTTTAGATTTCCCTTGTGATAAAGAAAATATAAAGTCCCTGGTATGGCGGCTATAACCAATTCTAAGATGCCGGTAAGATTATCGCCGGATATTGTCGCGAATAATAGATTGATGAGGATGGTAATACCGGCCGCGAACGGCCCGCCGAAAAGGCTGGCAGCTACGGTGTTTACCCGAATTTCAGGAAATGTAAAGATCTCCCAAATGGAGATATGATTGAGAAGAACGGAGGCTCCCAATAATCCCAAAAAAATACCAGTAAAGATCTGCCGAACGATTGGATGACGGTTGGAGGTTCGATTTTGAATAAAGGAAAACACAAACGAAATAAACACGATCATAGTAAGATCGTGCGCTAAGCCTGTGAGGAGAGTTGTCCAACTCAATTTCCACCACCTGGCAAGGATGTTATGGATTTTTTAGCGATGTAGTTACTCATAATTAAGCAGATAAAATCTGTGCGATACTTATCTTGTCGTGTAAGTATAATCCGACATTAGGGAACTAACAATAGCTAGAGGTGAAAATGTTAAATAAAAATCGAAGAAACTTTATTAAGCTTTTAACAATCGGCGCTGGGTCGATCGTGATAACTTCTTGCGGGGTAAAAGATCTATTCAACGGTATGTCGCACTCTACCAAAAATTTGGCTTACCCGCCTCAGTTCGGTCCAACACCCGCTACCCCGGTGGCACATTTGCTGCTAACCGCACGCGAAAGCGAACTGCAAGTGCTGCCCACTGGCAAAACCACCCGGGTTTACCGCTATGAAAGTGAAGTGGTGGAAGGGGATTAAACGGTTGTTCAACAAGGGTTGAAAACAGGCTGGCTTGGTCCGGTGCTGCGTGTGAAGAAGGGGGACCGCATTAAAGTTACCCTCAAGAACGAATTATCTCAGCCTACCATCATCCACTGGCATGGTCTCAGTGTGCCAGATGTGATGGACGGCCACCCTCACCTTGCCATTGAGCCGGGTGGTGTGTACGAGTACGATTTTATGATCATCAACCGTGCCGGCACCTATTGGTTTCACCCCCATCCGCACGGGCTCACTGGTCCGCAGGTGTATTATGGTTTGGCGGGTTTGTTTATTGTGAGCGATGAAGAAGAACAGGCGTTGGCTCTACCATCCGGCGAGTTCGATGTGCCGTTGGTGCTCCAAGACCGCCTTTTCGATGATAAGAATCAGCTTTTGTATATGAACAATTCAATGGCGGATGGTATGAATGGCTTTGTTGGAGATACCATCTTTGTAAATGGGCAATTGGGCAGCCAGCCGTTGACCTTGAAAGCTGGGGTTTACCGATTACGCCTGCTAAATGGCTCGAACAGCCGTATTTATAAGCTTGCACTCAGCGACGGAACGCCATTGACGGTGATC
>CAZSLN010000030.1:0-342 GCA_964607645.1 uncultured Anaerolinea sp.
GAAGCGGCAACCATTCCACAATGTCCATATTGCCAAAGTACTGAAACTCAGAAAAAACTATCAACCGTTGCGTCCTTTGGCTTAGGCGTTGGAGGATCATCCTCAAGCGCGAGCTGTGGCAGTAACGGTGGTTTTTCCTGAGCAGGTTAACTTTGGCGATCGTGTATCGTCCTCTTGTAAGGATTCAATAAGGAAGCAATAAAAATGTCAAAAACAACTGTTCGATGGATCACCGGTCAACAATTCATTGGTATTGATTCAACAAATCATTCTGTAGTGCTATCCACCCCATCTGAGGGCATTGGTATGAAACCAAGCGACTTGTTACTGGTCGCCCTCTCC
>CAZSLN010000030.1:352-28212 GCA_964607645.1 uncultured Anaerolinea sp.
AAGCCTCGAAATCGCGGCGGACGGACAACAAGATCAAAACCCCCCATGGACTTTTCGCGCCATCGATCTCCTCTTTACCTTGCGCGGTAAAGGACTGGTTGAGAAAGATATCGCTCAAGCCATTGAATTAGCTGAAAACAAGTATTGTTCTGTAGGAGCGACGATTCGCGGTACAGCGCAAATCACCACCCGGTTTGTCATCAACCCCGAACAAGCATAATATGGACAATATTGGGATGAAAATTCATCTATCCTTGGGTTTTGAAGCTGCCCGAGAAAAGGTAATAGAACTTCTAAAGGTAGAAGGATTTGGTGTTCTTACCGACATCAATGTAAAAGAAACGTTGAAACAGAAACTTGATATTGACTTCATCAAATACGAGATCATCGGTGCTTGTAACCCTCCCCTCGCTTATCGGGCGATATCCGCGAATTATGATGTTGGATTATTTCTCCCTTGCAACGTGATACTATATGAAGAAGGTTCTGGAACTACAGTAAATATTATCGATCCGATGTCGATGGTGGAATATTCCCCCCAAGAAGATCTGCGAACCGTTGCCACCGAAGCAAAAACTCGACTGGAAAGAGTTCGTTTGAGTCTCGCTAACCCTTAATAATCTATACGAAAAGTCTTCGACACGAATAAAGGGATCCAGCCAAGGATCCCTTTATTCTTTAATTTGACACCCACCATCCACAACTTATAATTTTTTTATACAGAATACCAAAGGATAAATAATGTCGGAAAAATGTGTGTTGAATGGTGTTTCCCTCTCTATCGAGGATGTTGTACAGGTTGCCTATAATTACAAGCTGGTTGAGCTTAGCCCGCAAGCTATTGTGGACGTGGATCGAGCCGCCGCCGCTGTGCAACAAATGCTAGACCATGGCGAAATTGTTTATGGTGTAACCACAGGTTTTGGGGCCTTTAAAGACCGCATTATCTCGATTGATCAGGTGGAGGAATTGCAGCGAAATATTCTGCTCAGCCACGCTGTAGGCACAGGTCCGTTGTTTGATACCCCCACTACGCGCGCAATTATGCTTATTCGTGCCAACACATTGGCAGCCGGTCATTCTGGTATTCGTTCCAATACTTTGAATACGCTCATCGCTATGCTCAACCATCGTGTTCATCCTCGAATCCCCAAAAAAGGATCCCTCGGCGCGAGTGGCGATCTAGCTCCATTGGCACACATGGCGCTGCCTTTGATCGGTGAAGGTGAAGCGGAATATGAAGGCGTTATGCTGACCGGAGCCTTGGCGATGGAAAAAGCGGGCCTCAAAACGATCGTCTTGGCCGCAAAAGAAGGGTTAGCCCTCACCAACGGCACCTCAGTTATGTGCGCCCAAGGAGCGCTTTCAGTCCAATGGGCAGAAATGCTCAGCCATACCGCCGATGTAGCCGCCTGTTTAAGCCTTGAGGCTTTGCATGGAACCTTACGCGCTTTCGACCCACGCATCCACGCCTTACGCCCGCACCCTCGTCAGGTTGAATGCGCCAGTAATCTACTCAAATTATTAGAAGGCAGTGAATATACCCGACCGCACGACCCCACCAATGTTCAGGATGCCTACACCTTACGGTGTATTCCTCAAGTGCACGGCGCTATTCGCGACGCCATCGCTTATTCACGCTGGGTAATTGAGATCGAACTTAACTCTGTAACCGATAACCCACTTATCTTTTTTGATGAACAAGGTAAGGTTGATGTGATATCCGGCGGGAACTTCCACGGCGAACCGATCGCTATTGCCATGGATTACCTAGCCATTGCTCTTACCGAGCTGGGCAACATTTCAGAACGCCGTACGATGCGTCTAACCGATGATGTTAGCAATGCCCATGTGTTGCCCGCCTTCCTAACCCGTGATGGCGGCCTAAACTCGGGCTTTATGATCACCCAATACACCGCAGCGGCTCTCACAACTGAGAATAAGATCCTAGCGCATCCTGCCAGCGTTGATACCATCCCAACATCGAAAAACGTGGAAGACCACGTATCCATGGGCAACACGGCCTGCATCAAGGCATCCGAGATATTGACCAATGTCGAACACATATTGGCAATCGAGTTGATCTCCGCTGCACAAGGTATCGATTTCCGAAGGGAGATACATGGCGAGACAGCGAAAATGGGCAGGGGCACAGGTCCGGTGTACCAATTGATCCGATTGCAGGTTCCGTTCATCAGTCGGGATGTGTATTTGTACCCATTAGTGGAATCAGTTAAGAACCTGATCCATTCAGGGCTAGTTGAGCAGAGCATCATGAATGCATTTCAATGATCGAAGCCGACCTGATCCTTTTTAATACCAGCCAGGTACACACCTGCGCCAGCCAAGGGAAACCCAAAAAGGGCATAACCATGAGCGATACCGGCGCGATCGAACAGGGTGCCATTGCTATAAGGGATGGTTTGATCCTTGAAGTTGCCTCGCAATCCGACATCAATAAACGCTACGAATCTAGTAAAAAACTGGATGTGGGTGGCATGGCGGTATGTCCGGGGTTCATTGACCCGCACACACATATCGTTTTCGCGGGTAACCGCATCAATGAATTTGAGCAAAGGGTGAGTGGAAGCACATATCTCGAGATCATGGCGGCTGGGGGCGGTATTATGAGTACAGCGAGATCAGTGCGTGAAGCCAGCATTGCAAATCTGGTTGAACAATCCCTCCCCCGCTTGCAAAAGATGACCGAATACGGTCTGACCACTATCGAGATTAAGACTGGCTATGGACTCGACTTGCCAAGTGAGATGAAAATGTTACAGGCGATCGAGCAATTGGCTGATCTATCCCCTGTAACCATATTACCCACTTTTCTCGGCGCGCACGCCATCCCGACTGAGGTAAAAACTGAACCAGAAACCTACGTAAGTTTAGTTATCAAGGAAATGCTGCCTAAGGCTATGGAATGGTTCAAAGGATCTTCCTTTTTCCAAAAAGGATTGCCCTTCTTTTGCGATGTTTTTTGCGAGCAAAACGCTTTCACCTTAGAGCAATCCACCCGAATTCTCACCGAAGCGAAAAATATTGGCTATATGATCAAGATCCATTCCGATGAATTTACCTCATTGGGTGGAATAGGTCTTGGCATTGATCTTGGCGCTATGTCGGTTGACCACTTGGATGTTGCCACAGTGGACGACCAAGATCGATTAAGTATGTCAGAGACGGTGGGTGTCTTATTACCTGGGGTAAATTTCAACCTCGGAAGCTCGCACTTTGCGGATGGCCGAGGGATGATCGATCGAGGATGTGCGATTGCTCTTTCAACCGATATCAACCCTGGGTCATGCCCTTCTCCCTCTCTCCCCTTAATGATGGCGATCGCCTCACGCTACCAAAAACTTACCCCCGCTGAAGCGCTTAATGCCTGCACCATAAACGCCGCTTTCGCGGTTGGAGTAGGTAAAATGTGCGGTTCTTTAGAAAAGGGAAAACTAGCAGACCTGGTTGTACTAAACCAACCCGATTTTCGTTATCTCTCATATGAATTCGGCGCTAACCCTGTGAAGTATGTTCTAAAAAAGGGGGTTTTGATCTAGGAAAGCAAATAATTAATCATCAAAGCCGGTATGGTACAGTTCAAAATATTTCTTGCGATTCTCTATCAACTCGCTATGGGTTCCTTGTTCAATGATCCTACCATTTTCTAACACAACGATCTTATCGGCATGGGTAATGGTGGAAAGCCTATGGGCAATGACAAAAGATGTTCGCCCTTTGAATAAAACCGCCAAGGCATTCTGGATCAATTTCTCAGTTTGAGTGTCGATTGAGGAGGTTGCTTCGTCTAAGATTAGTATCCGAGGATCGGCCAACAATGCTCGTGCTAGTGAAATCAACTGTCGCTGACCCACACTCAGCAATACCCCACCTTCAGCTACATTCGTTTGGTAGCCATTCTTCATCGCTATGATAAAATCGTGGGCGCCTACTGCCTTGGCTGCATCAATGATTTGCGTCTCAGTTGCGCCGAGTTTTCCAAATCGAATATTCTCCTCCACTGTTCCGTTGAAGAGGAATGGATCTTGCAAAACGATACCCATATTTTGTCGTAATGACATTTGAGTGACCGCCCGCAGGTCCCAACCATCGACCGTGACAAATCCAGTTGTTGGATCGTGGAAACGCGAGAGAAGCTTAATGATGGTGGTTTTTCCTGCCCCAGTTCTACCCACAAAAGCGATGTTCTGCCCAGCTTTTACATCCAAATTTATATTTCTCAGAATGGTGGTAGTTGGATCATCCGGAAAATGAAAACTCACATCCTTGTATTGCACATTTCCCTGAAAAGCGCCGAGAACTTCAGCGTTGGGTTGATCTTGTACTTCAACCTCAGTATCCAACAAGTTCAGGATCCTCTCGCCACCCGCCATTGTTGATTGCAGGCTATCGATTCTGCGGAAGAGATCCCGGATCGGTTCAAAAAATCGATCGATGTACAAAATGAAAGCCACCAGAACACCGGTAGAGATCGTATCACCAAAATAACGGGTACCACCGATATACACCACCATGGCAATGGCGATAGCGCCGAGCAGATCGACCACTGGAAAATAAATTGCGCCTACCCTCGCGGCATCAAGACCAGTTTGGAAATGATATTGGTTTGGGCTCTGGCTAAAATTTTCGAAATTTTGTTTTTGCCGGCTAAAGGCTTGGACAACCCTTATGGCATTAATGTTCTCTGCCAGCACCGAGTTTACCCAGGAAATTGCTGAACGGACCCTGCGATAATACACACGTGAGTAATTTCTGAAGACAATCGTGGCAAGCACCATCAAAGGCAACACCGAGAAGGTGATCAGTGAAAGCCTAAGGTTCATGCTAAGCATAGCGATCATAATACCTACCAAGGTAAAAATATCCCTGAGCAGAGCGAGTAGAGCAAAGGTGGTGAATTCACGTACAACCTCAACATCGTTGATCACTCTCGTGATGACCCGGCCGACGCTGTAGTGATTAAAAAATCCGATCGATAATTTTTGTAAATGAGCAAAAAGATCGCGGCGCATACTGTAGATAGCCGATTGACCAACGAAGGCCATCTGCATTACACGTAAATAGGTAAACAGCCATTGTAAAAGAGATGCCCCGAAGTAAAAGAGCACCCAGTACAATAAACGGTTCGGGTCTTTTTTGTTCAGCCCTTCATCAATGGCAAGTTTAACAAAGGTTGGGCCGGCAACGTTCGCGGCGATGGCAATTCCCATGAACACCATGGAGAATATAACCCTCAATCGATAAGGGTAGATGTAAAAATATAGCCTTCGAGCAATCGCGAAATCGAAAGGCTTATCATATTGTTCTTCTGACTTAATGACGAAATCTGGAGGGGTAATGCTCATCCCGAAGTCCCTTTATCCAGATCGCTCTTTTCGGATCTAAAAGTATTAATTTCCGCGTCAGGTGTTGGCTCACCTGGAATCGATGGACTCTTCTCTAATTGCATGTTGAATATTTCGCGGTAAAGCCCATTACGCTGGATCAATTGTTTGTGTGTACCAACTTCAACGATCGCGCCCTTATCAAGAACAACGATGCTGTCTGCTTTTTTCACGGAACTGATACGGTGGGCGATGATGATAGTGGTTCTACCAACCATGAGATTATTGAGAGCGTTTTGGATCAATTTTTCGGTGTTGGTATCAACCGATGATAATGAATCATCCAAAATTAAAATCCGGGGGTTGATAAGAATTGCTCGTGCTATAGCAACCCGCTGCCGTTGCCCGCCGGATAACGTAATGCCACGCTCACCAACCACTGTTCGGTATCCTTCAGGAAGGTCCACGATGAACTCGTGTGCTTGGGCAAACTTCGCCGCTTCGATCACTTCGTCATCGGTTGCGTTCGACCGGCCGTAGCGAATATTCTCAAATACGCTATCTGAAAAGAGTAGTGATGTTTGCAACACCATACCGATTTTTCGACGAAGATCGACCAGATCATACTCCTTTACGTTTACCCCATCGATCAACACTTCGCCTTTTGAAACATCATAAAACCGAGGAATAAGATTGATCAGCGAAGTTTTTCCCGAACCAGTAGAACCAATAAGGGCGACAACTTGATTCTCTGTTACTTTAAGATTAATGTTGTGCAAGGAGTCGGATGTTTCATATTTATAAACCAGCGAAACATCTTTAAATTCGATCTCACCGCGAAGGTCTTTCGTGCTTGCGGCATTACCAAGTGAGCGGATTTCGGGAACAAGGTCGAGGATCTCCCACACGCGCTGAGCTCCAGCCGCCGCCTCGCCGCTGGCATTTACCAACCAGGTAAGTTGTTGCACAGGCGCTGCCAATAGCAGGAGAAGAGCATTGAAGGCGACCAGAGTTCCGATAGTGAGTTCGCCCCGTAGCACTTGCTGACCGCCGAACCAAAGTAATAAGATGGTGCTCAGCGTTACCAGCCATTGGCCAGTTGGGAATAATTTTCCCCAGTTGGAGATAACCTCCATTCGGGCGTTAAAGTAGTCCCGATTGGAATTATCAAATCGCTTGATCTCGAACTCTTCCCGAGCGAAAGCTCGAACCACTTGCGCGCCTGTAACATTTTCTTGCAATGTTGTAGAAAGCGCGCCAAGAGCGCCATCCACTTTATAGAATAAGCGCGTGATGCGGTTGCCAAAATCAAAGGCTAAAAACACCAATGGAATCAAGGGCAAAAGAGCGATGATCCCCAAGGTTAGATTATCCAAAAACATCATGGTGGTAATTCCCACACCAAAGATCAACAACTGAGCCCATTCGATGATACTGCTCCCAGAAAACTCTTGGATCGATCGAACATCTTCGATACAACGTGAGATCAATTGTCCGGTTTGGGTATGGTCATGAAAAGAA
This sequence comes from uncultured Anaerolinea sp., assembly GCA_964607645.1. Taxonomy (GTDB): domain Bacteria; phylum Chloroflexota; class Anaerolineae; order Anaerolineales; family Villigracilaceae; genus UBA5195. The sequence continues at coordinate 7,219 of CAZSLN010000030.1, forward strand.
AAGGGGAGATTTTGGATGCGTTCATACAAGGCGTTTCGAAGATCGTATCCCACCCTAGCACCGATCCACTGAGCGAGGTATCGCTGGAACAAACTAAGCAAAGCGCCAACCGCCCCAACCGAAAATAGGATGAGAGCGTATCGACCAATTGTCGCGGTATTTCCAGAGGAAATTCCTTCGTCAATGACCCTTTTGATGATCTGCGGGATAATGAGCGAAATAAAAGAAATCCCTAACAAGAGCAGAAGGTTGGCGATTACTTGCTTGAGATAGGGCTGTAAAAAATAATTAATCCGCAGGAGTTGTTTGATCATTCCATTATTCATTCTAAATCATAAATAAGCTTATGATGCAATATATTTGCTCCAAACCTTCATTCCCTCTATACTACTTATACTTGACCAATCAACTTTAGGAGATCACCCGATGGAAAACCTCCGCAGCTTATTATCTATCCCCAAAGACCGGGTCGAAGAGATCAATGCAATCTTTTTTGACCCAAGTTCACGATTTATCAACGACTTTTTTAACGTTGTAAGCCAATATGGCAGCCCGGAAGAGATCAACAAAAAGCATACCGAATCACGCCGATTCTTAAACCTACTAAAAAAGATAGAAATTAGAAACCCAGAAAATGTGAAAGACATACGCTGGCTCATGGAGCAGAAAGAAAAAGGTTCCTTCATTTCCATCGCGGACTACCGCAAAAGTGTACTCGGTGATGGAAGGTATACTTTTAACGAAGAGAGCGCAGTTACCCTTGAGGTTTCTGCCTTGCAATACTTCTCCTGGATCCGCGAAGTCTGTGAGGATGCCATTTTTAAGAAAACACTCATCCCCGCTCGTTTCATTGCCGTTCGCAATATGAAAGAATCAGAGAATGATGGCGACCTACCGGCCATCATTGCCGCTATGGATATCATTGGGGCAAGCTTTGTTGAAACACTGGATACAAAAGGCACGGATGGCTCCAACATCCATCTGAATGGCCCTGAAACGATCACGGGTTATTTTGGCGGGATCGGCCAACCGAACGAACACGCCCTGAAGTGGTTGGATGAGTTTCTTTATTACTACACCAATTATGGCGTTCAACACGTGCTCAATTTTAACGCCGGTACGATCCTTTTAGCTTTTATGCTTTACAAGATCGGGGTGAATATTCAATTCAAGATCTCGGTTTTCTTCGGCAGCGATAACCCTTACAATGCATTTTGGATCATGATGATGGCGAAATTATTTACCCGCTCTGATGGAAGCACGCCATTAGTGGGATTCAACTGGTCCAACTCGATCAACAATGAAACCATGTTGATCAGCAGCCAATTTCGCCGGCAATTATCGTTTGAAAACGAGATACGCTTTGAACACCATATTACCGAAACATGGAAATCGATCGTCAAACAACCCTATAATCGCCGAACGGAGCTGCTGAACGTAGCCCCGCTTGTGCCAAATATCGCAGCCAAACACGAAGGCGGCGACCCAGAAGTCGAACAAACGCGCAACCATCCATCCGATATTCTGGATTACTTTCGCGAACGAGATGAAGTGGTGGCAAGCGGAAATTGGGAAGATATGTTGCTCAATTTCAAAGATAAGATCGACGCTGCCAACCAAACAGCCCGCGCACTTACCACCCATAAGATCGCGTTTGTGGCAGCCAAGAATTTACACCGCCAATCGCTCAAATAAAGAATATAAGATTAGTCTACACCTAGCGTTTTCTTGATACCCGGGGCTACATCCATAATTGACTTAGCTCCGTGAAACGATTCTCTACTTTTTCTATTCCCTATTAATAGGAGAGGTACTTTATTCATTGTGTGCCTGCGGGTTGCCAGATCTTCAATATTGCCATGATCAGATGTGACCAAAATTAGGTCGGTCTCCGCCATGGTCTGGGCGATGCCATCGATCATTTGGTCGATCTCAAGCAAGATCTTTTTTGCTTCTCCCATATTTTGGCGATGACCAGCATAATCCGTCAGCCAATATTCAAAAAACACCAGATCTTCCTCTCTCCATCGTTGCGCCATTTCCGCCCCCGCTCCAAATGGAGTTTTTATTGGCAGATCTTCAACCTTGAAAAATTCTTTCCACCCCAACCCCGTAATATCCGCGCTCAGCGCAGATCCATCCATCAAATGCCGCGTAGTCAATAAAGAGATTCCTGAATTCGTCGCCGCTAGTGGGAAGGAGGAGTACAGGTGTTTGCCTGATTCGATCGTATCAAAATACTGTTGTGGATAGGCATTGATAAAAGATACTTTTTTACCCGATGCGATCAGGTCGCCAAACAAACCTCCATTGATCAGAAAACTGGCGGTCTTCGCGTCAGGTTTTGGACCGTAATGGTAGCCAATAGCTTGGGGTATGTTGATGCCGGTCAACAATACCGCTTGTCCGGTAGCAGATTGTGGAAAACCATCCACCCCGAGTGATGCATCCAATGGAAATAACGAAGCCCACTCGGTTTCAATAGAATTTTCCACCTGAAACATCCCTATTCCGCCCAGGATTCCCTGCAACGCGGGAAGAACCTGGGCAGCAAAAGGGTTTATGTCGGGTTCATTTAAGCCAAGCCCGACCCCATCTAAAAACAAATAAAAAATTGTCATCGGTTTCCTTAATCCGGGAAAAATTCATTTTATGACAAATGTGTTACATATTAAACTTTGACATTCTTTACGGCTTAAAATAGAATAAACTTCAATAAGTGTAACAAAATATTTCATCTAGAGGAGTAGGTCTCCATGAAAGAGTATTCAACTGAGTACCTCCGCAATATCGCGATCGTCGCCCATGGTGGCGCCGGAAAAACGATGCTGTCCGAGGCTTTTCTGCATTATACCGGAGCCACGACCCGTCTGAATAAGATAGAAGACGGAAGCTCGATATCTGATTATGATGAAGAAGAAATTCGCCGTAAGATCTCGTTATACACTAGTGTTCTTCCTGTTGAGTACAGGGATCACAAGATTAATGTTCTCGATGCCCCTGGCTTTACCGATTTTGTGGGTGAAGAAATATCCGCCCTCTCGGTTGCTGATGGTGTTTTGATCTTAGTGGACGCTGTCGCAGGTGTTGAAGTTGGCACTGAATTAGCCTGGAATTTTTCTGATGATCAAAATCTTCCAAGATTCGTTGTGATCAACAAACTCGATCGTGAGAATGCCAATTTTGAAAAAGCTTATGCCGCCATTGAAGAATTCGCTGCCCAAAACGGAAAACGCCTAATCAAGGTGCAGATTCCAATGGGTGAGAAAAATGACTTTAAGGGTGTTTTAGACCTGATCCACATGAAGGCTTATATCGGAGATGGCAAGACCGTCAGCGAGATACCTGCCGATTGCGCCCAGGAAGTTTCTGATGCTCGCCATTTATTGATTGAAGCCGCTGCCGAAGGTGAAGATTCATTATTAGAAAAATATCTTGAAACTGGTGAGCTTAGTGGAGAAGAACTGCTGATCGGCCTCAAAGATGTAGTTCTTAGCGGCGCTTTCATTCCTGTCTTTATTACAGCCGGTGCACGTGAAATTGGTATCCGCCCCCTACTCGACGCTATCATCGAATTTATGCCTACCCCCGCCGAACATCCCGATATTATTGCTCACGGCAAAGCTGGCGATGAGAAATTGCACGAAAGTGATGCTGGTCCCGGGGTTGTATATGTTTGGAAAACGACCGCCGATCCTTTTGTTGGCAAGATGACCTATTTCAAGGTCATTTCTGGCACGGTAACTTCCGATATTCACTTTTGGAATGCCAACAGGAATGCCGACGAAAGAATGGGTGGTTTACACATTCAACGTGGCAAAGAAACGATCTCGATCAAGAATGTTCATGCCGGCGATATCGCCGTAGTTTCAAAACTGAGCGTTACAGGCACTGGGGATACTCTCTGCGATAAGAATCACTTAGTTGCGATCGATCCCCCAAAGTATCCATCCCCCCTGTACAAAGTCGCTATCGCGCCAAAAACTCAGGCTGATGCCGCTAAAATTTCTCCTACTCTCACCCGTCTTTGCGAGGAAGACCCTACATTGGCGTGGCAGACAGACTTAGTAACCGGCCAGACCACCTTATCGGGTATGGGTGATCAGCATATTGATGTAGCGATTCGGCGCGCCTCTCACAAATTCCAAGTTGGCATCAGCGCTGAACCTTTAAAGATTCCTTACCGCGAAGGTATTACCCGCAAAGCCAGCGCACAATACCGCCACAAGAAACAATCTGGTGGTTCCGGCCAGTTCGGAGAAGTACATCTGCGCATTGAGCCGCTCCCCACGGAAGATTTCAAGTTTTCGGATGAGTTGGTTGGTATGAACCTTTCCAAATCCTACCTTCCTTCCATTGAAAAAGGCATCAAATCCACTATGGATAAAGGTGTATTTGCAGGTTACCCACTCAGCAACGTTCATGTCATTGTGTTCGATGGCAAAGAACACCCGGTAGATTCAAAACCGATCGCCTTTGAGACTGCCGGCCGAGAAGCCTTCAAAATCGCGGTGAATGAGGCTGGCCCGGTTCTCTTTGAACCGATCATGGCTATGCACATCACCGTTCCTGATAGCAATCAAGGCGATATTATGGGCGACCTCAACACTCGCCGTGGTAGAGTGCAAGGCACGGATTCTGAAAAAGGTCGCACAGTGATCAATGCCCATGTTCCGATGGTAGAAGTGTTACGGTACACTACTGAACTCCGTTCGCTCACGGGTGGCCGAGGCTACTTCGCCATGGAATTCGACCATTACGCCGTTGTTCCACCAAACCTGGCACAACCCATTATGGACGCTCACAAGAAAGAAATGGAAGCGAAGAAGGAAGAGTAATCACTTACTTGCTGTTATCAGCTTGGTCAAAACCGCTTCCTTAACACGGGAGCGGTTTTTTTTCATTTTTTCTACTATTAATTTTTTATATGTATTCGGATAATATCTATCCGCTTTCTTGACAAAACCAAAAATCTCCGTAAAATTGGCTAATAATGAAAAATTTACTGATCGACCAAAATTGCTTGTGTAGTAGGCGGGGTTCATAATCACCGCCTTCTGATCAGTTATTCTAAGATTCCAGCAACAAAGACGGTGACGAACCTCGCATGTGCCAACAAACACATGACCAAGCGTCACTGTTTTTTATTTAAGCTGGAATTTATTTAATATAAGGAAACAATATGAACCCAAAATTTGTAGATCAAAACGCTCTTCGCACCAACCAGGTTGTCATTATCGCTTTTCTCTTGATTGGTTATGTTTTCGATCTTGTGGGGATCGTTTACTTCACCGCCTTGGCGATGTTGGTTGCCACGGTGTTTTCAGTCCCAGCATTCAAGCCCATTTATCTATACATTGCTCAACCCCTCGGTTTCGCTAAACCGGATGTTCGGCAAGATGACCCGAATGCCCACCGATTTGCCCAATTTATTGGAGGATTGTTCCTGCTAGCCGGCTCTACATTTTTTTATAATAACCTAAGCCTGCCTGGATGGACGTTGACTTTTGTGGTCATTGGCTTGGCATCCATCAATTTGCTTACCGGTTTTTGTGTTGGATGTTTTTTTTACTATCAGCTTGGGAAAATTGGCTTTTTCAAAACCGTGAACCAATAGTCTTAAATGGGATGTTGACAAATGAACCCTTCTGAAATTTTACTAAGATCCCTCATAACACTGGCATTATGCGCTTTAGGAGTGTTAGCATACGGATTTTTGAAAAAATTAAACCTATCAGAAAACTCACACAAGGTTCACAAACTATCCGGGTACCAACATGGGAAAGCTGGCATCATTCTTTTTTCTTCCCCCACATGCACCCCATGTAAAACGGTTCAAAAACCTGTGATTGAGCGGATCCTTTCGAAAATGGGAAATTCGCTGCAATTTTTAGAGATCGATGCCTCGCTACAGCCAGATCTAGCAAATGAATGGGGCGTTGTAAGTGTTCCAACTACTTACCTCGTTGAACCATCCGGTAAATCACGCTTTGTCAACTTCGGATTGGTGAACGAAAAAAAACTAACCGAACAACTTAAGGAGCTATTATGAGAATCGCGAATGATGTAACAGAATTGATCGGCAATACCCCCCTAGTACGGCTTAACAACATCAACAAAGAGGGTGGCGCTACCATCCTCGCAAAGCTCGAGTTCATGAATCCTAGCCATTCGGTAAAAGACCGTGCTGGCTTTGCCATGATCGATGCCGCTTAAAAAGCTGGATTACTCACCAAGGAAAAGACCATTATTGAACCAACTAGCGGCAATACCGGTATTGCGTTAGCGATGGTAGCCGCCGCCAAGGGGTATAAGGTCGTTCTCACCATGCCCGAGACCATGTCGAATGAACGCAAGATGCTATTGCGAGCCTATGGCGCGGAACTAATACTGACCCCCGGACCAGATGGAATGGGCGGCGCAATCAAGCGAGCGACGGAACTATTCGAATCGGACCCGAATCATTACTTCTTACCACAGCAGTTTAAAAATCCCGCAAATCCTGAGATCCATCGACAGACCACCGCCGAAGAGATCTGGCGCGATACGGATGGTCAGGTTGATATCCTCGTATCCGGTGTAGGCACGGGTGGCACTATCACGGGGATCAGCGAAGTATTAAAAGCAAAAAAACCTTCTTTTGTGACCATCGCGGTAGAACCAGCCGCCTCCCCCATCTTGTCGGGTGGTGTAAAAGGCCCCCACAAGATCCAGGGTATTGGCGCGGGCTTTATTCCCGATGTGTTGAATACAAAAGTGTACGATCAGGTCATTCAAGTCACAGATGATGACGCTATGGAAACCGCCCGCCGCATGGCGAAGGAAGAAGGCCTACTTGTTGGAATTTCCTCTGGCGCGGCTACTTGGGCAGCTTTACAGGTTTCAAAACAGCCCGAGTTTGCCGGTAAGACTGTTGTGGTGATCATTCCATCCTTTGGTGAACGATACTTGAGCACCGCGCTCTACGCCAACTTGATGTAACTTTGTACCTATTTTTGGCTGCTCCATTTGTTAAAGGAGCAGCTAGGATCGGATTCATTATGGAAACAAGTTTTGATCAAAAAAGACCCTTTTTCGCTGAAATGGGCAACGATCTTCGCTCGGCATTGGCAAGAGACCCTGCCGCCCGATCTACCTTTGAAGTGATGCTGCTTTACCCAGGTTTACATGCCATTTGGCTACACCGTATCAATCACTGGTTCTGGAACAATGGCGTGAAATTATTTGCCCGATGGGGATCGCAATTAGCACGCGGGCTTACTGGCATTGAGATCCACCCCGGCGCGCAGATCGGTAGTGGGTTTTTTATTGACCATGGTATGGGAGTAGTGATCGGTGAAACCGCTATCGTCGGGGATGAGGTCACCATCTATCACGGCGTTACACTCGGCGGTACAAGCCTGGAAAAAGGGAAACGACACCCAACCATTGACGCCAGGGTAACAATCGGTGCGGGAGCGAAGATACTAGGAAATATAATCATCGGTGCGGATAGTCGTATCGGGGCGAACGCCGTTGTTGTAAAATCTGTACCAAATAACTCGGTTGTCGTTGGGGTTCCCGGGCAAATCATTCGCCGCACTCACCCACACCTCGCGTCCGATGCCCCAGATCTTAACCATACAATGTTGCCAGATATCTTTGGCGTATCGATCAAAGATCTGATCGAACGGGTGGAACAGCTGGAAAGCGGAATAAAGATCCACGAGGATGGGAAACACCATGTTCACGTACATGCTGATGATCTTAGCTGGGATGAGATCGAATTTTCCATTTAATGAAACGTAGCCGGTCTTGTTATAATTAACCTATGGCAACACTAAAAATACCCACTTTATATAGTCATTACACTGATAAAAATAAAGAGATGCAGCTTGAAGGAACCACAATAAGGCAGGTTTTTGAAAACTTGTTTCTTCTTTATCCTACGATTCAAAAACACTTAATTGACCAGAATGGCAAACAACGGCGCCATATCAATATTTTTCTCAACAAGATCAATATTGTTGACTTACAAAAAGACGAAACCCTAGTAAACCAACAGGACGTAATAACCATCCTGCCCAATATTTCAGGAGGATGAACATGCCAACCAATCAACCCCCCCTAAACCGCGACGAGATATTGCGCTACTCCCGCCACCTGCTCATTCCCGAAATTGGAATTGAAGGGCAGCAAAAACTGAAGAACAGCTCAGTGCTTTTAATTGGTACTGGTGGTCTAGGTTCGCCTGCCGCTTTATATCTTGCCGCAGCCGGTGTTGGAACCATAGGTTTGGTTGATTTTGACATTGTTGATGAAAGCAATCTGCAGCGGCAAGTTATTCACGGCACCTCTACATTGAACCTACTCAAGGTGGACAGTGCCAAAAACCGTATGCTAGATCTGAACCCTAACATATTGATTAACGCCTACAACGAACCCTTAACCTCAGAAAATGCGATGCGAATCGCCACTGGTTATGATGTGATCATTGATGGCACAGATAATTTTGCCACTCGCTATTTATCCAATGATGTCGCAGTTTTCCTTGGAATTCCAAACGTTTACGGCTCCATTTTCCGCTTCGATGGCCAACTCAGCGTTTTTCACGCAAAAGTTGGTCCTTGCTATCGTTGCCTCTTTCCTGAACCGCCACCCGCAGGGTTGGTGCCTTCGTGTTCAGATGGTGGGGTCCTTGGTGTTCTCCCTGGCATCATCGGTACGCTGCAAGCTACCGAAGCCATCAAGTTGATACTTGGAATTGGTGAACCATTGATTGGCAAGTTGATGTTATTTGACGCGCTCAGTGTGTCTTTCGATCAGATCACCTTGAAAAAAAACCCAGATTGCCGTGTGTGTGGGCCAAAAGCGGATATTACGGAGCTGATCGATTACAACGAATTCTGCGGTGTTCCCGGTGTAGACCACAAACCCGAAGCCTTCGAAGAAGATATTTCTCCGTTACAGCTGAAAGACCTGCTCACCAATCCTGTTCCACCACTCTTACTAGATGTTCGGGAACCACATGAACTAGCGATATCCAGCATTGCCGGTGCCATCAACATCCCGGTTGATCAGGTTCCATATGAACTAGAAAAACTCGACCGTTCGCGGGATATCATTCTCTTTTGTAAAAGTGGAACACGTTCGCGGCGGGCTCTTTTATCTCTACGATCCGCCGGCTTCACCCGCCTAAAGAACCTATCGGGGGGAATAAACCGTTGGGCAATGGATGTTGACAGAGATCTTCCACTGTATTGATGAAAACTCCACCGCATTGGCGTAAGGGATTCATCAATCTTTAGAATTCAGCACCAAAGTACGATGAAGTTTTTGTCTGATTCAACTCCTTTGACCCGTAAAATTTTTCAACATCCAATTCTTCCAGAGTTCTTTCGCCCGTTAATTTGATAAACAACAAACAAAGACCAACTATCAGATTAATAACGAAACAAAAATTCGATCAACAATTAAAGATTTTAAATAATTTTCTCTACATAACTTACAACCGGAGTATTCATGAAACTTTTACAAAAAATCGTGCCTGGTATCCTTCTTTTTCTTTTTGTTACTGCGCTTACCTTATTCGGATCGATCCTTTTTGATGGGATAACCGGCAAGGATCGTCTCAATTCCTTGGTAAATACCGTCATTCCTGGTAGGAATGGCGGACCAGATGTTCTAGCTTATGTCGCCAAACCTAAGGGTGAAGGACCCTATCCAGTTGTCGTCATGATACACGAGTTCTATGGATTGAATGAAAGCGTGGTTGGTAGATCAGACGGACTCGCTAAAGAAGGATATGTAGTGATTGCTCCCGATACATTTCGAGGATCTACTACTGCTTTTATCCCACGAGCAATCTATCAGGTGATCAGCACAAAACCTGAAAATGTTGATCAGGATCTCGACACGGTTTATTCTTGGATCAAAGCCGATGAGAAACTATCCAAACAACCGATAGCGATTCTCGGGTTTTGTTACGGCGGCCGCACCTCTCTCAACTACAGCTTGCACAATCCCAATTTGGATGCGACCGTGGTTTTTTATGGATCCCCGGTAACAGACGCAGCTATCCTTCAAGCATTGCCCGGACCAATCCTGGGAATCTTCGGTGGTTCTGATAATTCGATCGCCATTGAGGATGTAAAAGCCTTTGAAACAGCGCTTAATACCGCAAAAATCCCCAACGAGATCTCTATCTATGATGGTCAACCACACGCCTTTGTTAGCGATATGGAAACGATCGAAGCTGGCGGAGCAGCAGGACAAGCATGGCAGCAAATGCTGAGGTTTTTAGAAATAAATTTATCCAAAGAAGGGACAACTACATTCAGTCCAATGGTCAGCGATTACCGTAGCTTCTTCGATTGGAAATATTATGCATTATTAGCTTATGAGCATTCCATCGGAACAGCCTCTCACGTCCATTGACCTTGTCAATTAACATCTGTAATATGATTCCAATCAAGATAGGCAAAACAAACAGACCTACCAAAACCTCTTGATTAGCTGGTTGGGTCGTTTTTCGCAAGGGTAGCTATTGACATCAACAAGTTATATAGTAGAATATTGAATAATGTATACAAAATCCTTTGAACCTCGTCGTCGTCCTACATGCCCCCACCTGGAAGGTTGGGTTGATTTTGCGTAGGTAGAGAACGACAAGGCAAAAGATCAATTTCAAAATGGCAACCTTCCAAATGGAAGGTTGTTTTTATATTCTTTTATGGAGTGATAATGAAAAACAAACCAAGACCTACAGTAAAAAAAGTTGTTCTCGCGTATTCTGGCGGGCTCGATACCTCGGTGATCGTTCCGTGGTTGAAGGAAAACTATGGTTGTGAAGTGGTATGTTTTTGCGCCAATGTTGGCCAGACCGACGAAGATTTGAGCCGGCTCGAAAAGAAAGCTCTGGATAGCGGGGCCAGCCAACTTATCGTCCATGATATGAGGGAAGAATTTGCCACCGAATACATCCTTCCGATGTTAAAGGTAGGCGCTGTATATGAACATAAATATTTATTAGGCACATCCATTGCAAGGCCATTGATCGCGAAACATATGGTGGAAGTAGCCCACCTTGTAGGGGCTGATGGTGTCGCCCACGGAGCCACAGGTAAAGGCAACGACCAAGTCCGATTCGAACTCACCGTGATGGCACTCGATCCCCGTTTGCAGATCATCGCCCCATGGCGCGAGTGGGATATCCGCTCCCGCGAGGACGCCATCAACTATGCCGCAAAACACAGTATCCCTGTTACCGCAACCGTAAAATCGATCTACAGTCGCGATTCAAACCTATGGCACATCTCACACGAGGGTGGTCTGTTGGAAGACCCCTGGAACGAACCTGAAGAGATCATGTACCAGATCAGCACCAGCCCCGAGAGCGCTCCAGATGAACCAGGGTACGTTGAGATCGAATTTGAAAGCGGCAACCCAATTTCCGTGGATGGTGAAAAGCTTTCACCGGCGAGGATTATTGAAAAATTGAATGCTATCGGGGGAGCTCATGGCATTGGTCGAGTAGACTTGGTAGAGAACAGACTCGTAGGAATGAAAAGCCATGGTGTGTATGAAACCCCCGGCGGAACCATCTTGCTATATGCCCACCGCGACCTCGAATCGTTGGTGTTGGATCGTGAAACAAGCCACTACAAAGAACAAATAGCCATCAAATGGACCGACCTAGTGTACAACGGGCAATGGTTCACCCCCTTACGCGAAGCCCTTGATGCGTTTGTGCTTTCGACGCAAGGCCCTGTAACCGGCGTGGTTCGCCTCAAACTCTACAAAGGCAACATCATCACCGCCGGCCGCAAAAGCCCATTCAGCCTTTACCGAGAAGATTTTGCGACCTTTGGCGAAGAAGATGTGTATGACCAAAGCCACGCAGAAGGCTTTATCCGGTTATTCGGTCTTAGCATGAAAGTGCAAGCACTCAATGGACTACCTGTAAGCGGCCTGGATATGCCCAAGCCCGACTATAGCAAGTTCAAAAGGGATTAGCCAAGATGTCACTTTGGGGCGGCCGCTTTGACGGTGCATTGAACGAGAAAGCCTGGGAACTAAATTCCTCGTTACCGGTTGACCAAACCATGTCAGTAGAAGACGTGGATGGCAGCATGGCATGGGCGAATAGTCTCTTGGAAGCGAAGGTGGTCACCACCGATGAGCACCAACAGATCAGCTTCGGGCTCGAACAGATACGAGCTGAGCTAATCGAGCATTCGTTCCTCTTTCTCACCACAGATGAGGATATTCACTCCGCGGTAGAAAGACGGCTTACCGAGATCATAGGCGTTACCGCGAAAAAACTGCACACCGGCCGCAGCCGAAATGATCAGGTGGCAACCGATTTCAGGCTTTGGATGTTGAATAACCTTCCTGCCCTTGTTCGTGAAATTACCGCCCTACAAAGCGCTTTGGTGTTATTAGCGGAAGATGCCGGCGAAACCATTATGCCCGGGTATACCCATCTGCAACGAGCCCAACCCGTTTTGCTTTCTCACTGGTGGATGAGCCACTTTTGGCCGCTCGAACGTGATAAAAACCGATTGACCGACCTAACTCACCGCGTGTCCAGCCTGCCGTTGGGCTGTGGCGCGTTAGCTGGCAACCCAATAGGCGTCGAGCGAGAATCCCTTGCCAAAGCCCTTGGTTTTGAAACCGTAGCACAAAACAGTATGGACGCTGTTAGCGATCGCGATTTTGTGGCCGAATACCTTTTCTGCTGCAGTATGGTAGGCACTCACATCAGTAAATTATCAGAACAGGTGGTGCTTTTCACCAGCTCTGAGTTTGGCTTCTTCGAATTATCCGACGCCTATAGCACCGGTTCAAGCCTAATGCCGCAGAAGAAGAACCCAGATATGTTCGAGCTCGGTCGCGGTAAGGCCGGCAGTTTGGTGGGCTTGCTCACCGGCTTCCTCACTACCCTAAAGGGGCTGCCATCCACCTACGACAAAGACTTGCAAGAAGATAAGTATCCCGTCTTTAGGGCTACTGAAACTTTGATGCTGCTGTTGCCGGTGATCGCTGCCGCTGTGAGCACGATGAAAGCACGCCCAGATCGAATGCGCAACGCCATCGATTCCTTTATGATGGCAACCGACCTTGCCGATTACCTTGTAGACAAAGGTATCCCGTTTCGCGATACACATTCCCTCGCTGGGATCGCTGTCAAGACCGCCTTCGAAAACCACCTTGGCTTGGATGGATTATCGCTTGCACAATATCAGGCGATACACCCAGCCTTCGATCAGGATGTCTTTGTGGTATTAGACCCGATCGCCTCTATCAAAAGAAGAAACTCTCTCGGCGGAACAGCGCCGGAGGCTGTACATCAACAAATTCAACAAGCTAAAAAAATCATCATAGGAGAGAAATAATATGTCAACTGTAACCTGTTCAGAATGTGAAGCTGAAATGACCCTGGACGCTACCGCCGAAGTCGGCGAGATTATCGTTTGCCCTGATTGTGGTGTTGATCTTGAAATCGTAGCCCTAAACCCCGCTAAGGTCGAACTCGCTCCCATGGAACAAGAGGACTGGGGCGAATAACTCACTGATTCATAGGAGATTTTATGCAAAAAAGACTCAAAATTGGTGTTCTGTTCTCAAGGGTTCGCGTGGAAGAAAAGTGGATCTTTGCCGCAATGGAAAAGCGCGGTATCGATTATGAAAGACTCGACGATCGAACAATTTCGTTCGATCTCGATAATCCTTCCAAATGGCAAGCTTTAGACGCCGTGTTGGAGCGCAGTATTAGCTACAACTCTGGTCTGTACGCCCTACGAACGCTCAACGCCTTCGGTGTACCCACCGTCAACACGGCTATGGTGGCAGAGATCTGCGGTGACAAACTAACCACAAGTGTAATGCTCGCCAAAGCGGGCGTATCTCAACCACATAATGTTGTGGCATTTACCCCCGAAGCCGCGCTGGAAGCGATCGAGGCTTTTGGCTACCCGGTGGTGCTGAAACCGGTGGTTGGATCATGGGGCCGATTGCTCGCCAAGATCAATGACCGTGATTCCGCAGAAGCCATTCTTGAACACAAAGCCACCTTAGGGTCGGTTCAGCATTCTGTCTTCTACATTCAGGAATATATTAAGAAACCTGGCCGAGACATAAGGGTTATTCTGGTTGGTGACCGGGTGCTTACCGCGATCTATCGCAAAAGCGAGCACTGGATCACCAATACCGCCCGAGGTGGCGAAGGCGAACTTTGCCCAATTACTCCCGAAATTGAAGCGATAAGCCTGGCGGCAGCCTCTGCCGTAGGCGGCGGGGTGCTGGCCATTGACCTTGTGGAACACCCTGACAAGGGATTGGTCGTAAACGAGATCAATCACACCATGGAGTTCCATACTGCCCAACCCACCAGCGGTATCGATATCGCCGACGAGATCGTTAGCTACACTATGGATGTTGCTTTGGCAAATAGTCATTAGGATAGGAGAAAGACCCATTGAAAACTGTATCAATTGTTGGAGGTTCTGGGTATGGCGGAGGTGAATTATTGCGGCTATTACTTGCCCATCCCGAGGTGGAGGTAGTACAAGCAACATCACGCTCGCATTTGGGTGAATATGTATACCAAGTGCATCCGAACCTTCGAAAACAAACCCAATTAAAATTTACCGATCCCGCCCAACTAGAGAAGGTCGATATCCTTTTCTTGGCGCAACCCCACGGACAGGCACAACACCACATCGAGGAATACGCCGCCACTGCCGAGTTTGTCATTGACCTAGCCGCCGATTTCCGATTGCGGGATGCCTCCTTCTACAAGGAATGGTACGGAAAAGATCATGCCGCGCCGGAATGGCTCTCTAAATTTGTTTATGGTCTCCCTGAATTGCATCGTGAAGAGATCAAGCAAACCAAGTATGTTTCAGGCGTAGGCTGTAACGCCACCGCCACCAACCTGGCATTGCTTCCGCTGGTAAAAGCCGGTGTCATTGAGTTGGACGCCCCGATCATTGTTGAGCTCAAACTAGGTTCTTCAGAGAGCGGAGCTGAAGGTAACACCGGCAGCCATCACGCAGAGCGAGCCAATGTAATCCGCACCTTCTCCCCTTTTGGTCACCGTCACACCGCCGAAGTGATTCAAGAGCTTGGCGTTTCCGATATCACTCTCACCATGACCGCGGTAGATATCGTCCGCGGCGTATTGGCAACCGCTCATGTGAAAGTCAAACCGGGTGTTGCCAATAAGGACTTATGGAAGGCTTATCGCGCCATCGCTAACGAGAATCCCTTTGTGCGAATTGTAAAAGAACAACGAGGGATCTACCGTGTTCCCGAGCCAAAGATATTGTCTGGCTCTAATTATGTCGATATTGGCTTCGAATTAGACGAAAAGACCGGCCACTTGGTGGCCATGTGCGCTATCGATAATCTGATGAAAGGTGCCTCAGGCACCGCGGTTCAGTGTATGAACCTTATGCTTGGTTGGGATGAGAACCTTGGGCTCGAATTTTCCGGCTTACACCCCATTTAAGAGGCAATGAATGACTGAACCAATCATTATAGTAAAGCTGGGCGGAACGGAAGGGGTAGATTTCTCTGCCATTTGCCAAGATGCTAAAGATCTGATCACCTCTGGACAGAAGATCGTCTTTGTTCACGGCGGCTCAGCCGAAGCCAACGGCCTTGGCGAAGCCTTAGGTACCCCACCAAAATTCATAACATCCCCATCTGGCTATACCAGCCGTTATACCGATAGAGCTACATTAGAAGTGTTTCTGATGGCGGTAAATGGCAAGGTGAACAGTCTTCTGGTTGAACAATTGCAAATGCTTGGTGTAAATGCCTTTGGAATGTGCGGCATGGACGGCAAGCTGATGATTGCTACACGCAAAGACTCCATACAGAGTGTTGAAAATGGAAAAAGAAAGATTATTCGGGATGATTTCACCGGCAAGATAGACGAAGTAAACAGCAAACTTATCCATCTCCTAGTTAATGAAGGATTCCTTCCTGTAATAGCCCCTGTTGCTGTTAGCCACAATGGCGAAGCCTTGAATGTTGACGCTGACCGCGCCGCCGCCATGGTGGCAGCCGCGCTTCATGCCGAAACACTATTGTTACTAACCGCTGTAACTGGCCTATTGAAGAACTTCCCTGATGAATCTACCCTCATAAAAACCCTCTCAAAAAGCCAAATACCAGCTGCCAGTGAAATGGCCCAAGGGCGGATGAAGAAAAAAATACTCGGAGCCGAAGAAGCACTAAACGGTGGCGTTGGCAAGGTAATTATCGCTGATGGCCGCGTAGAAAAACCCATTACAAACGCCCTCAAAGGCAATGGAACGGTGCTCCAATGAACGCAGATGAAATTATGGAAGTGGAATCCGCCCATACTTCGGGCTTATACGGCAAACAACCAATCATCTTTGTGCGCGGGCAAGGCGCTTCCCTATTCGACATCAACGATGTTGAATACATCGATTGCAACTCTGGTCATGGAGTAGCAAACCTCGGCCATGCCCACCCCAAGGTGGCGGCGGCCATAGCATTGCAATCTACACGCTTGATCACCTTGTTCGAAACCTTTTATAACGACCAGCGCGCCGTCTTGATGAAGATCATGGGATCGCTAGTACCAGGTTTACCACGCGTTTTTTTTTGCAATTCCGGTACAGAATCGGTAGAGGCAGCCATAAAATTCGCCCGCATCTCCACCGGAAGACCGGGCATAGTTGCTACAATGCGCGCTTTTCATGGGCGCACCTATGGAGCTCTCTCTGCCACTTATAATAAAAAATATCGCGAAGGATTCGAGCCTCTCGTTCCCGGTTATAGCCATGTTCCCTACAACAACGTCGAAGCTCTCGAAAAAGCCATTGATGAAAACACCGCGGCTTTTATCGTTGAGGCAGTCCAAGGTGAGGGGGGTGTTTACACCATCGACGCTGAGTACATCCAGACTGCCCGCCGCGTATGCGATGAGAAAGGCGCTTTGCTCATCCTCGATGAAGTTCAAAGCGGTTTCGGAAGAACTGGAAGAATGTTTGCTTTTCAGCACTTTAACATCACGCCCGACCTGTTGTGCTGTGCCAAATCCATTGCTGGCGGCGTGCCAATGGGCGCGATTTTGATCGGCACTCGGGTGGAAAACCTTGGGCCTGGTGTTCACGGGAGTACCTTTGGCGGTAACCCGCTTTCATGTGCCGCTGCCGCTGCCGCCCTCACCGCCATCATAGAGGAAGACCTGCCCAAACAGGCGGAGGAAAAAGGAAATTACTTTACTGATAAAATTCGTCAGATCAATTCTCCGCTAATCCGTGAGGTACGCGGTATGGGCTTGATGATTGGGCTAGAATTAAAACAAAAAGTGATGCCAACCTTACGCGCCTTGCAAGAACGCCACATTTTGGCTTTAAACGCTGGGCTCACCGTCATCCGTTTGTTACCACCTTTGGTAATAACCTATGACCAGATGGACCGGGTAGTCGCCGAACTTGAGATTGTCCTAAATCAATCTCCTGAAAGTGAAAAATAAAATGGGTAATCAAGGAATGATCTTCGCAAAATGTTTCAATAAAAATACTTGGGAATTTCTAAACAACCCTTCCCGCAGTTTTGAAGATGATCTGCGAATGATCAGTCTTGCCCATGCCTCTTATATCCATTGGTGCGAAGAGGGAACGAATGTACATCAACAGCGTGGTTTATGGCTTCTCGCGCGGGTGTATACGGTCATCGAATACCCTAAACAAGCGCTCCTTTACGCCAATCAATGCGAATATCTCACACAGACCTTCAAGGGCGAGATGATGGATTTTGACCTTGCCTATGCTAAAGAAGGTCTTGCTCGAGCAAACGCTCTCGCCGGCAATAAAACCGCTGCCGAGGAACACCTGCTTGAAGCCGAGACCCTAGGGGATTGGATCCAGAATGCGGAAGACAAAGAGATCTTTACCGGAGATCTGGAAGGCGGAAATTGGTTTGGCATAAAACGCGGCAAACCGAAATTCTGCCACGGATAAGCCTTTGTCGAGACGATTGGTTGACTATCCCCTTTTTAAAAAAGCCTTTGGTTTCACCCACCAAGATATTGTTATAACTGGTATGGGAACGGGCGTGCCGTTCATTTGTATTCTCTCATGGGTTGTTACAGGGTGGTTCCTTCCAAATGCGCCGATATCCAGTAAAAGCAAGACCCTAAAAATGAATTTTCTTCTCTCCCTACTTACCTGTGTAGTCGCATTTGTCCTAATGGTCTTCATCTGGATACCCAGTTTAATCCGCCCTTTTTCGGTCGAGTTCGATTTCGCGGCTTTCGGCATCCCCAACTTACCGTATGAATCTTGTACCAGCTTTTATGGCTGGTTGATCGTCATAGTCGCCATCGCATTAGCCCTTCAATCGCTAACGAACCAGTTCTCAGGCGTCCTACACCGAATCCTAATTCCACCACGGAGTAAAGCATGATCAACCCCTATCTCGAGATCCATACCCTACTCGGCCTTGTAGAGCACTATAGCCCTTCAGGACACGAGAGGCCGTCTGTGGAATGGCTGGTAGACCAAATGCGCTCGATTGGCTTCGGTAATTCCTACATAGACCAAGCCGGCAACGCGGTTGGCGTAATGGGCGATGGTCCAAAACAGATCGTTCTGCTGGGGCATATCGATACGGTACCGGGTGAATTGAAGGTAAAGATCGATGAAGACACTCTTTACGGCCGCGGTAGTGTAGACGCCAAAGGTCCACTAGCCTGCTTCACCGATGCGGTAGCCGCGATTGGACCAATAGAAGGATGGCAGTTCGTGGTGATCGGGGCAGTAGAAGAAGAACGCAATAGCGAAGGAGCACGGTTTGTATCAACGCAATATCAGCCAGCATATGCCATCATTGGCGAACCGAATCGGTGGAATAGGTTGTCATTGGGGTATAAAGGAAGCGCGTCGGCGGATATTGTTGTAAGGCAAGATCAATTTCACAGCGCTCATGCCAACCAAAGCGCATCTGAAATCGTGATAGAACACTGGCTGAAGGTTAAAAAGCTGGTGGAAGACTATAACGCTGACCGCCCTAAATTATTTAACCAACTTTTGCTCACGATCCATGCCATGGTTACTGAAGAAGATGGATTTTCTCAGAATGCCCGTATTAGCATCGGCGCACGTTTGCCGGTCGATCTCCCACCCGCCGATTGGTACGCAATGCTTGCCAAAGCTGTTCCAGGCGCGGAGGTAGAACCAAAAGGTTTTGCCATTCCTGCTTATGAATGCGCAAAGAACACCAACCTAGTCCGCTCCTTGCTAGTGGGAATCCGCGCTGAAGGAGGCACCCCCACTTTCGTCTACAAAACAGGCACCGCTGATCTCAACATCGTCGCTCCAGTTTGGGGTTGCCCAACGCTGGTCTATGGCCCCGGTGACTCAGCTATGGACCACACACCTAACGAAAACATCTCGATCAATGAATATAAGAAAGCGGTAAGAGTGCTTACCACCGCCCTAAAAAACCTTGTCGCGAAGAGTGAGAACGGGTTATAATCAGCGAACGCAAAAACGCGGGTGTAGTTCAGTGGTAGAACGCTTGCTTCCCAAGCAAGATATCGTGGGTTCGAATCCCATCACCCGCTCTTTTACCGCCATATATAGATATTATCGGTACTTTTTGATAAATAAAACTATATATGGCGGTGCTTTATGTCAGCTCAAAAAACGAAAAACACAACTTGGACGCTTGCTTCCTTAGCAATCGATGATGCCTATACTGATTTTTACACTTCACGAAAGGCTATGCAGTGCTCCCAAAAAACCCTCGAATTTTATTACAACACAGCGGGCCGGTTCGTCGATTGGCTCAAAGAGCACAATACTAACTCCCCCGCAGAGTTAACCAGCAGACAGGTACGCGAATATATTGCCGGCCTTTCTGTTCATCATTACACCGATTGGACCCTAAATGGCCACGCTCGCGGTATAAAAACCTTGGTACGCTTCTGGTACGAAGAAAAATACATCCCAGAAGAGATCAAGTTCGCTATGCCTAAAGTGGCAAATAAACGTTTACCAGTCCTATCTGCCAACCAAGTTATAACTCTGCTAACCTATTGCGAGAACCGCGATAAAGCGATCATTCTCCTTATGGTTGATACGGGTCTCCGCAGGGCCGAAGTATGCGATCTAAATTGGGGGGATGTCGATATAAACTCCGGTGTCATCAGGATCCGCAACGGAAAAGGTGGAAAATCTCGCACCGTAGTTATTGGGGCACAATCTCGGCGCGCCATCCTTGCCTATCATCGTGAGTTAAAACCAACCGATGGAAAGGAGCCATTATTCCAATCCCGTTTCAACATTCGTTTCACCGGTGAGGGTTTGCGCACCCTGTTCAGCCGCTTATCAAAACGCTCAAAAATTCAATTCTCCGCCCATGCCTTGCGCCGAACCTTCGCAATTTTATCCCTACGTTCCGGGATGGATGTTTTACATCTCCAAGCATTACTCGGCCACGCTTCGCTTGAGATGGTCCAGCACTATGTTCAAATGGTCGATGACGACTTGATCCAATCGCACCGCGACCACTCTCCTGTCGATAACTTGAAGAAGTTAAAATGATCCCTACCAAACCTCCGGATGCGCCGCCCACAACTTCGCTACCTTTTCTTCCAAGGTCAACTCAGTAAATATTGGGGTATCCCCAATCATCTCGGTCAGACCGACATCACCAAAATAAGCGGCGCACTCCGCGGTAGATCCAAAAAACACATTAACATCAATATCCCTAGTCCCGCCGGGCAGCACCAAATAGTCCCCACTCACCTGCCACATCCTGATCGGCCCAGGGCAAGCTCCGGCATTAAACGGTTTCACCAACGCCGTTACAGCTAACCTCTTCCTCAGCTCACCCCACGTCTTCACTCCGCCAAAATACCGCGTCCCATCCGGGTACTGAGCCCACCAATAATCACACTTCGGCCATCTACTCAAATTTGGTAAAAACCACTCAGCCGTATAGATGATCATCTTCCACTTCATCCCA
>CAZSLN010000031.1:0-25102 GCA_964607645.1 uncultured Anaerolinea sp.
CTTTCATAGGCAACTTGAGAAGAAAATCACATTTCTTGCTGATCAATGGCCGAATGCCTTCGCCTTCGGAGCCAACTACCACGCCGATTGCCCCATCCAGCCGAACGCGGTCAGGGGTTTGAGATTTTTCATCTTCATCCAAGCCAACAATCCAAGCGCCTTCGTTTTTGAGAATATCAATAGCAAGGGCAAGGTTAGAGCGGCCGATGAAAAGATGCTCGGACGCGCCGGAAGAGGAATTGACAACCGCGGGGGTAACTTCTACCGTATGCGCGAGGGGCAAAATGATGCCGTGAACACCTACCGCTTCGGCGGTGCGAAGGAGGGTGCCAAAATTTTGAGGATCCTGCAGGCTATCGAGTAATAGTATGAAAAGGGGTTCTTGTTTGTTGGTGGCTAAGTCGATCATATCGGCTATGTCGGCATAGGGGTATGGGCTGGTTTCTAAAACTACTCCCTGGTGCTGCTGAGAGAACTTGTCTAGCTTTTGTTTGTTAATTCTTTCAACGGGGATGCGCCTCTGTTTGGCGATCTCCAATATCTTGATGATCGGCCCTTTTTCTTGGGCGGTATCGGATATTAACAACTTGATAGCTTGTCTTCGGTTGGCGACAAGGGCTTCATACACTGCGTTTCGTGAGTAAATATATTCAGGCATAGGTTTTCTAATTGACAAGTATAACATTCGATTTGATTCATACTGTTTCTACCCAACAAAAAGATTTTTGTGTATGACAATCATCACTATATCCATTAAAAAGTAAAGTGTATAATCGTATAGATTACTTTCCAAAGGAGTTAGCTATGGCGTATAAGTTGGTTAAGGTCCCCGAAGGTGGGGCAAAGATCGTTATTAAAGATGGAAAACTTCAGGTTCCTGATAATCCCATCCTTCCTTTTATTGAAGGCGATGGAACTGGTCGTGACATCTGGAGAGCCTCCGTCCGAGTATTTGATGCTGCTGTGCAAAAAGCTTATGGTGGCAAGAAGAAAGTTCATTGGATGGAAGTATTTGCCGGGGAGAAATCTTTCCTGCAGTTCAACACCTGGCTTCCCGAAGAGACTACCGAAGCTTTCAATGAGTTTCTGGTTGGTATCAAAGGCCCACTTACCACTCCTATCGGCGGTGGTATCCGTTCTCTCAACGTAGCCCTGCGCAAGTTATTGGATCTATACGTTTGCCAACGGCCTGTTCGTTGGTACCAAGGCGTGCCTTCCCCTGTGAAGCACCCTGAATATGTCGATATGGTGATCTTCCGCGAAAACACTGAAGATATATACACTGGTATTGAATTTGCCTATGGCTCCGAAGACAACAAAAAATTCAAAGAACTTTTTAAAGAAGCTTTCCCCAAAGAATACGCCAAAATGCGATTCCCTGATACAGCCGGCATTGGCATCAAGCCTGTATCGGTTGAAGGAACCGAACGACTCGTTCGCGCCGCAATTCAGTGGGCTTTGGATAACAAACGCAAGAGTGTGAATTTTGTCCATAAAGGCAATATTATGAAATACACTGAGGGCGCCTTCAAAGATTGGGGTTATGCCCTCACAAAACGCGAATTCCGTAATGAGATCATTACCGAGCGCGAATCCTGGATCCTTGGAAACAAGGAAGGCAAGCCCGGAATGACCGTGGAAGAAAACGCCAAAGCGATCGATCCTGGGTTTGATATGATGTCGCCCGACCAGAAAAAAGATATTATGGGCGAAGTGGAAGAAGCCTTGAAACTTTGGGATACCCACGGCGATGGTAAATGGAAAAGCAAGTTGATGGTAAAAGATTCCATCGCTGATGTAAGCTTGCAGTTCACCATCATCCGCCCCCGCGATTATGATGTGATCGCTACCCTCAACCTCAATGGTGATTACCTTTCTGATGCCCTCGCCGCGCAGGTGGGTGGTATTGGTATTGCCCCTGGCGCTAATATCAACTACGAAACAGGACATGCCATTTTTGAAGCGACCCACGGCACAGCCCCCAAATATGCTGATCTCGACAAAGTCAACCCCGGTTCGGTCATCCTCTCTGGCGAGATGATGTTCCGCTATATGGGTTGGACCGAAGCCGCTGATCTGATCGTTAAGGGTATGGAAGCTGCCATTGGTAAGAAAGTCGTTACCTACGACTTTGCCCGTTTGATGGACGGCGCCAAGGAAGTGAAGTGCTCTGAATTTGGTGACGCGATCATCGAGAATATGTAGTTTCTCGGTTCAATTGTTTTCACAACACCGCGGCTCCAAAAGCTGCGGTGTTTTTTTGTTCCCAGTAAAGAGGACGATCATGAACAAACTGATTTGCTCGCTTGAGCGTATAACTAGCCTAGGGCAGAATTGGAAATAAAAAAGGGATCGCCCTTTTCAAATTAGGCGATCCCTACATTTTCATCGATCGATCTTGTTTACTTAGCCGCAGCGTTTGGCATACCCGCCATTATCCACAAACGGAACATCTCAACGATATCGGCAGAGAGAAGTTTGTTGGGAGGCATTTGGCCAGCCAATTCTGTCGAACCATCCATCAACGGATGACCTTGAAGGAGAGCCAACAATGTGCTGTTCTCGTCATTAGCAACTACGTTAGGGCCATTATCGCCGGTGGTTAAAATTTCATCGTAGGTCTGCATCCAAAACTCGTTGTTATCCTTGCCAGGGCGATGGCAGCTGATGCAGTATCGTTTGACGATAGGCGCGATGTGTTTCTCGTAGGATGGAACTTCGCCTTCAGCTAGTGCTGGATACAGCGCCGGCATCACAGGAGCTTCAAAGCGGTCATCCCAGCTATAGCGCATAAAAATGACGATGTTATCGATCTCAGATTTAGATAAACCTTCAGCGTTATAAGCTTTCCCGAAAGGATTCATTCCGCCATTTGGCCTACCATAGGCAATCACTTCCGCCATAGAGGCATCGTTCAATGTATAAAGCACATCTTTGCCATTGATGGGGGGAATTTCTTTCCCTTCCAGGCCTTCAACGCCGGTGATAATAGCAACTTCGCCATCGCTACCGTGGCATTCAACGCACTGCACCGCATACAGATCGCCGCCCGCTTGAATTTGGTCTACAAGGGTATTGGCAACAACTGTTTCCTCAACTTCAGGGGCTTTGTAGATCGCGAGGGTGGCAATGGTAAAGCCAACCATAAGCACAGCCGTGACCGAGGCAATACTGATCACTGTTTTGTTGGTAGCGGCACCTGGTTTCCAGGCAAAATATGCCAGAAGGATGTAAGCGAGGGTTGGGATCACTAACCCGCCGACGGTTTGCATCGTACCTTCGAGGCTTGCGCCAGTTGGAACATCTGATAACAATGTTAGGGTTACAGCGCTGACAACAAAAATTCCCATAATGGAAAGGGCGACTACGCGTTTGCTGTAATGCCGAACTTGGCTTTTTTCAATGAAGGGCAGCAGAGTAAGTACAATCAGAAAGGCTGCTGGAATTAGAACAGTAGCGATCCACTCGATCTTGCCGAGTACTGGTATTTGTCCAAACAAAGCCAAGAATTTAAAAAGGAAGAGGAAGTACCATTCAGGACGTGGCAGATAGGAGGTATCCGAAGGATCGGCTTTGGGTTCACCTGGAACGCCGACAAAGGTGGCAAGCAGTACCAATATGATAAAAATGCCCAGCGATACTACCAGATCTTTGTAAATGCTATCCGGCCAAAATCTTTCCCCTTTGATCAGGGATCTTTGATAATTTTCGTTGATCTTTTTTTTCGTTTCGTTATCCATTGTTCCCTCTATTCTTCCACGGATGGGAAATGGGATTCACCGTGCTTGATGATCAGGTAAAGATGTATGCCGATCATCGCGATCAGGATTACTGGAAGTATCCAGATGTGAGCGGCGAAGAAGCGTTGCAGGGTGAGCGCGCTTAGATCTGACCCACCTCGCATCACCTTCAGGATAAATTCTCCTATAAATGGCGGCGAGCCTGCGATCTGTGTGGCGACCACTGTGGCCCAGTAAGATTTCTGATTCCATGGAAGCAGGTAACCCGTGAGGCCCATCGCCATAGTAACCAAAAGAAGACCTACACCAATTAACCAAGTTAATTCACGTGGGTATTTAAAGGAGGCAGTCACAAACACTCGTATCATATGGATGAAGACTACTAAAACCATCAAGGTAGCGCCCCAATGGTGAATACCGCGAATAAGCCAGCCAAACGCAACACTATTCATAATGTATTGGATGCTGTCGTAGGCATGGTCGGGGCTTGGGGTGTAATAAACAGTTAGAAAAATGCCGGTTACGGTTTGAAGAATGAATAAGAACAAGCTGGCAGAGCCAAGCGTATTCCACCAGTTGCCCAATGGCTCAGGTCGGTCCAACAAATTGGTATACATATCACCAAGGCCAAGACGTTCATCGAGCCATTCATAAAGGTTATGCCACATATTAGGCCTCCTTCAAGAAGATCAGCAAATTACCCTGATCATCCACTTTGAATTCATCGTATCGATCTAAGGGTCGAGGTGGTGGACCATCTATCACTTTGCCATCAGCGCCGAAACTGGCATCATGACAAGGGCAAACGAAATCGTTGGTTTCGGCGCGCCAATTGACGGTGCACCCAAGGTGGGTACAGCGACTGGAGATGATGGAAATGTCAGCAGGATCCTCTGTTTTCCTGATCACATAACCGCCATAACTCGTGCCGGTTCTTTCCCAGCCGTTCACTTGTGTTCGAGTGAAGGAAAAAGGGGTTGGTACATTCACCTGAATATCAGCAAGCTTACCAATCGATATCCAAGCTTCTTTGGCTCCAGCGCTTAGAGCTGGGTCAATAAGGTAACCAACGATAGGCGCGCCAAGAGCAACGGCGATCAAACCGCCAACTGTTCCTGTTGTCACCTTCATAAAATCACGTCGGCTAAAGGGTTTCGAACCTGACATGCAAACCTCCTACGGCGATAGAAATAAGTTTGGACTGTTCTAGATTATTAAACGTATCAAAAATTAATACAAATTACCTTATAGGATTATAAAGGCGTAAGCGGTGATTACGAATGGAATTGTGAACTAAAATGGGATGATAATTGTCACCTTTTGTAAGAAATTTTGTGTGATATTGATGAAAACTAATTATCAGTGGGTATAATGAAAGAATTATTGTGCTATTAGCAAGGATAATATTTATCCACTCGTGCTATCGGAGTGAGATGAGAGAAAATCCCAAAAAAAGTTATAGGAGGATTCGATGGGCTTGAGCCGAAATGTAAACCTAGCAACCGGCTTACGGTACAAAGGACAAGGTCCGATGCTAACCTTTGTTCTTCATCGTATTGGCGGGTTGGGTATTGCCCTGTTTGTTGGTATTCATTTGTTATCTTCATATTTTGGTGGCACTGTGGGACAAGCCGCAAACGCGATCTATGAAAGCTGGAGCTTTCAGTTAGTGATCTTCTTTTGCGCCTTATTCCATGCCATCAACGGCCTTCGAATCACCATCCTCGATCTTTGGCCAAAATTGATCCCCTTTCAACGGGAAGCAATTTGGGTTGAGTGGGCTGTTTTCATTCCCATTTACACCATCGCGGTTTGGATCATCGTCAAAAATGGCATTGTGGGTTAGGAGAAAAAATGGCAAAACGAACCCTTCCCTTAAATAAACGTGGTTTTAATTTCGAATCACAAATGTGGATCTTTACACGTTTGTCCGCGCTTGGTATGTATCTCTTCATCCTGATCGGTATCATCGGCGCGTTGGTTATGGGCGCTCGCACCCAAATGAATATGGCGGACGTCATTCGCTGGGGCATTATGCCTCAGATCTCTCACGTAGTGAATACGAATCTAACCGATACAGTGCTCTGGGAATCCATTCTGTGGAAATTGACCGGGTCTGCTCTTGTATTGCTAGCGGTTTCCCATGGCGTTCATGGATTGGTGGTCATTGCAGATGATTACATTGCCTCAAAGTTGGGTCGACAGATCGTAAGGTTGATCAGTATGGTCGCAATGGCATCTTTCACTTTTATCGCTTTGTATATCGTTTGGAAATAGGACGGTTGCTTAATGAATAATCACCAATTTGACGTTATCGTAGTAGGCGCTGGCGGCGCTGGCTTAATGGCTGGCTTGTATGCCTCCCGCACCGCTAAGACTGCAGTTATCAGCAAGTTATATCCAACACGTTCCCACACTGGGGCTGCTCAGGGCGGCATAAGCGCCGCTTTAGGCAATCTGGAAGAAGACCGCATTGAGTGGCACACCTATGACTCTATTAAGGGGTCGGATTATTTAGGCGATCAAGACGCTATCGAGTTTATGTGCCAAGAAGCCCCACAGGCTGTTCTGGAACTTGAACACATGGGTTTACCCTTTGATCGTACCCCTGAGGGTCGTATTTCACAACGCCCCTTTGGCGGCCATACTAACAACGATACAGGCAAGCCTGTTAGCCGTGCCTGCCACGCAGCTGACCGCACCGGCCATATGATTCTGCAAACCCTTTATCAACAATGCATCAAAAATGATGTTAATTTTTATGATGAGTACCAAGTTGTAGACCTGCTCACCAACAACGGTAAAGCGGTTGGTGTTATTGCCATCGAGCTTTCTAGCGGTGAACTGCACACTTTTCACGCAAAGTCCGTCATTCTCGCCACTGGCGGGCATGGCCGTATCTTTGAAGTAACCTCCAATGCCTACGCCTATACCGGTGATGGTGCCGCTTTGGTTCTTCGTAAAGGAATCCCCCTAGAAGATCTTGAGTTCTTTCAGTTCCACCCAACTGGCATCTACAAGCTGGGTATTCTAATCACCGAGGGCGTTCGTGGTGATGGCGGCGTGCTTATCAACGGAAACGGCGAACGATTTATGCCGAAATATGCCCCATCGGTCAAAGATCTAGCCTCCCGCGATGTAGTTAGTCGCGCTATCTACACCGAGATCCGCGAAGGCCGTGGAATTGGCGGATCCAATTATGTTTATTTGGATGTACGCCCTGAAACAGTGAATAGATACGCCGCGCTCGATGGGCGTACCAACCCGGATGGTTCGGCTTATACCGTAACCGGCGAAGAGATCCTCAAGAAGTTACCTGATATCATCGATTTCTGCCGAGTGTACCTTGGAGTAGACCCCGTTACCCAAATGATGCCCATACAGCCAACCGCCCACTACACAATGGGTGGTATTCCTACTAACAAATTTGGTCAAGTTATTATAGATGATAAGAATACGGTCTACCCCGGCCTTTACGCAGCTGGCGAATGCGCCTGTGTATCGGTGCACGGTGGTAACCGCCTTGGTACCAACTCCTTGTTAGATCTGGTTGTGTTCGGTAAATATGCTGGTCTTACCGCGGCTGAATATGCCAATAAAACAGATTTCGAATCCCTTCCCTCTGGTTCTGAAGAAGAAGTAAAAGCCATTTTCGACGCCATGAAACATGGCTCTGGCACCGAGAACGCCTTTGATATTGCCACCGCGATGAAAAGCGTCATGTTCGACTTGGTTGGCATTTATCGAACCGAGAAGGACATGGAGAAGGCTATTGAGAAGGTGCGCGAGTTACAAGTTCGCTATAAAGAGATCAAAGTTGCTGATACCGGCAAGATCTTCAATACCGATCTGATCAATGCCTGGGAATTGGGCAATATGCTTGAGATCGCAGAATTGATCGCTATCAGCGCCCTCAACCGCAAAGAATCTCGCGGTGGTCATTCACGCGAGGATTATCCCAAGCGAAATGATGTGGAATGGCTGAAACATACCTTGGTCAAAAAAGAGAATGGCAAGGTTGAACTTAATTACAAACCTGTCGCCATCACCAAATATCAACCAAAAGAACGCGTTTATTAGTAGAGGCGCCAATGAATGTAACTCTGAAAATATTCCGCTTCAATCCTGAAGTCGATAAAAAATGGCACTACGAGACCTACACCCTTGAAGCGGTCGAGACTGATCGCGTTCTTGACTTGCTCGAAAAAGTGAAGGGCTATCAGGATGGCACGCTCTCTTTCCGGCGCTCCTGCGCTCATGGTGTTTGTGGCTCAGATGCCCTGCGCATTAACGGCAGAAACTTGCTCGCCTGCAAAGCTCTTGTTCGCGATGTTGGCACCACCATCACCATTGAGCCGCTTCTTGGTTTAAAGGTAGTGAAGGATCTGATCGTGGATATGACAAAATTCTTTGAGAATTACCGCGAAGTGATCCCTTACTTTGTTAACAATAGCCCATTGCCAGCTGATGGAAAAGAACGCCTGCAAAGCCCCGCCCAGCGCGAACGTTTTGATGAGACCACCAAGTGTATTTTGTGCGGTGCATGCACCACTTCCTGTCCCTCCTATTGGGGCCACGAAAGCTACCTTGGACCAGCAGCTTTGATGACCGCTCATCGCTTTATCTTCGATAGCCGCGACGAAGCCGCCGCGGAACGCTTGCAGATCCTTAGCGAAACCAATGGCGTTGCCCGCTGCCATACCGTTTTCAACTGTACTATGGCCTGCCCGCGTGAAATTCAGATTACCCAGGCAATCGGTGAGCTGAAGATGGCAATGATCACTGGTAATTTAGATTAGCTTCCAGTTCATCCAATAACGATAAACAGCTGCCAAATTACTTGGCAGCTGTTTTTTTAAGTGTAGTTGGGTCGGTTGGTTGTTTTTGGGTTATTCTATTGCGTTCTTCAACAAACGGCTCATTTCGCCAAAGTAGGCGGTGTAACGCATTTCATCTACCCTTGGGCGGGGTAGTTGCACTTGTAGTTCCAGCTTCATGCGGCCGGGGCGGGCGGTAAGTACCAATACTCGGTCCGCCATAAAAAGCGCTTCGCTAATGGAATGGGTCACCATGATCAATGTCTTGCGGCGGGCTTGCCAAATACGGCTAAGCTCGGTCCACATTTTCTCGCGGGTGAGGGCGTCGAGGGAGCCGAAAGGCTCATCGAGCAGCAGGATATCTGGGTCATGGATGAGGGCGCGGGCCAGGCTCACTCGCTGCGCCATTCCGCCAGAGAGATCTTTGGGTAGGCTGTTCTCAAAGCCGTTCAGCCCTACAAGGTCGATCAATTCATCCGCTTTTTGTAAGGAAGTAACGGGATCTTTCTTTTCGATCTCGAGGGGGAGTAGAATATTTTGCCGAACAGAACGCCAAGGCATTAGGTTGGGGTTTTGGAAAACAAAACCAATTCGAGGTGGACGTTGTTCGGTGAAGTGAACCTGCCCCGAAGTTGGCTTAAGGAGGCCGGCGATGATGCGTAACAAGGTGCTTTTACCGCTGCCAGATGGCCCTAATACGCAAACAAATTCGCTTGGGTTAACCGAAAAGGTAACGCCATTTAAGGCATGCAGGCCGCCGCTTTCATCTGGGTAGATAGCGCTCACATCATTTACGGACAGGAATGGATCTACGGGATGTTCACTCATTATTTTTGAATAAAGTCGTTGGTAAATGCTTTACCAAGGTCTTGTTCCTCGCTATAAAGTTGCATATCCATCAATACTTTCTGCATATTTTGCCAGGATGCTTGGTCCGATGCGCCCATCATATCAGAATTCCACGAAGCGATCGATGTTTGAAGGATCTTCATCTGGATCTGCTTGTCGGCTTCATTCAGCCCCTCAACGTAGTTTTTACTCATTTCATAGGCTGCTTCCGGATCTTGGATAGTTTCTTGGATTCCTTTGGAAAACGCGGTGAGAAAAGCTTTGACAACCTCAGGATGCTCTTTGATCATCGCCTCATTTGTAACGATGCCATTGGAGGCTAGGTTGAGATAATCGGAGACATCCAAGGTGGAAAACGTTATGCCTTGCTCCGCCAACACGATCGGTTCATTGTTGCTATAACACACCACGTTTTGTTCTTTGCCTGAAACGATCGATTCGATCTGGCTATAACCGATACTGTCCAGGGTGACATCGCTCTCGGTGAGGCCGGCAACACTGAGCAACGCTCTAAGGCCAACATAATTGGCGCCGTATAAACCTGGCAGACCGATGGTTTTGCCCTTGAGATCCGCTGGGGTTTTAATGGTAGGGTCAGTTGTGATCAGGGTGATGGGATAACCTTTGTACCAACTATAGATTGTGGTAATAGGCAGCCCTTGCGCTCGCGCCAACAAAACTTGCTCGCCCGAAGCCAAAGAAAATGGAACTTTACCAGCCCCAACCAAGGCAATGCCATCGGTTTCGTAGGCATAATCAAATTCCAGATCAATGCCGGCTTCCTTAAAATATCCTTTTTCCATCGCTACATAAAACGGAGCGAATTGGATGTTTGGGATATACCCCATCGGAAGTTTTACCAGAGTTGGGCTAACCGGATTGGCACAACCGGCCAAAAAAAATGAGGTTAGAAGAAAAACAAAAAACTTACGCATAATTATCCTTTAAAGATCCTGTTATCGTTCCAACGCAAAAGTGTGTGTTCCAAAAAACTAACAACTCCGTATATTGCTAGCGCGATAAAAACAAGAGTGAAAACGGCTACAAACACCAGCGAAGTATCATATAACCCTCGGCCAACATTGATCAAAAACCCGAGGCCCATATCTGAACCCACAAACTCACCCACTACCGCGCCGATGACAGATAAGGTCGCGCCTATCTTTAGCCCACTGAGGAAAATGGCCAGCGCGCTGGGGATTTCAAGAGAAAGTAAGATCTGTAGTTTTGACGCTTTTAGGGTTCGCATTAATTCAGAAAGCCCGCGGGGAACACTTTTTAGCCCGACGACGGTGTTAACAAACACAGGGAAGAAAACTACCAGAGAACAGATCAAAGCTTTGGTGAAAAAACCGTTTCCGAACCAAATTACCAGAAGGGGAGCAATGGCAACCACCGGTACAGCTTGGCTAGCCACGAGGATCGGCGAAACAAGGTGTTCGAACAGGCTGGATTTTGAGATGACATATCCAATGAGGATGGCGGCGAGGGTGCCGGTGGCTAGACCGGTGAGCATTTCGCTCATGGTTGCTAGGCTGTGTGTGAGAAGGCTTCCATCTAATAGGGCGGTAACGAACCGCGCGTAAACATCCAGAGGCCCCGGCAGAATAAATGGAGGTAATCCTGTCACTCTCACCGTGGCTTCCCAAATAAACAGCAAGGCAAGCGGAAGAACGACCCAGCTTTTTCTAAAACGATTGACTTTCATAAATTTAAAATGCCTCAAACAGTCGCGTTTCGAGGCATGAAAGGAGGCTTGGAAACAAAAACCCCGAAAACGATCGTTAAGATAGTTTTCGGGGCATGCAAGCACAAATGACCCAAAATTGGGTCGAACCTTCTTTTATCCGGACTTTAACCGTCGGCTCCAGAAATACGCTGGATCATGCACAATGTGCTCGTGGGCTTTACCACCGATCGGGAATTTCACCCTGCCCCGAAGGCTGGCCCCTCAAATGAGAGACCATAATATTTAATTGTTAAGTTAGGCTTTGATGATGCAGTCTACTGGGCAAACATCAGAGCAGCGTGGGGCATCGTAATGACCAATGCATTCCACACAAGTATTGGGGTTGATCACATAAATGTCACCATCAGTGATGGATTCGGTAGGACATTCGGGTAAGCAGGCACCGCAAGCGATGCAGTCGTCAAGAATTTTCATTGCCATAGTAATTTTCTCCTATTTTTATGTTCATCCTTACCCGCTATTGTACAGTACAGGTAGGCTTTAACTTGTCCTTATTATAGTTTATTTATAAAAGGTTAATGTTCTAAATGTCATAAAGTTCGCCGTATTTCGTCATAAGGTACTCGATGTACGGCTTGATGGTCAATTCACTGCCAGTGGCGCGCTTGGTCAATTCATTCGCGGTAAACTTGCGGCCGTGTTGATAGATGTTCGCACGCAACCAGTGGTGCAGGTTTGTAAAGTTGCCTTTTGTCATATCCTGGCTAATAGAAGGATGAGCGGCTAAGGCGCTTTTGTAATATTGAGCACTAAGGATATTGCCTAAGGTGTAACCTTGGAAAGCCCCACCGATGAAACCGCCGTACCAATGTACATCTTGCATACATCCATTCTTATCTTCAGGCGGGGTGATCCCAAAATCATGGAAGAAGCGGGCGTTCCAAGCTTCGGGCAGGTCTTTGATGGCCAGTTTGCCTTCCAGCATTTGCATTTCGAGATCAAATCGGAGCATCACATGCAGGTTGTAGGTCACTTCATCAGCGTCAGTGCGAATGAGGGAGCGTTCTACCTTGTTGATACCCTTGTAAAATTGGTCAAGGGTTACTTTCGATAGCTGTGCCGGGAACTCCTCTTGTATCTTGGGGAAGAAATATTCCCAAAAGCCTTTGCTACGGCCAACAAGGTTTTCCCAAGTGCGGGATTGGCTCTCGTGAACGCCAGAGGAAGTTCCACCACCGAGAGGGCCGGCTTCGTATTTTAGGTCAATACCCTGTTCATACATGGCATGGCCGGCTTCGTGAATGTTGCTGAACAAGGCCTCGCCCAGGTAATTTTCCTTCACGCGGGTGGTGATGCGCACGTCGGTAAGCGAGAATTTGGTCATGAATGGGTGATGGGTTTTGTCGATACGGCCGCGGTTGAAATCGTAGCCTAATTTACGAACAACGCTTTCGCCAAATTTAAGTTGCTGCTCTTCCGGGTAAGTTTCGTGCAAAAAGTTGTCATCGGCAGCGGGTTGGGATGTGATGGCTTTTACAATCGGCACCAGTTCATCGCGCAGCTCAAAAAATAGCTTTTTCACCGTCGAGGCTTTCATGCCTTGGTCAGATACATCGATCAATGGATCAGCGATATGCTCGTACCCCGGAAAGAAATCGGCATACCTGCGGCTAAGGTCGAGGGTCTTCTCCAAATAGGGCTGAACCTTGCTAAAGTCATTTTCTGGGCGTGCTTCTGCCCAGGCTTGGTACGAGTTGGTGCTGTGAATATTAAATTCCATTAAAAATTCTGGCGGCACTCGGGTGGCATGCTCATAATCTCGGCGAGTGACGCGGATCAAACTGGCGTCATCCGATTCGTAAGGCAGGCTTTCCCCGTACTTGGCAAGGTCATCCAGCAGCTTGCCAATGGCAGGGTCAATAAACTTCTCCTGCGTGATCTTAGCGAGCGTAGCCAATTGCCTGCCGCGGGCATCGGCGCCGCCATTGGGCATATAGGTCAATTGATCCCAATTTAATAAAGAACCGGCCATCTCAAGGTCGTTCACCTCAGATAATCGGGCACGTAATTCAGCGATCTTCTTTTGTTCGTCAGACATCATCATCTCCTAAGGGTGCGTATTCGAGTATATCCATTCTACCCAAAAAAAAGGTCGAGGACAATTGTCCTCGACCGGTAAATTACTTCAATTGAGCTTTAAGTTTCTCAGCTGTCTCTATATAGTTTGCCAACTTCTCGTGCTCTTTTGCCACAACCGCGGCAGGAGCTTTTTTGCCGAAATCGCTGCTAAGCAGTTTTTCGAGCCGTTCGATGTGGCTTTCCACTTCGCTAAGCTCTTTAGCAAGGCGGGCTTTTTCCTCTTCGCTATCCACGATATCAGCCAGAGGCAGGTGAATTTCAACCTTGCCGGCGATTAACGCGATATGCCCCTCGGGGCTGTTGGGCAGGCTTTCAACAATGTTTACTTTTTCAACATCCAAGCCAGCCAACACCGTGATCAGCTTTTGCTCGTTTTTGCACAATTCGCTTTGGTCCACCAAGGTGGCGGCCAGTCGCAGGCTGGGTTTCACGTTCTTTTCACTGCGTAGGTTACGAATGGATCGGATGATTTCTTGAATTTGCTCAAAGCTGGATATCTTGGTTTCTTCCCATCCTTCGGCGTCTTTTGCTTCAGGCCAACTAGCGATCATCAGCACTTCAGGCCATGCATCCACGCTTTTTCGTAAGGCAGAACCATGTGTCGCTTTTTTTAGGTGGGACCACACTTCTTCGGTAACAAAGGGAGTGAAGGGGTGCAATAATCTCAAGGAGGCATCGAAGACACGCAAGAGTGTATCGGCGGTCTTGTGTGCTCGCGCTCCACCTTCGGTCATCTGGATCTTGGCAATCTCGAGATACCAATCGGCAAAGTCACTCCATAAGAAGTCGTAGATCATTTGGCCAGCTTGCCCATATTGGAAGGTCTGGAAAAGACGTTCCACATCGCGGGTGAGGTTTTGCAGTTTTGCCCAGATCCAACTATCAGCTAAGGTCCAATCGATCTCCCCTTCGCTTCCCTCTTCCACAGCGGTAATGGTGTTGATGACGAAACGGCCCGCGTTCCAAAGTTTATTGGCAAAGTTGCGGTTCGATTCCACCTTCTTGATCGAGAGGTTCGAATCCTTACCGGGGGTGCTGCCCACTAACATGGTAAAACGCAGCGCGTCGGTGCCAAGCTCATCCATAACCGTTAGCGGGTCGATCACGTTACCTTTGGTCTTACTCATTTTTTGGCCATGCTCATCACGAATGAGCCCATGTAGGTAAATGGTGTGGAAGGGTACTTGCTCGGTAAATTCCAATCCGCTCATGATCATTCTTGCAACCCAGAAGAACAGAATATCGTAACCTGTCTCCATATAACTGGTTGGGTAGAAATAGCTTAGATCAGGTGTTTTATCTGGCCAGCCCAATGTGCTAAAGGGCCAAAGGCCGGAGGAGAACCAAGTATCCAACACATCAGGGTCTTGTTCGATCTTGCTGCTGCCACAATGGTCGCAAGCGGTGGGGTCTTGGCGGGTGCAGGTCTCTTTGCCGCAATCGACGCAATACCACACCGGGATTCGGTGCCCCCACCAAAGCTGGCGGCTAATGCACCAATCGGTAATGTTTTCGAGCCAGTTAAAATACACCTTTTCGAAGTGGTCTGGCACGATCTTGATATCGCCATTCTTGACTGCTAACAAGCCTTTTTCGGCCTGTTCCTGAATGCGCACGAACCACTGGGTGGAGATCATTGGTTCGATGATCTCGCCGCCGCGTTGTGAGCGTGGAACATTGAGAGTATAAGGTTCTTCCTTGACCACCAAGTCGGCTGCCTTCATATCGGCCCATAAGGCCTTTCGGCAATCAAAGCGATCCATGCCAGTGTACTTGCCGCCGATCTCGGTCACTTTTGCGGCTTTATCCAGCATGGATATAACCGGCAGGTTGTGCCGTTGGCCGATCTCGTAGTCGTTGGGGTCGTGGCCTGGGGTGATCTTAAGCGCGCCGGTACCAAACTCGCGGGTAACGTACTCATCACCGATCACAGGGATCTCGCGGCCGAGCATTGGAACGATCACAAGGCGGCCGATCAGTTTTTGGTAGCGTTCATCTTCAGGATGAACCGCCACGGCGGTATCGCCAAGAATGGTCTCGGGGCGGGTAGTTGCAACGGGGATGAACTCGGTAGGAGCGCTGCCATCCAGGGATTTCACCATGTATTTGAAGTAATACAGGGTGCCGGGCTCTTCTGAGTACTCCACTTCAAGGTCCGAAACAGCCGTTTTAAGGCCAGGGCTCCAGTTGATCAGGCGCGGACCGCGGTAGATCTTGCCGGATTCATACAGACGCACAAAGGCTTCGCGCACGGCCTTCGAGAGGCCCTCATCCATGGTAAAGCGTTCACGAGTCCAATCGCAGCTGGCACCCAACCGCCGTATTTGGCTAGTGATCATACCCCCATATTTGTTTTTCCAATCCCAAGTGCGGCGCAAAAATTCTTCGCGGCCAACCTCTTCGCGGCTGGTTCCTTCCTTAAGAAGCTGGCGCTCCACCATCAACTGGGTGGCGATGCCGGCGTGGTCGGTGCCCGGCACCCATAGCGCGCTGTATCCCTTCATTCGGTGGTAGCGAATCATCAAGTCTTCTATACTGACGAACATTGCGTGGCCGGTGTGTAACTCGCCGGTAACGTTGGGTGGTGGTATGGCGATGGTGAAGGGCTTGACGTTGGAGTCAAAATTTGGTTTATTGGGATCATTATGCGGTTGGAAGTAACCGCCTTTTTCCCACATCTCATAGATGCGTTTTTCAGTGTCTTTAAAATCGTATGCTTTTGGTAGTTCGTATGTGCTCATTCGTTCTCCATTCGGTTTATTGGGTAGGCGCGGAGCTTACCCAGTCAAGATCAATATTGCTTTGGCCCAAGCGTTCATACAATTCGCCGGCATGTTGCTGGATGTGCCGAATATTGTAGAACTGTAATTCCAGTTTATTGAAAGGCAGCCAATCAAAACCGGATGGCGCTTTCAGATCAAGTGTGGGGACCAAAACAGCCACCTGCTGTTGCACAAAGGTCAGGTACTCCAAAACCTCGGCTTGGGAAAACGC
Source organism: uncultured Anaerolinea sp. (assembly GCA_964607645.1). Classification (GTDB taxonomy): domain Bacteria; phylum Chloroflexota; class Anaerolineae; order Anaerolineales; family Villigracilaceae; genus UBA5195. The sequence continues at coordinate 16,230 of CAZSLN010000031.1, forward strand.
CGGCTCATTATCTGGGTCATGGTGTTTCTCCCAAGGCGTAAATTGCTGTTCGCTTTTCTGTAAATAAAGGTGAGCGTAATAGAGGGCGTGGTAGGCCTTCTTCCAGCATTCTTCCATTTCACCCGGCAAGTTCCACAAGCCCGCCGGGCATTTTACAACCGCCTGTTTAAGCATATCTAAAGCCGCCAGCATTTGCGATTGGATGATGTCCGTTGCATTCATAGATCACTCCATTAAATTAAAATGCGCCTCGTCCAAATGAGGACGAAAGGCGCAATAACCTTCCGCGGTACCACCTCTGTTCGCCAAAAAAGGCGCTCTTATCGGCAGCAAATCACTGCCTTTCGCTATAACGGGCTTCCCGTGCTGTTCTAATCACCAAAAAGGTTTTCTTCAGCAAGCCTTGCCCGGGCTACGTTCAGGAGGTTTTGAAACGAGATCTTTCACCGTTCAATCTCTTCTCTAATAACAAATCCTTCCTTACTCTTCCCGTGCGGTCATTATAGCATTTTGGGGGGATAGGCGTCAAGCAGCGGGGAACTTCTTCTTGAGTTGTTTTTCCTTGCAAAAAAAGTGGGTCACTCCTATGTTGGAGGAACCCACAAAATTTGAAACCGTTCGGAATATCAGGATTTACTGGATGCAGCTTAACTTTGCGCCAACTGTAATCCCTTTGGTAACCCACACATAGTTTGTAAGTGAACCAGTAGCGCTAACGGGGTTTCCAACAACCAAATTACTGAAGGTGATCAAGGTGGTGGTTACACCATCTGTGAATCGAAACTTTGTTGCCAGGGTAGTTGAGAGGGTGATGGTTTGCCCAATGTACGCTTTAACTGCTTTATTGCCGGTAATAACTTGAATTGTGACGGTTTTTGCAACCGGGTCAATGGCTGAGATCGTCCCAATGACAGCAAAATTCACTGGTTTTGGTCCCTTTTGGGCGGCAAAGGCGGTTGAGGTTACTGTGAGTAAAAGTACAAAAACGAACAGGATGGAAAGTAAACGTTTCATGTTAGCTCCTTGAATGGGAATTGATTTACACTAAATAAGACGCAGTGTACCCAAACGAGATACGCCCAATCTTTAGGAAACATTTCTTTTGCCAAAAAACCAGCTTGATAATAGCCGTATCTAAACCCCCCTTCACCTCGTCTATATAAGTGAAACTATGCTACCCATCAACGAAGAACTCCTTTTGAACCAAGCGCGGAAATTTGAGCAACAAGCACTCGCCACTGTTTATGAACTATACAGCGATGCGGTCTATTATTACGCTTTGCGCTTTTTGGGTGATGTAACTTTGGCGGAGGATTGTACGGCAGAGACATTTGCCAGGTTCTTGCGAGCCATTCGGGGTGGCGGCGGGCCAACAACCAAGCTAAAAGCGTATTTGTACCGGTCGGCACATAATTGGATCGTAGATCATTATCGCCGAATCCCTATCCTCCCGCTGGATCAGGATTCCGAAATTGCTGAGGTAGGAGTGGATCCCTCGATGTTAGCGGAAGAGAATATTCAGAGGAAAAAGATCATAGCAGCGCTTCGATACCTAACAATAGAACAGCAACAAGTCATCGCCTTGCGTTTTTTTGAAGGCTGGGATGTCGCCGAGATTGCTGAAAGCCTAAAAAAGCCCGTTGGGGCAATAAAAGCCTTGCAACACCGGGCAGTAATTACACTCCAAAAGATATTGATTGGAGAGGAGAAGCCATAAAATGAAAAACGATTTTGAATTGAATGAACAGCTCGAAAGTTATCTAGGTTCAATAAAAAACGGAGCTACTAGAAATACCAACAGTGCTGATGCAGGGAAGAAGGTATTTCTAGAACTAGCCGCGGATTATGCCTCCGATCAGAAAAAAGCGAACGCGACAAGGCCGAGTGGGAAATCCTTGTTTGGCAAACCCAACTTAGGGTGGTTCTCTTTTCGCAGGCTCACATTTTCTGTTCTCATTACCGGGTTGGTTGTAGCTTTGATGGGTGGAACAACCGTATTCGCTTCGCAATACTCTCTGCCTAACCAGTCGCTGTACCCAGTAAAGCTATGGAGCGAAAACTTAGGTCTTGTTATAGCAAGCGGGGACCAATCGAAATTTGAATTGTTGCTTACATTAACGGATCGCAGAGTGAGTGAGATCGGATCGTTGATGGATCAGGGGATTACGATCGATGAAGAGAGTGTATTGAGATTGGAACATCTACAACGACAAACCATGATGTTCGCGATGAATATGCCTGAAACTCAAGCAACAAACGCTTTGAACCGTATTCGCAGCCAAACGGTCGGACAAGAACAGCAAGTTACGCAAGCTGGGGTTGGTTTTGAGGCTGGTTCCGCGGTTAAAGCCAGGATACGATTGATGATGCAAAACCAAATACATGCAGTTGATCTCGGGTTAGTTGATCTTCCCCAACTTCGCTACCAGTACGGAAATCAAAACGGCTTAAATAGTATCGGAAACCAGCAATTCCCCGCGCCAACATCACAACCGTCCGGTCTCGGTAATGGAACTCCACTCTATGGAACACCAAGCCCATTGAACGGTCAAGGCTCCTGGACATGTACAACTTGTGTAACCACAGGCACACCCACCGGAAACCAGGTTCAGACCGGAAACCCCGACCAGTCCGGTCAATCTGGACAGGGCGGAAGCGGTGGAGCAGGCCAGCCCAGTGGTGGCGGCAATGGTGGCAAGCCATAGCATTAAACTTGGTGCAATTATGATTGAACGGCTGCCAACAAGGGTCGCTGATGGGTGGCGATCTGCCTTTGGTCTAAAGAGGAACTCGAGATGCCCCCGATTCCCTTGTTGGTTTGTTGAGGTAAGTGTCTCTGTGATCAATTCAAGAGATAAAAATAGTTTTGGCGTGGCTTTCCGTTTCTGGCGAAAAGTCGGATATCACAGATTTTGAGACGCTATGATGGTGGTTATGTCCTCACGAAAAAGGAAATGCATTATAGTACTGCCACATACACGTACATTACCGAATCAGGGCTGCCTGGTTTAAAACCCTCGTCATACACCTCCATATTAAAAGGAGCCAGAGCCTGAGTTAGCTCGTTCTCTTTCAGCCAGCCGCCATAGATCTTATCAAACGTTTCTTTCACCAAGGAGGCGTTGCCAAAGTGTTTGAATTTGGCATACTTGGCTGCCGGCACATCTCTCGTGATCAGTCCCGCTGGCGCAGAAGAGTTTCGTTTGATCTCAACGCCAGCGATATATTCAAAAGCGCCTTCCTCCGCCCCATCCGGAGCTGGCAAACAGAGACCGTAGCTGGTGGTTGGGTCTGCTCGAAAGTTCCCTTCCATAAAGGGCATTAATTTATCCCATAAGGTAACGATCTCATTATTCTCATTCTTACTCACAAGCTGAAGTCCAGCGATCTTGAAGGCGGGAAGCGAAACGATCTCAGGTTTCATTCTTTCTCCTTTGATTAAAAAACAGTTTATACAATTCTTAATTCTTAGTATTATAGATTACGTTACAAGAACTACCGATATGATAACCTCACTTCACTATCCCGATGACTTACACACCTTTGTTCGCTTGGCAGCGAGCTGTGTCTAAATATCGTCCTTCTATTTCTCGATCAACAAGAGTGCAATCTCAATGAGATCGCGCTCAAGGGTGGTTTGGTTAATGTGTCCCGCTCTGAAAAAATGTCCGAAAATTTTTGGGAAACTGTCTACACCATCAAACCCAAAATCTTAGGTTGCTGCCGCAGAGTAATGTTGCTTGAATACGGTAGAGCGGCTGGGTTCAAAATTGTCGATCGGCAGACCGTTAGTCAGTGTGGATTTCCGTCCGAGGTCATTTCGGTGTTGGTATAAAAAGCCAATTAGAGCAAAAAGCCGTAGAAGCTACACTTACTCGCGCAAAACAAAAAGAGCCTAAAGCGAGCAATGGTCATGACCCGCTTTAGTCTCTTCCAATTTCAGATCCAAATCTGTTCTGTTACACCGTAAGTAAAACGATCGCCACCAACGCGCTAAGGATGCCCGCCCACTGTAAACCGTTCAGTTTTTCCTTTAGATAATACCAAGCTAATAAAACGGTTGCGCCTGGGTACATCGAGCCGAGTATGGAAGCAATATCCAGCCTGCCATATTGTCCTGCGATGATAAAAAAGGCGTTGCCAAAGATATCGAGAAACGCGTTTAGAATGATCAGTTTCCATGGGCGTTCTTCGGTGAGCTTCCAGGGGGTTTTTGTGTAGATCATCGCGACCACAACTACAGCCATGCCGCCTGTGCGGCTGGCGACCATTGGCCAAATGACCGTTGTATCGCTGGCGCTGTGGATGAGGACAAAATAAGTGCCAAAGCATAACCCGGCGAACAGCGGCAAAAACAGATCGTTGATCTTTTGCAGGTTTAATTTTTCACTACTGTCTTGTGAAATAAACCACACCGCTACGAACGCCAGAAAAAAACCAATCAATGCTGTGATCTTGGGCAATCCATCAAAAAATAAACCGATAGCCACCGGCAAGGCCGCCGCTAGTAACGCGGAAATGGGTGTTGCGATACTCATCAAGCCCGTTGCCATTGCGCGGTAAAGGATGATTAGCCCGCCCGTGCCAATAGCGCCGGCCAATAAAGCGAGCAGGAATTTCCCCTTTTCTGGGAAGGCTTCACCAGTAACTGCGATTCCGGTGAATAGCATCGCTAGACCAACAATTTCGGCATAAAATACCGCGCGGTAAGCTCCGATCTTACGGCTAACTACCCCACCCCAAAAATCTCCAGATCCCCAAAATATGGCGGATAGTAATCCAAATGTTACAGAAGTCATTTAAAGGGTCTTTCCAGCGGCGATGGCTCTATCGATCACATTTTGCGCTTGTTTTAGGATGGGCATATCGATCATCTTGCCTTCATATTCAAAAGCCCCATTTCCCAATTCTTCGTGCTCGCGAAATGCTTTGATCAAATTCGCGGCTTCATCGATCTCTTTCGAGCTTGGGGTAAAGGCTTCTTGTACAGGTTGTACTTGCGAAGGATGAATGATCTGTTTACCGGTAAAGCCCAACGAGGCGCCTACCGCGGATTCTACCTTGAGCGTGATGGGGTCGCGAAAGTTGATACTAACCATATCGATCGCTTGCTTATCATAAGCGGCAGCGTGGGTGACTACAGTGCTGCGGGCATATAAAACCTCCCAACCTGTAACTGTGCGCTTAGCGCCTATGTTGGCGGTGAAATCCTCCGCTCCAAAGATGATGCCATCCAAACGTGGATGGGCAACGATGTCACGCAAATTCAACAGTCCCAAGGCTGATTCGACCACTACCAAAATGCGGATGCCGTTCAAAGGACAATCATTCGTGCGCTCAAAGTCATCAATCAATTTGCTAACCAGATCTACCTGTGCCACGGTTTCTATTTTTGGGATGACAATTCCATCAGGGAGGTGCGGTAAGATCTCGCGCAGTTCGTCCATTTCTAACCCTGAGCCAACCGAGTTAATGCGAACTAGTTTTTCGGATTTGGAAAAATCGAGTTCATCCAAAGCCTTGCAAACAGTCGCGCGAGCGCTTAGCTTGCGATTGGCGGCGGTGCCATCTTCAAGATCCATACAAATAGAATCAACATTAAGGGTAATGGCTTTATTGATCTTGGTCCACTCATCCCCTGGGGTATATAACATTGCACGTCGTACTCTCATGGCACTCCTTCGTTTGGTCGGGTTTCATTCTAACACCGGAAAGGGGTTTGCTCTACCCAATGAACGGATTCTAAGATGTCCAGCGAAAATTTATATATCCCTCTAACACGTTTTTTATTGACTACCATTTTTGGATAGGTTATTATTATTTCGAAAATAGCACTCGGGATGTTTGAGTGCTAACCTATTAATTATGGCCGAATTATCGGATCGCCAACGCTCCATCTTATTACTAGTGATTAGAGACTACATTGAATCAGGGTTGCCTGTAGGTTCTGCTCATTTAGTTGAAAACTATAAGCTCAATATCAGCACGGCAACCATTCGCAATGAAATGGTAGCCCTCACTGAATTGGGCTATTTGCGTCAGCCGCACACCTCAGCCGGTCGCGTACCCACCGAAGAAGGTTATCGTTTTTTAGTAAGCCAAACGACCTTGCAGGCTGAGCTGCCCGAGCCGGTACAGAACACCATATTGCACCAGTTCCACCAATCCCGCCCCGAAGTGGACCAATGGATGACCTTAGCGGCCTCGGTATTGGCCAGTCATTCGCAAGCCATTTCCTTGGTAACAGCTCCCTTTGCCGACAGAAATCGCGTCAAGCACATTGAGTTGATCTCAACCCAGGGCCGGCAAGTGCTCATGGTGATGGTGATGTATGGTGGAGCCGTGAACCAACAATTCCTCACTATAGCCGAGCCTGTGAGCCAGGAAAAACTATCTGAGGTTGCCCAAAAAGTGAACATTCACTTTAGAGGAAAAACATCAGAGGAAATACATCACGCTAATTTTCATTTCGATGCGCTCGAATTGGATATTCTCCACCTCATAATGGTAGAGCTAAACCGCGTAGATGATAAAGGTAGTGGCCATATCTACTACGATGGGTTATCAAATATGATGGCCATCAGAGACTTTAGCGGCTCAGATGACGCCGCGAACGCTCTTCGCCTTATAGATGAAAGGACGTCATTACGTGAACTGATCCAATCTACCGCTAACAACACAGGGCTAGGGGATGTGAATGTAGTCATTGGCGGCGAGGGCGGTTGGCACGAACTAAAGAAATATTCCATGGTGTTGGCGCGTTATGGTGTTCCGGGATATATTTCTGGAACCTTAGGCGTTTTAGGTCCGATGAGAATGGCCTATAGCCGAACCATTCCAACGGTACGATATGTTGCGAATATACTAAGCGATATTGTTTTGGATAACTTTATTGAACAATCAAATTGAACTATGATGAGTGAGATATTATGATGATGGATAAAAAAAAGAAGCACACAGATTCTGAAGGAGATCAGCCGACCGCGCAAGCGGTTGAGCTGACTGAAATTGAACAATTAAAGGAAGATCTAGCCAAAGCGGAAGCTAATTCAAAGGAATACCTTGAAGCTTGGCAGCGCGAACGAGCTGATTTTATCAACTTTCGCCGCCGGAACGAACAAGAGAAGTCGGAAGCCGGCCAGTATGGCGCGGGTGAGATGATCAGAAAATTCCTCACCGGCATCGATGATCTGGAGCGTGCCCTTGCTCATAAAAAAGAAGGGGATGTTTGGGCGGACGGAATTGAGTTGGTCTACCGAAAATTTCTAATGCTCCTTGAGTCTGAAGGCGTTACTCGCATCGAGGCGGAAGGCAAACCATTTGATCCTACTTACCATGAAGCTATTCTTCAAGAACCTTCCGAGCAACACGAATCAGGAGTTGTGATTGCGGTTTTGCAACAGGGTTACAAACACAAAGAACGAATTTTACGTCCCGCACTCGTAAAAGTTGCTCAATAACGATTGGATCAATGAATGACCACTAACCGCGATTATTATGAAGTCCTCGGAATTCCCAAAACTGCTTCTCAGGAAGAGATAAAACAAGCTTTTCGAAAGCTAGCTCGGCAATTCCATCCCGACGTCAACAAAGACCACGACGCAGAGGATAAATTCAAGGAGATCAACGAAGCTTATAGCGTTGTTTCCGACCCCGAAAAAAGGTCGCGGTATGACCGTTTTGGAAAACAGGGTCTTGGCGATATGGGTGGCGCGCAGCAGGATTACAGTGTCCACTTTGAAGATATTTTTGAAGAACTTTTTGGTTTCGGTATGGGTGGCAACCGCGGTGGTGGATCTCGCCGGAACGCTCCAAGGCGAGGCAGAGACCTGCAAATGTCCACGATCCTTACTTTTGAGGAGGCGGTTTTTGGTTGTGAAAAAGAGATCGAATTTGAGCGTGACGAAACCTGTTCTACTTGTAAAGGCAATGGGGCAGAGCCAGGCACGAGTGTAAAAACTTGTACCGCTTGTGGCGGCCGAGGCGAAGTTCGCCAGGTCCGGCAAACCTTTATCGTTCAGATGGTAGAAACAGTGCCCTGCCAAGCGTGTAGCGGTCGCGGACAGGTGATCGAAAAACTTTGCCACACCTGCGCTGGTCATGGACAGGAACGCAAGAGAGTGCGTAAGGCTGTTACTATTCCAGCTGGCGTTGATAATGGAATGCAGATCCGCCTACCCAACGAAGGTCAACCCGGCGCGAATGGCGGGCCAAACGGCAATCTGTTTATCGCAGTTGATGTAAAGAATCACGAATACTTCAACCGTCGCGGCGAAGATATCATCCTCGATTTGGACATCAACATAGCGCAGGCGGTTTTAGGCGCTGAGCTGCAAGTTCCAACGGTCGATAGTAAAGATGAAACGTTGCGCATCCCCGCCGGAACACAGCCCGGAACCGTGTTCAATATGCGCGGTAAAGGCGTTCCACGGATTCGGCAGAGTGGTAGAGGCGACCAAAAAGTGATCGTAAATATTGATATTCCAAAAAAACTCAGTCCTGAGCAAAAACAGATTTTTGAAGATCTATCAAAAACCTTAGGCGCAACCCCCCGGCCCAATAAAAAAGGCTTTTTTGATTGGTTGAACGAAACCCTAGGTGGATAAACATAGTAGAAACGGTGAAGAATGGCAAATTGGTTAGAAGTATCCTTATCAGTAAATGGTGAAATGGCCGAGGTAGTGGCAGAAGTTCTTGCACGCTTTGCTCCTAATAGTGTTATGACCGAGCAATCGAGCAAGTTCCTAAACGAAGAAGACGAAGGCACCCCTACCGGAGAAATTTCGGTACGAGCCTACGTTGAAGTGGACGATGCAATAGAAGAAACGCGCCAAAAGATCGATGAATCCCTATTCTATTTAGCGATGATCCAA
>CAZSLN010000032.1:0-24524 GCA_964607645.1 uncultured Anaerolinea sp.
GGTGCGAATCAGCTCGATGGGTGTCTCTTTTTTGATATTGTAGGTATTATTTACCCTAACAATAGAATAGGTGACAATCTCACCATCGCTCTCGGTATAGGTAAATTTGGTTTGCTTCGAATTGATCGCCTCGCGAATCGCCGCTTTGTATGCCACAGGCAGGAACAACGATTTATCCAGCGGATTTACAATAATGTTCGAAACTTCAGCAACTTCGGCGTCGCTCTTATCCAAAATGGTCGCCTGTACTTCATCCTTACGAATGGAGTAGGTTTGGTCTCCCGCTGTAAATGTTTTCTTATTTTGAGCAAGCGCGATACTACTGGCCAACTTAAAATCGTAGGTCGATACCTTGGCGGCATCCGCTTCGTTGTAAGGATCATATACATTTAACATAGCAAGCGCTACATCGTGTTCAGTAGAGATCTGCGAAGCTTTTTTAATTTTGATAATTCGATAAGAAACTTTATCCAGTTCAAAGGAGGTTTGGCCATTGCTCACGGCAGCCTGGTAGGCGTCGATCAACTTGGTTGGTACTGGGCCATCCACCATCGAGCTGAATTTCCCTACCAACACTTGTGCAACGGGGTCGAGCTGCAAAATGCGATAGGTACCTTCCCCTTCTTGAACGAAGTAGTAGATAGCATCCCCCACATTGAATGTATCGCTTTTTTTGCCCAATGCGAACAAAAATTGCGCTCTCTCCGCGCTGGAAAAGGTCTCCCCTTCAGCAGTGGTATAGCGCAGCTCGGTATTGTAAGTAGCGCCAGCAAAATCCTTTGCCATGCTGCCAACCCCTTTAAACACTTGTGTTTGGGTGTAAGGCGAAAGGATAGGCCCAAGAAAGGCGAATGTAAACATAAAAAAGATAATGACAAAACCGATCACTGCGAGGCTGTTACGAATGAAACGCTTGAAAACAAGCATCCCTGGCGAGAGCACTTTTACACGCCGCTCATCGTCCAGGTGCATTTCATCGCGATCATTTCCGTCGCGCATCATATCCGGCTCAAACTCTTGATTTAAATTATTATTGTCAACCATTTGTGATCACCGTCAATTCGCTCGGACACGGGGGTCAACCACCGCGTACATAATATCCGCGACGATCAGGCTAACCACTGTGAGAATAATTAGAAATGTTGAATAAAACATGGCGAAAGGGATATCGCCGCGAATAATGGCAGTGTACGAAACATAGCCAATACCCGGAATCTGAAAGAGCGTTTCGGTGATCAACGAACCGCCGAACATGGCCGGTAGTAGGTAACTCATGTAAGAAACAAGGGGAATAAGGGTGTTTCGGAAGGCGTGTTTGTTGATCACAACACTTTCAGAAAGCCCTTTGGCCCGTGCGGTGCGAATGTAATCTGAGTTGAGCACCTCGAGCATATTTGTTCGTGTATAACGCATTAACCCACCAATCGAAAGCATCGTAAGCGTGACAATGGGTAGGATCATATGATAGCCAATATCCATCGCCTGTTGGAACGGGGTCATGGAGGTATAGAACCTGCCGGTAAGTCCATACAAATCAAACCACCCCAGTTTGATCGAAAAAACATACTTGAGTATGGTGGCAAGGAAGAAGGTTGGCAGTGAGATGCCAGCTAAGGCAAAGATCGTGATGGAATAATCTGTTTTGCTATATTGCTGCCGCGCCGCCAGTATTCCCAGCGGTATTGCGATAAAGACTTCAACAAAGAACGTGATGATATTGATGATGATCGAATACCATATCACTTGAGAAAACTTTTCGGTCACCGGGATGCCGTAATGCCAGGAATCGCCGAAATCACCTTTGATGGCATTTCCCATCCAGCCAAAAAAGCCAGGGATAATGCCGACATCGAGATGGTAAACAAGATTAAGCTGGTCCAACCACTCTTGATACGTCTTATGGCTCAAGGGACTACTGGCTCTTTGCCTCGCGATCGTTTCGACGTAGGAAGAAGGAAGCATACGAATGACGGTGTAGATCACCATCGCTCCAAAGAACGTGATGAATAAGCCGAGTAAGATTCTCCTGATAATAAAAATACGCATTTTTTACCCTTATTCTGCCCAACAAGATCACTTTATGAACAAGCGCTCTACGATTCAATAACAAATTTGAGCCCACCCAAAGGTGGGCTCAAATTGCCGAAGACAGTCCAATAAAAGACCGTCTGTGATTACTTCATTTCGAGTAATTCAATATCGCTCAACCAGCCCCAGAAGGTGGTGATATCGGGGGTAATGGTTTCGACCTTGATTCGTTCAGTACTGAAAACAACACAGTTCTGGCGCTGGTAGGTAGGAATCTCAACTGCCCAGTCAATGATCTTATCCAGAGCTTGTTTATATATTGCTTTACGATAATTTTGGTCATCGCTCTTACGAGCATCTACGATCAACTGATCGAGCTCGGCATCGCGGATGTGATAATGGTTCGATTCTGAACCACCTTCACCAACAATACTGGAGCTATGGTAGACCTGGTACATATCAGGATCGATCGTAGCGCCCCAAGCAGCAGTCCAAAGTTCTTGTGAACCGGCATCCAAGGAATCCCAAAGGATGTTGGTATCTGCCGGGTCATTGATCTTCAATTCCATGCCGATCTTAGCAAGGGAACCCTGAGCGCCGGTGAGAATGGCAAAAGCTGGGTGGTCACCAGTACCGCCAGCGGGAACGATGATCTCGTAGGATAACTTAGCGCCTTCGGGGGCAGCGGTGATCTTGCCATTAGCAACTGTGTAACCAGCGGCTTCAAAGAACCCAAGAGCGGCGGCTTCAGCGGCTGCGTATTTCTGCTCGGGTGTCATATCCGAAGTGTAAATGGGATTTCCAGCAGCGTCGGTCGAGAAGGCTACTTTGTAGTCTTCATCGGTGGGTTGAGGAGCTGCCCAGGAGGTGTTGGAGATTGGGTAGTTGATAACGGAAGCGGCTTCGCCGTAGTAGCTATCAATGGCTACATCGCGGTAAACAGCCAAAACGGTGGCAAGACCCTTGCGCAGGTTCTTGGAAGCATCGGAAGCAGCTTCGCCGCCAACATTGACGGTATCAGCATTGACACCAGCATAACCATAACCAAGGTTATCAACCTTATTGGTGGTAATTTTATCGCCGGTGATCTCGCTGTTGGAGTTGTAAGAAGCAACTTCTTCAAAGCGTGAGCGGGATCCAGTTAACTCGCCAGCGTCAACTGTGCCAGTTTGTACGCCGGAAGCGACTTCAGCGGAGACAGTTTCTTTAAACTGGATCTCTTTGATCTTTGGGCTGCCACGATAGAAGAACTCGTTGGCTTCAAAAAATACAACTCTATTTTCGTATTTGATGAACTTATAAGCGCCTGCGCCCATTGGGGTAGCGGTTAAGCTTTCCTGTTTGGTGAGGTCGCCAAAATCGAAACCGAACTTGTTATTGGCATAATCATACTTCGCCACATCACCATAATAATGGAGAGGAGTGACGTTGATGCCAAGAATGGAATACACTGCGGGAGCAGAGAAGCCCTTTACGGTAACTTCCACTGTGTAATCATCAAATTTTACGATACCGGTGATATTTGCAACACCAGCGCCGCCCATGCTCTCATCTTTAGGACCCCAGAAGCCGATGAAGGCAGAGTTTACGTTGCCGAGTACATCGGTTCCATTAGCGGATTCAGTACCAGCGTAAGCAGCTGGGTCGCCTTCGTAAGCGGCGTAGGTTTCACTATAGTAGTCTTCGACGGTTGGGAAGGTGGTCTTTAGATCCCAGGTCGCGCCGGAAGGGGCGGTTAAAACGCCGGTGGCGAGATCCATAGTTCCGTAACCCCACATAGCCATACCAAAGGCAACTTTAAGGCCTTCGTTTTCGCTAATAGCGGCAGGTTCCATGCCCATTGTTTCCATAGCGTAATCCGCGAGGTAATTGGCATGAACATAATCAACGATACCCTGAACGTCAGTTACCCATTCGGTCTTTAACCTAGTCCAGAAATCATCCTGCTGTTCTTGGGTCCAAGCATCAGTGGATGCCCAAACATGGTCCACACCGGCGGCGAAGATGGCATCGGCCATAGCGGCGTACTTATCGTACACATCGCTGGTGGTTTGGGTTTGGTAATCTTTCAGACCAACGATATCGTAGGAAGAAAGGGTGGTTGAACCAACATAGGAAGGATCGAGATAGGTGTAGTAAGTGAAGATGACGTCGTCGGCGGTGACAGGGGTACCATCAGAGAACTTCATACCAACACGAAGTCTGGCAGTGTATTTGGTGGTATCAGAAGCTTCATCGTAGACAACTTTGGTATCAGCCGCGCCTTTGTAAAGGTAGTCGGTACCGTTATAAGCGACGGTTTCGCCTTCAATGGCGTTGAAGATAATTCCGCCCACGCGATCAGTGGTGAGCAAAGAAATCTGCGTCATGGAGGAGACATCGCCATCATAAGCGGTATCTGAAAAGAACGGGCTGAACTTTTGTGAAAATTCACTATACGCCACAACAAGGGGTGTGGTGATGGTGGGTGCAGTTGGTAAATTTTCACCAAAAGGTTGTTCAGGGAAAGCAACCTCTGTGGGAGCTTCGGTTGCGGCAACGGGTGCCTCGGTGGGAACAACAGTAGCTTGTCCGCAAGCGCTTAGAACAAGCGTTGCGATGATAAGAAGCGATATTACTGGTAACAATTTTTTAGTCATTTTTTCTCCTCTATTTGAAAATGGTAAACCTTGGAAAATACCTTGTAATTTTATTATATATTAATAGGGCTATTCAAACGAAAACGATGGCGCGATGTAATGAATATTAATATTACGGAATAACAATTAGTGCCATCTCTCCGCGTCTTTTGATCCAAATGGTGGGGGAATTTTTGTGGTCTTCCTTACGAGTGAAAATAATGTTTTGGTGTTGTTCTTAGGTTACGCCGGCGATTCTCTTTCCCTGAAATTACGCGAATTGCTCTAGTACAATTTTTCCTTCATCCTACAATTAATTAAACCGATCCCATCCATGTCCCCAATCTTCTCAATTGTGGTCTGGGCTCCCCCAATGAAAAAACCGATGGTCTCCGCCTTCACTCCCATATACCCGGAATCTCGCTTGTACACCGAGGACATTTTCCGCCTGCCTTGATCCTATTCTCAAGAACTTGGAAGCCGCGCCGAATGATCAACGTTTGCCGGCAGCTCGGGCAGTGCGTATTCTCATAACTACCCACCGCCCCCGGAATATTACCGGCATAGACAAATTTCAACCCCGCCTCATTGCCGATCTCCGTGGCGCGGGTAAGGCTTTCCGCCGTGGTATTCGCGGTGGCTCTCATCTTGTAATTGGCGTGAAAGCCAGTGACGTGCCAGGGAATCGTCGTTGAATACCCAGATATTGTCTTGGTGAGCGCGAATAATTCATCGAGGCTGTCGTTCATCCCCGGCACCAAGAGTGTAACCACTTCCACCCATAACCCCGCTTCCAAACTAAGTTCGATCGTATCCAATACATGTTTCAATACCCCGCCCAACTTGCGGTAAGTTTTATCGTTTCTGCTTTTAAGGTCAATTTTGATGGCCGAGAGATACGGAAGCAGCGCGTTTATCGCTTCAGGTGTTCCATAACCATTGGAAACAAAAGCAGTATGCAAACCAGCGGCTTTTGCTTCTTTAAAGATCGCCGCAGACCACTCGCTGGTGATAAACGGCTCATTATAGGAAGAGACCACTGTGCGTGCTTTGACTTGGAAGGCTGCCTGCGCCACTTGCGCCGGCGAAATCGCCCGCATCGTTCCAACCGCCTCATCACAGACTGGGTCTCGCCGCACCTGCGAGGTGAACCAGTTTTGGCAATAGGCACAGTGAAAATTACAACCCAACATTCCGTAGGTTAGCGCTATTGAGCCGGGGAGAAAGTGAGCGAAGGGTTTCTTTTCAATCGGGTCTGCCTGCAGCCCCGATACATACCCCCAAGGCGCTATCAACCTGCCATCCTCGTTATAACGCACCTGGCAAATTCCACGCATCCCAGCTGAGATCTTGCAGCGATGGGCGCAAGCCAAGCACTGCACTCGCCCATCGGGCAAGCCTCGCATCAATGTTGCCGGCTTTGTAGCCATATCCAATGTCTCGTAGAATTTGTTCACTGCGGTCGCCTTCTTCCTACTATAATTATGATATGCTAACGATCGCAATACAAGCCGGCGGCGCTTCATCACGAATGGGGAAAGATAAAGGGTTGATGATCTTCAACGGCTTGCCGTTGGTGCAGCGCTTGGTAGAACGAACGGCTGCCCTGGCGGACCATTGCATGATCATCACCAACCAACCCACCGAGTACCGACTCTTCCCTACCCCCAAGGTGGCCGATGTTTTGCCTGGCCGCGGGGCTCTTGGGGGGCTTTATACCGCCCTTAGCGCCGCCAACTCCGACTTTGTGGCGGTGATCGCTTGCGATATGCCCTTTGCCAATGCCGCCTTGCTTGCCTACCAATATCAATTGATACAACAAGAAGAAGCCGACGCGGTCATCCCCCGCATCAACGGAAAATACGAGCCGTTCCACGCGGTTTACCGTCGTGAACCCTGCCTAACCTACATCAAAAAAGCCATCGATGCCGACCAATGGAAAGCCATCAGTTGGATCGATCAGGTTCGGGTGCGGGAAGTGAGCACAGAAGAAGTGCGCACTTTCGATTCCCACTGCATCACCTTCACTAATGTGAACACCCCCACTGAGTTTAAAATTGCGGAAAGCCTCGATCGAAGCCTCCCGCAATAATTCTTTCTTTACAACGCTAACGAACAACCAACACTGGGCAAGGCGCGTGCCCAACCACCTTTTGGCTGGTGCTTCCTAGGATCAACCCTGTCAGCTGCCCACGTCCGCGTGAGCCTACGATCACCAGATCCACTCGCCTTACAGTCGCCACTTCGATGATCGCGTCTGCCGGCGGCCCTTCCATCACTTCGGTTTGCACCTCGCAGGTAACGTTACCCAAGCCTTTTATGCCCTCTTCTAGCAAAGCATTGGCCTCATCCAAGCGAGCGTCAATGATCAATTGCAGATTGGGCTCACCTAAATAAGTTGGGATGGGTTCGTACACCGCCACTAGGAAGATCGTTTTTACGTCATGCTCTCTTGCCATATCCCCCGCCATATTGGCGGCTCGAAGGGAATGAGAAGAACCATCAACCGCTACCAAGATCTGTTCAAACATAAGTACCTCCATTTCTTGATACTTCAATTATAGGATGAAATGGAATGGAAGTCCTAACAAGCAGTAGAAAAACTCTAAAATGATATAATTCCAGAATTATGAGCTCCCAAATCAACACAAAATACGAAGGCTCCGGGTATATCTCAGCCATTGATGGCTTGCGGGCAGTGGCAATTTTGTTGGTTTTGGCTTACCACGGTGAATTCTCTTTTTTTGTTCATGGGTTTGTGGGCGTAGATGTTTTTTTTGTCATTTCCGGATTCCTGATCACGCGAATCATCACCAAAGACCTCGAAAACCACACCTTTTCTTTGGTCACCTTTTATCAACGCCGAATTAGGCGAATATTCCCTGCGCTGTTTGCGACATTACTCCTAACCTTCCTTGCCGGTCTTTTTCTATATAACCCAAAAGACTTGCTTGCGCTATCCGAAAGCACCGCGGCGAGTGTTCTTTCAATTGCTAACCTTTATTTTCACTCAAAGATCAATTATTTCGACACCCCAGCACTCGGTAAACCGTTGCTGCACATCTGGTCACTTTCTGTGGAGGAACAGTTCTATCTCTTTTACCCACTTACCCTCTTTGGTTTATGGTGGGCTGGCGGCAAGGTGGGCAAACAAAAACAGTTCGTATCGATCAGTTTCATTGTTCTTTTCGCGGCATCTCTGCTCGCCTACCTCGTTGTTAGCCAAACCAAACCCCAAGATACCTTCTACCTGCCCTACTTCCGCGCTTGGGAACTGATGGCTGGTGGTTTTATCGCCATCTATCCTCTTCGCCAATCCAGATGGATCCGCGAGCTTGGAGTGCTTGTTGGGCTTGGGCTTATTGCTGTAAGCGCTTATTTCAATGTAGACCAAATTCTCTTTCGGGGGGCAGTCGCGGTTTTCCCAGTGATCGGTTCAGCGATGGTCATTAGCGCGCTTACATCTGGGCAGAATTGGACCGGCGCATTCGTACTTGGCAACCCGCTTATGGTCTTTTTCGGCAAGATATCCTACTCCCTTTACCTTTTACACTGGCCGATTATCGTTTTCACTCGTTATTACGCCATTCAACCCTTCAACTCATTGGCGATGGCTTGCCTCTTGCTCGTCAGCATCATCGCCAGCACTCTTTCATGGAAGTTCATTGAAACACCGTTTCGATCGGCAACCGCGTTTCCAAACAAAAAGATACTTCTTGGCGCTGGGGTGATCGTTCCAATCTTTGTTTTGGCTTACTTTGTCACGGCTTCTTTCGAAGGCTTTCCAAAGCGCTTCCCTGTTTCAAGCATCCCCGAAACATCGCTGTGGAATTGGAGTACCGCGGACACCAAACAGTGTGATGATCTTGAAGAACATAACATTGAGGTTTGCCTTTTAGGGGATCCCTATCTTCAGCCGAGCTTTGCCTTGTGGGGTGATTCCCATGCGCCAAATCTTTCGATCAGCGCTGAAAAGGCTGCCAAAAACGTTGGCATTTCCGGGGTAATGATCTCGGAGAATCGTTGCCCACCCATCTTGAATATCCAATTTTTCAATAATGGTGTGTCCGATAATACCTGCGACAAAAATAATCAGGGGTTTATGGCGTATCTTGAAAACAACCCTTCCATCAAGACCATCATCATGGCTTCACGTTGGCCGTTATATAGCAATGGCGTTGAAACCCTGCAAGCGGAAAAAAACAACCCTCCGCTTCGAATAGCTGACAGTCGAAGGAAGGGAGAACCGCCAGAAGAGAATGCCGCCGCCTTCAGACACTTGTTTATTGAAACGGTAAAAATACTTCGACAAAAAGGCTACCAAGTGATCGTGGTACACGCCTTGCCAGAGATCGCCTACGATGTACCATCAGCGCATTTTATCGCCAGCATCTCCGGCCGTGATACCACCAGCCTGATTGCCACCAGCTTAGATTCTTATACTACGCGCAACTCCGCGGTTGAGGCAGCCTTCCAAAAAGCCGCTTTCACATACCCCGATATTCGTTTCATCACTACCACCGATCTCTTCTGCCCAAATGGAAGCACCTGTGATGTGCTAGAGAATAACTTACCGCTGTATAAGGATTGGAATCACCTGTCCACCCTCGGGCAATTACGGATGGTTCCTAGCTTTCAAGAAGCGTTGAGCCAAATTCTTCTAAACCCCGCAGCACCATAAGAACGATTTCCTTACCTCCATTTAAAGATTCTACGGTTCTAGCTTTAACGATTCGCTTGCCGACGAATAAGCACCTCGAGGGTTAGAAAATTCTTCTAACATCCGAAGTGCTTTTTTTACTTGCACGTCATCTTTTTGTGTCCCAGGAGGGAATCGAACCCACGTTTGAGCCTTAGGAGTGCCCAGTTCTATCCACTGAACTACCGGGACGTGAACCAATATTATAACGTAGAAATTTTGCTTTCTCCGCCAATCGCGGTGCTTATTTGCGGGAAATCAACGCCTTATTAATCCGCTTTACCAACCCAGGACCGCAATAGATGAGGCCAGTATAAACCTGCACCAAACTAGCGCCTAGGTCAAGCTTTCGTTGCGCATCCGCCTCGTCCATTATGCCACCTACGCCCACCACGGGAACGCGGCCTTGCGCCAATTTCACAACCTTCTCCAGCAAATCGTCGCTGAGTTTGGTAAGCGGTTTGCCGCTTAGCCCGCCGATTTCATCGTGCTTGGCTGAACTTAGCCCAGTTCGGCCAATGGTGGTATTTGAGGCAATGATGCCGTCCATTTTTTCATCCACGATCACCCCCACCGCGTCTTCCAATTCCGCCTCCGTTAGATCCGGCGCGATCTTTACCAACAATGGGAGTTTCTTATTATGGCTGATCTCCTCCATCTTACGCTGGTCGTGCAGCGACTTTAGCAATAACGAGAGCTGCTGCCGACCCTGCAAGTTTCGCAACCCCGCCGTATTGGGCGAGCTCACGTTGATGGCAATGTAATCGGCATAGCGGGCAAAGTTTTGCAGTAACGAAAGGTAATCTAACACCGCTTCTTCATTGGGGGTATCTTTGTTCTTACCAATATTGATGCCCAATACGAACGGGTAGGTTGGAATTTTTTTGGCTTTGCGAACATCAAAACCACTGATCCGCTCCATAGCGTTTTTAGTTAGGTTCGGGTTGAGCCTTTCCTGGGCATACTCTGTTCCCTTGCTTGGAAAGCCCATACGATTAATGACGGCTTCATCCTCGATCAACCGAAAAACCCGCGGCTTCGGGTTACCGGGTTGCGGGCGAGAAGTCACTGTTCCCATCTCGATATGCCCGAACCCAAGTGTGCCCAACCCAACGAGCGCTTCACCATCTTTATCATATCCGGCCGCCAAGCCAACCCTGTTGTTGAACTTGAGCCCAAACACTTCCACCGGTTGATGCGGCGCGGCGTAGACGCGACGCAAAACCCCGCGGACCGGCGGAATTGCCCCAGCTAGCCGCAACAATTGCAAGGTGAGGTGATGAGCCTGTTCGGGTTCAAGGTTGAACAATAGGTCGCGTATCGTTGAATAATTCATTCTGCTATGCCTGTCTTTTCTCTAATTTGCCGCAACACCTTTGCGGCTCGCCGCACGCGTGTTTCTGGTTGTATCCCTTCTGTTATATGCTTGGCATACTCTCGTTGGTGGGTATAAGCCATTGCGCTAAATTCCGCCAGCGCGGATTTGTCCTGTTCAAACAAAGCGGCTAACTCCGCCGGTATTTCTACTACCCGTGGTTCGGTATCTTCCCACAAACTCACCCGCACCAAATCACCATACCCTTTCCCTGTCTTTTGCCGTATCTCTTTCACAATGATCAGAATATGACGTTCGCTGCCCATGCGCTGAATGCTGCCTCGGTAAGGCTGCCCTTCAATATCCGCTACAATCTTCACCTTCTTTTTCCCGAAGATGGTTTCAATATCAAATGGGATCTCTACATAAGCTCCTGGACCGCTGGGGTCCAGAATGACCGCCTCAAAGGTGATCGTTTTTTCAACCAGCTCATTCATAAAACACCGCACGGCTTGGGTTGGTGTAGTGTGCCATCACCTCATCCAAGATGCGTTGATTGGTGCGCATGGTGGATAACTCGGGAAGTTGGCCCAGAGGGAAAAAGCCGACCTGCACTGTCTCGTAGCTGCCTCGTGCCTCGCCGCCGATGATGGAGCACAAAAACACCAATTTATAAGCATGAAAGAGATCACGCGGCTCAGATCTGTCGTTGTTAAAAACACCCACTAGCTTATCGATCTTAACGTCAAAGCCGCTCTCTTCCTTCACTTCGCGAATCACCATCTCCGCCGCCGATTCACCAATATCGGCCCAACCGCCAGGCATCGACCAACGGCCATCCGCCAGCTCTTTTACCATTAGGATCTTGCCATTTTGAACGATCGCTCCGCGTACATCCACCTTAGGAGTGGGGTAGCCGCGCTGCATCGCGAAGGTTGCCATTACTTCTTCGGTAGCCAGCAAGCTGTGCTGGGCTATGATCTCAGCGCTAATCTCTTGTAGGCGTCGGTAGCGCTCAATATCAAAAGCATCCTCATCTTCATGAAAAGGTTTGGCGTTATAAGTGAGGCCCGATTGCGATAGGGTATAGATCTCGCGGGCATACGCCAACCACTTTTCAGCATCCATCAAAGGCTACTTTCTCGATCCAGCCAAAAAAGCACGCGTTGCATCGATCAAAGCCAATTCCACCGCGCCGTTCTTTTGCCAATGGTCTAACATTTCGCTGATGGTGAGTACGGAATGCATTTTCACGTTCACATCCGCCAAGCCTTCTTTCGCCCCGCTTTCGCGGTCCACCAACACTACCACATCGCTCACCTTCAAGCCAGCCGCGGTTAGTTTATCGATCGCCTCAAACTTACTTCCGCCAGTGGTGGCAAGGTCATCGATCACGACCGCGGTTTCGCCGGCCTTGTATTGTCCTTCAATCTCGGCCTTTGTGCCATACTCTTTCACTTCCTTGCGTGGATAGATCATTGGGTAGTTGCCAGCCAAGCTGATGGCGGTGGCGATGGGGATGGCTGCGTAAGGTAAGCCAGCCAGCCGATCAAATTTTAGGTTCGCCAACAGCGGCAAGTACGCCTCGCCCACCGCGCGAAGCAAGGCAGGGAATGTGATGATGTTGCGCAAGTCGATATAGATAGGTGATTTCAGCCCACTCTTTAGGGTAAACTCACCAAACTTAATCGAGCCGCTTACGAGCAGCCCATCGACCAGTTGTGTTTTTGAGGATTCAGCCATTTTTCTTCCTTGTGGTTTATGAATGTTGTATCGCGCGGGTAACCGCCATTACTTCATCACGCAGGTTTGCCGCAGCAAGGGCCACATCCGCCGCGCGCGAAATGGCGCGCGATACCGGCAAGAGCACACCTTTGCCATCCGGCCGAAGCCCGGCACGCAAAGCGCTTTCGAGGTCACCGCCTTGAGCGCCAACGCCCGGCGCCAATAACCAGGCGTTTTGGTTTACTTTGCGCACGCGCTTCATCGCTTCAGGCTGGGTAGCACCCACCACCAAACCTATGTTGTTCTTAGTGTTCCACTGCCCCGCCAAGCCCGCCACATGCTCATAGAGCAGCTCGCCGCCCTGCAAGGGCAGGTCCTGAAGATCGCCGCTGCCTGGATTGCTGGTTTTACACAGCAAAAATACGCCCTTCTCTTGCTCGGCGATGAACGGGTCGATGGAATCTTTGCCAAGGTAAGGGTTGAGGGTAATGCAATCGGCTTTGAGGGTCTTGAACGCTGAGATGGCATACGCCTCAGCGGTGGACGAAATATCACCGCGCTTGGCATCCAGCACTACTAGGATCTTCGACCCAAGCCGATCCGATTGCTCTTGCACGGCTTGCACCACTTCCTCCAAGGCTTTCCACCCATCCGCGCCAAACTGTTCGAAGAAGGCGGCATTGGGTTTGAAGGCGGCCGCATAGGGGGCGGTCTTTTTCACTAGGTTTAGGCTAAACTTGAGCGCGCTTAGGGCGTTGTTCTGCTCTAAATCCGCCTTGTGCGGGTCTAACCCTACACACAGCAACGAGGAGCAATCATCCACCCGTCGTTCTAAAAAGGTAAAAAAGCTCTCCATGGATGATCTACGCCTTGCCCAAAACCATGGCAAGCAATGCCATTCTCACGTACAAGCCATACTCCATCTGACGGAAATAAGCGGCGCGGGGATCATCATCAAAATCGGGGCTGATCTCGCCAACACGGGGCAGAGGGTGCATTACGATCATCTCTTTTTTAGCGGCCATCATGATCTCAGGATCGATCACATAAGCGCCTTTCACTTTGTCATAATCTTCCGGGTTCTCAAAACGTTCTTTCTGAACACGGGTCACATAAAGCACATCGGTCTCGGGCAAAACTTGCTCCAAGGAGCGATACTCCGCCTGTGCCACACCCTTAGCCTTCACTTCTTCCATCACTGCCTCGGGCATACGCAGGATCTCGGGCGAAACGTAATTGAGTTTGACGTTGTACATCGAAGCCAGCCGCGCCAGTGAGTGAACGGTTCGGCCGTATTTCAGATCGCCCAGCATGGTGATGGTCTTACCATCGATGGTTTCAAGGCCCAACTCTTCGAAAATGGTAAAGGTATCGAGCAGCGCTTGGGTGGGGTGTTCGCCAACACCGTCGCCGGCGTTGATGATGGGTTTACGGGCTGCCTTGGCTGCGATAGCAGCGGCGCCGGTTTCGGGGTGGCGCAACACGATCACATCGGTATAGCATTCTAAGGTGCGCACGGTATCAGCAAGGCTTTCTCCCTTTGAAACAGAGGAGTACTTCACCTCGTTGATCGGGATCACGCTGCCGCCCAACCGCTCCATGGCGGCGGTAAAAGATGATGATGTACGGGTAGAAGGTTCGTAGAACAAGTTCGCTAGGATTTTGCCCTTGAGCAAATCAAAGGTGCCTACCCGCTCTACCATGCCACGCATCTCATGGGCAACGCCAAAGACATACTCCAAATTAGGTCGGTCAAATTGCTTTACAGAAAGGATATCCTTTCCGTACCACGGCGCGTTCTTATTCTCACCAAAGGGTAGGTGCGGATTGTTAGAAGTTGAGGGCATGTGAGTCTCCTTTTTTGAATGAGGTGGTTATTTTTCTCGAATATTCTTGCCATAGCCTGGCGCGGCCAGTACGTTTCCATCGCGATAGGCTTCCTGCCCGCGTAGAACAACGCGGCGCACGCGGCCGGTCACTTTCCAATTTTCATACGGAGTCCATCCACAGCGGCTATGCAAATCGCTTGCATGTATCTCGTAGGTATCTGTCTCGTCAAAATCAACCCAGGTTTCTGCCTGCTCGGGCAGCTTAAAGATCTTGCGCGGGTTGGTCACACTTTTTTCTAACAACTGCTCTAAGGTTAACCGCCCGTCTTTCACGGCCGTGTATAACAACGGCAGCATCGTCTCAACACCGGGGAACCCGGGCGGAGGGGTAGGGCTATCTTTTTCAGCTAAAGTATGGGGGGCGTGATCGGTAGCAAAACAATCGATCGCGTCCAGATTCTCCCATAAGGCGCGGGCATCTTCTGGGGTGGCAAGGCGCGGACGCACTTGGCTGCGGCCATCGGGCAGACCGTCTTCGCAGCAATTTCCAGCGCTGGTCAGCGGGATCGCCCCATCCGCCAAAAACAAATGATGCGGGCACACCTCGCAGGTCACTTTAATTCCCTTTTCGCGCGCCGCTCGTATCAAAATGATCTCTTCCTTTAAAGAGATATGAGCGATATGGATCGGCTTGTCATACATCTGCGCCATCAACAGCGCGGCGGCCATGCTGCGGCTCTCGCTGTGGGTGACGATGGGCGTGATTCCCGGCCATTTTTCAAAATGCTCCATCCATAAGGTCATATCATCCAGGCGCAACTCGCCAAAGGTGCTATCCAAGTACATTTTTAGGCTGGCGGTTTGCGATGCCAGTCGGGCCGCCTCGGCGGCATTGCCTGGTCCGGCACCAATGAACTGGGCGTAATCACAACGCGCCTTTTGCTGGCCGGCATCCAATGCCACTTGCAGTGTTTCCTGATCAAAAACAGGCGGCTTGGTGTTGGGCATTGCCAGCACCATAGTAACACCCCCCGCCAGCGCGGAGGCCGTGCCGCTGTCGAAATCTTCTTTATGGGTGGCGCCTGGTTCGCGCAAGTGCACATGGGGGTCTATCAAGCCGGGTAATCGAATCATAATGTTATCTTTATTATAAGATTTTTATCGCATTCTGGATGCAGGCAAAAAAAGGGATTGGACAGGCAAAACCCATCCAATCCACTTCTATTTACAAAGAACAACTACTTGGCGCCGCGGGTTGGGGCTTTGAACACTAAAAAGACCAAGTTCATCGAGATGCCCAAAATGGCGGCGAAGACGATGGCGGGAATGCCATTGGGGAAGAAGTAAGGAACTTGGAAGGGAAAAATACCGTAAGGCATGGTCAAATTTCCACCAATACCCGTCATCAAAATAACCGCGCCAATGGCCAATTGTTTGGGATCAAATAAATTAACTTTTTCCGATTGGATCAAAGCAATGCCTTGCATGGCTATAACGCCAAAGAGGTACAAGCTAAGGCCAACCACTACCGCAACCGGAATGGTACCAACCAGTGCGACCAGTTTACCAAAGAAGCCAAAGACCATCGCCATAGCGCCAGCGGTCATCAAAACAGCCGTACTGTAATTGCGGGTGATGGCCATCAGCGAGTTATTTTCGCCATAGTTAGTTCCGGCGCAACCGCCTAGCAAACCAACCACAATATCATCAGCGCCATCCGCAACTAGGTTTAAGCCAATTTTGTCTTTGATGCTATAAGGTTTTCGGCCCATCTCACCGGCCAATTCATCGATGTACAAGCTCATCTGATACAAGTGAGCGGTACTTTCGGGCACAGTAGCGATGAAAATGAGCGCGATACTGAGTGCCATACCCCAAGCCTCGGGGTTGGTGAAGGCAGGGAAGGTGAATTTGGGTAATTCAAGCCAGGCATGCTGCGCGACCGGGGCAAAATTAACCAAGCCAAAGGGCAACGAAACGAGGTAACCAACAACTGCCCCCAATAAAATGGGGAGCATACCGATCAAACCTTTACCCTGCAAGTAAACCGAGAACAAAATTGTTGCGATCAACGTTATAAAAACAACGATCCATGATTGGCTGATCATTTCGGTAGTTTTTAAATCTAAGGCACCATTTGAGGCAAAGTTGGCTAAAGCCAAACCAATTACAATAGCCATAGATCCAGTGATGATGGGAGGAAGGATTTGATCGATTACTTTTCTACCGGCTTTCATAATGATCAAACCAAAAATGATTTCAAAAACAGCGGTAAGGATAATGCCAACCTGAACAATTTGCACACCATTCGCGCAATACTTTTGAGCCGCGTCTTGGTAGCAAGTTGGGTCAAATGTGTTCATAGCCGACATAATAACCGCCAAATAGGCAAACGAAGATCCATAATACATAGGGATCTGGCGTTTCGAAACCAGCAAGGCGATAATGGTGCCCAAACCAGAAGCGAGCAGAGTGATCCCTACATCAAACTTGGTGATGATGGCCACCAATACGGTAGCAGGGAACATGGTAAGGAATTGCTGGAAGCCCAGGCTGAGCATGGCGCCGATGCCGGGGGTGTCATCAGGAAGAAAACCGATGAGCTTGCCTTTTGGTGCTGATTTTACTGACATTGTTCCTCCTTAAGGAAAATGGCTGGGCGAACGCCCAAAAATAAGCAAAAAAAAGAGCCGCTTAAAGCGACTCTACTTTTTTAAAATGATGGAAGAAATGCAGCCACATGGCTCTTCGTAACCGTCCGGCGAGTAAAAATCAAAGTGTGGAACCATATTCCAATCAATTCTATGTATTTTTCTCCACCTGTCAAGAAATTGGTAAAAGGTCAATTAAAATTTTATAACTGCACACATCATTTAGTACTAAGAAAATAACCGTGTATTGTAAGAAACTAAGAAGATAAATGTATATTGATCCTCAGAGGTTTGAATAGTAGCTATTAGACTAAGAACCTTTTAGAAAAAGAGAGTTTTCCCAAAATTAAATACTCGGATTTGAATCCTTCATCACCAAAATCCCTACCATCCCCTAACCGATCTTAACCTCAAGCACGGTGTAAGCCCTTTTCTGGAATGCCGACATCAGTCCCATCACCTTCTTCATCAACCCGTACTTTTGGTCCAATTTCTTATCCACCATTTTGTCAATGGCGGCATCCTTAACTTCACGGGCTTGGGCGGGCATCCATTCGCCGGTCAGCTTTCCATCGGCTTCGCAGAGGGCAATGCGCACATGGGCGTTGTTGCGGGCTCGCTTCACCTTTCCAGATTCAGCTACAGTGCGAATGTACATGGTGTCCTGATCCATCACGAACCACACCGGGGTCTTTACAACGTTGCCGTTTTTTCGCACGGTCTCTAAATTGATATATTTTTCATCTTCAAGGTTATTTTGCATCGAAATCGCTCCTGAAATTTTGGTTGATTCTTTATTAGGGAAGATTGTAGTGTGAGTGTTCGCCTTTTGGTGGTTTTACGTGGGGGGTTATTACAAAACATTAACACTAGCCACAGTTTGGCATTGTTATCCAAAAGGGCGCGAAGAGGATAGCCCTTACCTTCATAACCTATGTGGATTCAGCCAGTTCCGCGATCGAATGGATCAGCCTCCGAGCTTGGTCCAGGGTTTACTTCCCAATACGTAATGAAGCAACCCTTAGGCACCGCTTGAAAACTAAACTTCCTGCTCCTCACCACTATCCAAGATCGGCCGAATACCGGTCGCGTCCCGCGGGGCGCCAATGATCTTTTTCTCTTCCATGGTCTCCACCAGCCGTGAGGCGCGGGTGTAGCCAATGCGGAACTTGCGCTGCAGCATCGAGACGCTCGCCTTGTTTTCGCGCCGCACAAACTCGATCGCGTCGGGCAGCAGTACATCCTCGTTGTTGGGGCCGGCGGTGATATCTTCCGCGAAGAAGGTGGTTTGTTTTAGTGGCAGGTTTTCGCCAACTGCATCCACCCGCTCGCTGGGCTGCTCAGGGGTCGCGTCCGGAGATTGGTTGGTCCAAAATTCCACCAGGTTGTGCAGCTCAGAATCCGAAACATACACCCCCTGCAAACGCACCGGTTCGGCGGCGGAGGGATCCATATAGAGCATATCGCCCTTGCCCAGCAGCCGTTCCGCGCCGGGTTTATCAAGGATGACGCGGCTATCTACATTTGAGGAAACAGCGAAAGCGATGCGTGCCGGAATGTTGGATTTGATCAAACCGGTCATCACGTTCACCGAGGGACGTTGCGTTGCCAGCACCAAATGGATACCGGTTGCCCTGGCCAGCTGCGCCAAACGGGTAATGGTGTGCTCGGTTTCTTCCGGCGCTACCATCATCAGGTCCGCCAGTTCATCTACCACCACCACGATGTAAGGTATTTTTTTAATACCTTGCGCCAACATCTTTTTGTTGTAATCATCAATATTACGCGCCCCAACCGATGAGAAGGTTTTGTAACGCTTGTCCATCTCGCGGCTCATCCATTGCAGCGCGCCTAAAACACGGTCGGTTTCCACGATCACGTTCGATAGCAAGTGCGGGATGCCGTTGTAGCCGGTCAGTTCCACTCGCTTGGGATCCACTAAGATCAGCCGTAGGTCATCGGGGCTGTTGTTTAGCAACAAGCACGAGAGCATGGCATTAACGCATACCGATTTACCCGAGCCAGTGGTGCCGGCGATCAGCAGATGCGGCATTCCCGCCAGATCCACTACCACCGATTTGCCCGATACATCCCGCCCCAAGGCAAAGCTGAGCGGTTTTTTCTTCTTCTGGTATTCTTCCGATTCCACGATATCGCGCAGTGTCACCATCAACATCTCCGCGTTCGGCACCTCGATGCCAACAAAGCTATGGCCAGGCACCGGCGCCTGAATACGAATGCGCTGCGCCGCCAACGCTAAGGCCAGGTCATCTGCCAACGAGGCGATCTTGTTTACCCGCACCTTCATCCGCCCGTTTCGCGATTCGATGAACAGTGGCTCCACCCCAAATTGCGTCACGGTGGGGCCACGGCTCACATCCACCACCTTACAAGGCGTGCCCAAAGAACGCAAGGTGCTTTCGAGAATATTGATGCGATCTTCGATGGTCTCATCGTCGATCTTAGAGGGGTTACCCAGTTCCAGCAGGTTCTTTGCCAGCGGCATCTTCCAAAAGATCTTATTCTGCTCCAGCCTTACAGGCCGTCCGGGCTCGTGCGCCGCTAATAGCACCGCAGGTGCCGCGTCCCCAAGGATATGCTCCTCTATCGGTTTAAAGCCGTCTTCGATTGGCAGTTCGTCATCGGGCTGCCACTTGGGGCTGTTCTTGCCGCGTTGGTCCGCAAACCAACCAGAGATCGCGCTAACGGCATCTTCCACTAAAAACAAAACGCCGCCCAACAACCCCGAAAGCGATACATCAAACGACAGCGTTAGCACAACCAAAAGCCAGGCAAAAAGCGCGATGCCCATCCCGGCGTTCCCTAACAAGTTTCGCAGGGCATTGCTCATACCGCCTCCAAGGCTTCCGCCATGGCCAGTGAAAATGTCTAAAACAACGATTAGAAAAAGTAAGGTGAGGGTATACCCCAAGCCGCGCTTAAAGGTGAAGGCGGGAATGTTTTCGATCTTGCGCAAAACCAGCCAGCCACCCACCCAAATAAAGGCCAAGGGCAGCAGGTAAATGCCGTAACCCACAAAGCCGTCAAACACCTCATACACTGATTCTGTGAAAGGGCTGCGGCTGATGGAGAAGATGATCAGACCAAGAAAAAGACCAAAGAGAGCCAAAACTAACCCAAGCAGATCTAATTGCCGCTCTGTTGAAATATTAAAGGAAGGCAAACCCAGCCCGCCCCGCTTGCGGCGGGAGCCAGGGCGGCTTGTCTTCGCTCTAACGGGTTTTTCAGCCTTGCTGCCGCTTTTTTTCACCGGTTTTTTGGTGCCCAGCAGAGATGTCTTCGCGGAATATTGTGTTGTTTGGGGAGTTTTTATTTTTTCTGGCATGCCTTGACCCTATGGTTATCCTTGTCTGATTATAGCATAAGGCCTTTTTGACCGAATGCCATAATCTTTTCATTACATCCCCCAGCCTCAGATGATTGACTTAACTTGTTATAACAATATAATAAATTTATGAATTCAAGAAGGTCTGATTCTTTTTTAGCCCCAACGTACATCAAGATCAAGAACAATATTCAGCATCTTATCAGCAGCGGCAAGTATCAGCCAGGCGATAAATTGCCCTCAGAAGCCGAGCTGAGTACTTCCTTTAAGGTAAGCCGCATTACCATTCGGCTGGCGCTCAAAGAATTATTGAACCAAGGCGTTATCTATTCCAAACAAGGCAAAGGTTCCTTCGTTTCTTTGCCCACCATGAGCAATATTTCAGGCTTCCGTAGTTTTTCCGAAGACACTCGCAGCAAAGGGTTGGTACCTTCCTCGATCATTCTACAAGCCGAATCCATCCTCGCCGGGCAGCATATTGCCTACCATCTAAAGATAGATCCGAACGATCCCATCTTTTTACTCAAAAGAATTCGGTTATCCAACAACACCCCGGTCGTCGTCGAGGTCGCCCACATACCGCTCACCTCCTTCCCTAATTTCGGCGATCACGACCTATCCAAATCCATCTTCGAGATCTTTCGAACTGCCTACGGCATAACCCCCGCATGGACAGATAACGAAATTCAAGCGACTCTCGCTTCGGAGGAGATTGCCAGCCATTTAGAGATCAACTTAAATGACCCGATCCTCAAGATCACCTGCACCGACTACAGTGATTCATTCAAGGTAATAGAGTATGTGGTTTCCTATTATTGTGGAAACTCCTATACTTTTTCAACTGGACGACAGTCCATAATTTAATTCCTTTTAGGAGGTAAGATGTCAAAGTTTTTCCGTTTCACCCTGCTCGTCGTGATCCTCGCGATGGTGCTCTCCGCCTGCGCTCCCAAGGCTGATACCGGCCCCAAGACCGTAAAGGTGCTCGCCATGCAGCAAGCCGGCGCCACTCCCGAGGAGATGAACGCCATCGTCGCCAAATTCAACGAAGCCAACCCCACCACCAAAGTTGAGATCGAATATGTAGCGTATGATGCCCTGCATGATAAGATCACAACCGCCATGGCCGCCAACCCACCCACCTACGATGTTGTCTTGGTGGATGATATTTGGTACGCCGAGTTCGCCAAAAATGGCTACCTGTGGGATGTGACTGACCAGATCGATGCCAAGACCAAGAGCGATGTCTTTGCCTCCGCCTGGGATATCACCACCGTCAACGGCAAAGCCTATGGTATGCCCTGGTTGTTGGATGAAAAGTACTTCTTCTACAACGAAGCCATGCTCAAAGAAGCCGGCATTGCCGCTCCTCCCACCACTTGGGAAGAGTTGATGGACCAATCCGCCATCCTCAAGGAAAAAGGCATTGTTGAATACCCCATCGTTTGGTCTTGGGCCCAGGCCGAAGCCGCCATTTGTGATTTCGTCGTGCTGCTCTATGGCAACGGCGGCTCCTTCATGGATGCCTCTGGCGCTCCCGCTTTCAACAGCCCCGAAGGCGTAGCCACCCTGCAATGGATGGTTGATAGCATCGACGCTGGCATCTCCAACCCCGCCTCCGTCACCTACCTCGAAGAAGACGTTCGCAACACCTTCTCACAAGGCAAAGCCGCTTTCGCTCTCAACTGGCTCTATATGTACGATCTGGCCGCCGTCAACAAGGATGAATCCACCATCGTTGGCAATGTCAAGATGTCCCTCATTCCCGCCTTCGAAGGCAACGCCGCCGCCAGCTCCAGCATCAATGGCTCCATGGGTTTCTCCGTCATCGAAAAATCCCCCAACAAAGAAGCCGCCTGGGAATATGTTAAGTTCCTCACCAGCGAAGCCATTCAGCAGGAATATTCCGCTCACCTTCTGCCCATCTACCAAACCAATTACTCCGGCGAAGGCTTAGCCAAACTGACCGCCCTGAACGAATCCAATCCTGTTACCGTTCCTGCGTTCAACGCTCAGTTCCCCTTCTCCCATGTTCGCCCCAAGGTTCCTTATTACTCTGAAGGCTCTGTTGCCTTACAGTTAGCAATTCAGGAAGCCCTTACCAAGGCAAAAACTCCACAGCAAGCATTGGATGATGCCGCCGCTAAATGGGTTGAATTAGGCAAGTAAAACAATACCGTTGAAAATGGGTTGGGCTGTTTTTTACGCCCAATCCATTTTTTGGAGAACGATCGTGAAGTTTTCTAAAAAATCTTTAAGCCAACAAACCGAAAGTGAAGGAATGACATTCCTGTTACCAGCCCTGCTGGTCATTTTCGTTATCACAGCGTTGCCCGTTATTTTTACCTTCGTCCTTAGTTTCGCAGATGTTCAGATATTCGACCCCATTCCACGACATTTCGTTTGGTTTGATAATTATCTAAAGTTCGTCAATGACCAAACATTTTGGCAATCCATTTGGCGAACCGCCTACTTTACCTTTGTTTCAGTTGGGCTCGAGCTTGTTCTGGGTTTGGCGATCGCTTCGTTGATCAATGCCAAACCATTTGGCTGGCAGTTCATTCGTGCCAGCCTTATCATTCCCTGGGCAATTCCAACCATTGTCAATGGCGCTATTTGGCGTTGGATCTATAACGCCGATTACGGCGCATTGAACGCGTTGTTGTACTCTTTCGGGTTGATCGATAAATATCAGGTATGGCTAAGTAATGCCTTCGTATCGCTAAACTTGGTCATCCTCGCCGATGTTTGGCACAGCGTGCCTTTCATCGCCCTCATTCTTCAAGCCGCCCTCTCCACCATCCCGGTGGAAGTTGAAGAAGCCAGTATGGTGGATGGAGCCAACGTTTGGCAGCGCTTCTTTCGCATCCGTCTGCCGCTCTTGCGGCCAGCCATTTTGGTTGCCCTGGTGGTTAGAACCGTGGAAGCCTTCCGTGTATTCGATATTATTTATGTCATCACCCAAGGTGGCCCCGCTTTTGGTACGGTCACCATTTCCTACTTAACCTACCTCGAATCCTTCAAGTACGGCCGGCTTGGTTCCGGCTCGGCGCTTTCCTTCCTCATCTCCGCCTTCACGCTGGTGATGGCGCTGGTGTACATCCGCATCCTTTACAAACCGGAGACCGTTGAATGAGACCAAACAAAAAAATCCTTCAAGGCCTTTGGTACTTGGTGCTCACCATCCCGGTTCTTATCTTCATTTACGCTCCGGTTGCTTGGCTGGTGGCATCTTCTGTTTCCACCCGCGCCGACTTGCTAGCGATGCCGCCTCATCTTTTTCCGGCACAACCTAGTATCGAAAATTACCTCAACATCATCTTGCCCGGCAAAGCCATTTCGGATGTCACTCAAATATTCAAAGTAGCCCTGCTCAATTCTTTCATTGTCGCTGTAAGCACAACGGTCGTCTGCCTGGTCATTGCAGCCTTCGGGGGCTACGCACTCGCCCGAATGAAACTGCGCTACAAAGACAACATCATCGTTACCGTTCTCAGCGTGCGTATGATCCCCGAGATCTCTCTGGTCATCCCCCTGTTTATCGTAGCCTCCAAGCTAAGCCTGCTCGATAAACCCGCGGTACTCATCCTCACTTACCTCAGCTTTGCCCTGCCCTTTGCCCTTTGGATGTTGACGACTTTCTTCGAAACCATTCCGCTAGAGTTGGAAGACGCCGCTCTGATCGATGGCTCCTCCCGCCTCAACACCCTCTTCAAAGTAATTCTTCCGCTGGCTACCCCGGGCATCGTATCCACCGCCCTCTTTATCTTCCTGCTCGCCTGGGATGAATTTTTCTTCGCCCTTATTTTTACCAGCACAACCGCATCCAAGACCGTCCCCGTTGCCATCGCCGAGTTCACCGGCCGCTACGCCGTGGATATCACTGCTATGATGGCAGCCGGCGTATTGGCAGCTCTCCCTCCGGTCATCTTAGCGCTCATCTTCCAACGCTATATCGTTAGCGGTCTTTCTGCCGGGGCGGTAAAGGGATGAGCGAACGATTTACCATCGGCATTGATATTGGCGGCACCAACGTGCGCGTCGGCATGGTCACTAGCGCAGGCGAGTGCCTTTACTCCAAAGAGATTCCCATCCTTGCAGCCCAAGGCCCTGCCAAGGGCATTCAGCGCATCACCAAATTGATCGAAGAAGTGATCGCCTACACCAACCTGCAACCAAGCTCCATCGGCATTGGCGCCACTGGTCTTATCGATCTGGATCGCGGCGCTATCATCAACCCATGGACCCTGCCCACCTGGGATGATGTGGTCATCGTCAAACCTCTCCAAGACCATTTCGGCATACCGGTCTGG